>NZ_JAOTPL010000005.1:0-189689 GCF_025631005.1 Haoranjiania flava
TTCTGCAGCTTGACGCAGGCAGGGAATTTTAGCTCTACCGTTGATGCGAGAACCGAAGTTCAAATATAGCACAAAAGTTCAAACGGTGCAATTCACCCCTGCTTGCGTTCAAACCGCTTGTTGTAGAATGGTGCATCACTATATTTACTAAATTTGTGTTTTGGTCGAATATTATGAATTATAAATTGAAAATTTTTAAAGCAGTTGCCCAAACTCAAAGCTTTAGTTTGGCTGCTAAGCAATTACATATCTCACAACCTGCAGTTTCTAAGTGTATTAAGAACTTAGAGGAGATGTATGGCAAAGCTTTTTTTGAAAGAAATGCTAACTCTATTTATTTGACCAAGGAAGGGGTGTTATTTCGAGAATACGCCGAACGAATCATTCAACTTTATGAAGAATTAGAAGATGAGTTTTTAGGCGAAAAGATTTTTTCCAACGAAGTTAGCATAGGAGCAAGTACAACGATAGCTAATTATATTTTGCCTAAACTGCTCATCGCAATTCAGAAGAATTATCCGGAATTAAAAATCAATTTAGTAGTCGGAAACACCTTTGATATCCAACAGGCAGTGCTGAAAAAAGAAATAAACCTCGGCATTGTTGAGGGCGACAATCACAATACCCGACTTCAATACAGTAAATTTCTAGAAGATGAATTGGTGGTTGTTTCCAAGTATAACCAAGAAGATGCAGACACGATTAGTTTAACCGGGTTTATAAATTTGCCAATTGTTGGCCGCGAGGTGGGTTCAGGCACGAGAGAAGTGATAGAAAACGCCTTGCAAAAACATAACCTGAGTATATCGGAATACCACGCTGTTCTTGGAAGTACAGAAAGCATTAAGAATTATTTATTAAACTCTAATGTTTTTTCGATTTTGTCCATACATTCAGTTGAACAAGAATTAAAATCGGGCCAAATTAGGATTATAGATGTTGATGAATTGGAAATTAAACGATGGCTTTTTTTCATTACCCGCCAGGGATACCAATCTAAACTAACCACTAAAATCCAAAATCTTCTTTCAAACACCTATAACCAAAAGGAATAGACTACAAGAAATCACTTTGGTGTTGTTGTAAAGATTATACTGTCCTTTGCAGGAAATTAATCGTTATGACAAAGAAAAATATTGCTATCGCTGTTTACATACTGCTTACAGTTTGTGCGTTCTTGGGTTTTGTGAATAGTGCAGAAGCCTTGATTGGAGGTTTTTTAACGACCTTATTTCTTGGAAACCATTTTGAAAAGTTAAAGAGTAAACTCATCCATTGGCTCCTGGAAATTTCCGTTGTTGGTTTGGGATTTGGAATGTTTATAAAACAAACGCTTCAAACAGGCAAAGAAGGATTTGGGCTAACCGTTTTTACCATTTTTTCAACGATTATTTTAGGTTTCTTATTGACCAAACTTTTTAAATTAGATAAAAAACTGGGGGTTATGGTGTCTTCGGGAACTTCTATATGCGGAGGTAGTGCAATAGCCGCAGTTTCGTCTGTCATAAAAGCGAAGCCTAAACCTATTTCAATAGCTTTGGGCGTGGTGTTTTTTCTGAATGCTATTGCTTTGTTCGTTTTTCCGCCAATTGGTCATCTATTCCATTTAAGCCAAAAACAATTTGGTTTATGGGCAGCCGTTGCCATTCACGATACGAGTTCTGTTGTGGGGGCATCTATGGAATATGGTCAAGAGGCACTACAAGTTGCTACTACAGTAAAACTAGCAAGGGCTTTATGGATTATTCCTGTGTCCATACTATCGATGGTGTTTTTTAAGAGTAAAGGTGGAAAGATAAAAATCCCTTGGTTTATATTGCTTTTCATTTTGGCAATATTAATCAACTCCTATTTCAAATTACCTGAAACTTTAACCCATTCCATTACGTCGATTTCTAAAAGTTTGTTGGTTGTAACGCTTTTATTGATTGGAAGTAGTCTTTCAATAAAAGACATAAAAGAAACTGGTTTAAAACCCTTTCTGCTCGGAATTTTCTTATGGATTTTTGTTTCTGTTACATCACTCTATCTTATCCTTGAAGTTATTTGATTTTTGTGGTGTTCCTCGGCACTTGCCTACAACGGATTAGGTATTTCTGTTGGCGGGGATTATTATAAATGGTTTTTGTAAATATCAAAATGAACAATTAGCGAAAATCTTCATGTTGTAAACTTCAGCCCCGCTAATAGAAATACTGTTATGCCCAGTTTTTTTTCTACAATATTGTTTCAATACGTTCATTTGTCAAATCTTCATTTATCCATAAATACACTAAATTCATCGCCTTGTCAACGGTTTCTTTTGTAAGAAATAGTGCAATTACTAATTCAGGAATTCTATAATTATCGTAATATATATCATCTAACCAAGCAGAAATTAAATACTTTTCATTTTCTTCCAATGAAGTTTGTATAATTTTGATGTCATCCTGTATAATACGTATAGCTTTAGTTTTACTGTCGTTTACAAAAGTGAAAATTGGATTGGCATCATAAATTTTCTTTCCTTGTGCGTCAGAGTTTTTGAAAATTTCTGTTTCCTTCGTTAACTTTATTTGCAAGCGAGATTGAAGTTTTCTTTTCCAATAGCCCTGATTAAGATTATAAATTCTTTTGTCCTCTGAATATTTGTCAAATAATAGTTTCTGCTCCATAATTAGTTGTCATTTTGAGGATTATCAATAAATGCCACTCCTGCGTTTACTTCAATGTCAACTCTAATTTTTCTGTTTCTAAAGTCGTCATAATAAGACTTTTTCATTTGAGCAGAAACACCGTAACTTGGTGTTGACAATATTCGATTCCTACATTGTTGTAAAGCATTTGTCCGTAAAACAAGTTCAGGATTTGTTAGTTGAGCTTGTAAATTATCAACGCTCGTAATACCCATATGTTTAAAATGGTCAGTACTTAAAGCCCACGGTTCTGATTTTTCAGTTCCATTACCTTGCGCTTGTATTCGTCCTCTATTCATAATTGATATGATGTAGTTCTAAAATTGGGCATAACGGTTTGCCGCTTGCCGCAGTGGGGGATTTCGGAGCACTTCACTGTCAACCAAGCACAAATGTTGATAGTAGCACTGCACTTGATTTAACCACGTCAACCCCCATTGCGGCAAACGGCTGTTACCAGCTGCCGTTTCTTCTGTCATTGAGGTATTCCTTTTCTATTTGTGTTGTCAATCCAGCTTTTAACCTTACCCATTAAGTCCCATACATCACCTGCTGTCGGTTTTGTGTAACCAGCAGTTTCAGGATTATCGCCCATTTTTGCAAAAATGTCAATTAACCAATTTGAACCATGTCCAGTTGCGTTTAACTGTTTAAGCCAGCCCTCTAACTCACCTTGTCTAATTACAAACACGCCATATTCATCTAGTTGGTTAAAAAAGTTTGAACAAGCCTCTTTGTCTTCACCGTTTAATAAATCAATTCCACCTGCGATTTTCCAGTTTTGTCCAGTGGTATTTAACGTATCATAAAGACTTTTTCTTTGGTTATGAAATGGCTGTTGATTTAATGTCGGGATAAAAGAACCGTCAAGAAGTTTTGTAAATACTTGTCCGCCTTCTTTTAATACATCAATATCAACTATACCAACAGTAGGAATGCCAAGTTCTCGTAATGGTTTTACAATTTCCCAAACGGTCTGTTTATTCTGAGCATTGATAAATAGACAATTATTTATTCCTCGTGGGTCATTTTCAGATAATAACCTTTCGTTTATTTCTTGATAAAATGCCCTATCAGAGTCCGCTTCGGTTACGATTACAGATTCAAAGAACAAACCGTTTAATACTCCTGTTGAGCGTAACAATGGGTGACGCATTAAGTGAAGTATTTTGTCTTTAGGTAGAATACGTGAAGTTGGAATGCCATTTTTGTATGTCAGCCTTACAATGTTGAGTGGTGCTCCTGATTGAATACAACCCATTAGAAAAGATGAACTGTGGGTAGCAACCAATAATCTCTTTTTTGATGTTCTTAATGAACGTCCTATCTCTTTTCCAAGTTTGTTAGATAATGCTGGATGTAAAAATGCTTCTGGTTCATCTATTAATGTGATTTTTGGGTCACCTGCAAGAAGAGTTGTCATAATACCAGAGAATGCCTTTACACCATCGCTTGCATCTTGAATGAGCAATGCTTTTTTATGAAAATTAATTGCTTCGTTCTCCCAGCCTTTTTCTTCTCTTTCTGTTGCAGGTTCAGTGTCCGATAGCCTTACCCTTAATTTTCCAATATGTGTAGGGTCTATCACATAGTATTTTCCGAAGGCTTCGTAAACAATTCTTCTCAACTCTTTTCGTAATGCATTATCTATAAATAGATGTGCAAGATGATTAATAGGAGTAGTTTGTAGGTCTCCGGCTTCTTGTTCCCTTAAAAGATTCAACCTGTTTGTTCCATCAAGACGCAAGGTGTATATGTTTAGAAAATTCTGATAATATCCTTGTCTGTTATTGGGATTTTGAGCTTCATTCACAAGTCTTTCTTTGTGAACTTGAAATCTTGCTGCTTGGTTGTCTTGCGGATTAACTTTGCCGATTAAAATATGCCCTGGATTAATATTTTCTCCTAATCTGGGTGTTTGTTCAATTTTTGAAATTTCACTTTCTATTTCATCCTTTGTAAGGGAAGTGAAAATAATATTGTCAAGTATTAAGTCATTCGGTTGTCCATGTGTGTTTCGTGAATATTTTTCTATTTCGATAAGTATTCTACTTTTTCCTGAATTGTTTGGCCCAACAAAAACAGTAATAGGTGTCAAATCAATTTCAAGATTTGGTTGTCCTTGTGATGAACCTGATTTTAATTTTATTTTGTCTATCATTTCTTATCTTTTTGATTCGTCTTAGGGTTGCAGGTAACGTTTTCGGGCTTTGCGTTCGGGCGGGTTTCGGAGCACAAAACTGTCAACCAGCACTGAACTTGAAAAGAAGCATCCCGATGCATCGGGACACGTCACCCCGCCTGACGCAAAACCCGTGTTAGCACTCGTTTTTATTTTCGATTAAAATAGAAGTCCGCTGTCAATGAAGTCGATTCCCATGGTACTTGCGTGTCTTTTGACTTTTCCATTACCGCTTTTCGCACCTTTTGAAACAACTGAGTAATTGTCAAGTTGACTGATTTTATTTCTGCAATTAGTTCGCCAGTATATAACCCGTTTTTTCCTTCACCGTCTGATGCTGTCTTACCTGGTGATGTAGAGTAGGCAATTAATGAACCTTTTGGAGCGTCCATAACGGCAAAACCTCTCTGCGACAAATCTCTACCCCAACTACGTTCAAATGGATTGTTACGGCAAGCATCAAGAATAATCAAGTTCACAGATGTTTTGGCGTTTTCCATATGGCTCAATATTCGGTCTACTTGAACACAGTCATATTCAACCGTTCTTTCACTTTTTAGATTCGCATCAACGGGTATCAGATAGTTTAACCCTTTTACTTGAACGCCATGACCCGCAAAATAAAATAGTCCTACATCATATTTTTCTAACTCAGTTCCGAAATCGTCTATTTTAATTTTTAAATCTTTCAGGTTTGGATTTTCTGCATACATCACGTCAAAACCTAATGATTCCAAATTCTGTTTTATAGCTACTGCATCGTTCAAAGGGTTTTCTAAAAGACCAGCGAATTCATATTGACTACATCCAACAACTAACGCAATTTTTCTTTGTTTTGCGTCAGCACTTGAAGTGGATGCGTTTCCCGCTGCAATTTCACGATAACCATATATTGGCTTTCCTGCGATTTTGGATTTTTCATAAAACTCAATTCCGCTTTCTGAAAGGTTTCGATTATATATTTCAATTAATTGACCTACTCCTTCATCGTCAGTTCTTGACACTGGATTAATTGTCAGGGATAGAAATTTCAAAAATATTTCTTCTTCGCAATGAAGTAAGTTAAATCGTCTGTCTGTGAAGACCCAATCATCTTCCCAATCATAATTCATAATTCTGTGCTTATGAATATCATCATATGCATTGTCAAATCTTGAATCGAATGACGGCATTTTCGACAAATCAAAAATTCTATTTAAAAAATCAGGTTCTTCAAGTCTGCCAGACCATGAAATTTTATTTAATGTAATTTCGTCAAAGATTGCTTGACGGACAATT
The DNA here is from genome assembly GCF_025631005.1 of Haoranjiania flava. Taxonomy (NCBI): domain Bacteria; kingdom Pseudomonadati; phylum Bacteroidota; class Chitinophagia; order Chitinophagales; family Chitinophagaceae; genus Haoranjiania; species Haoranjiania flava. The sequence goes on from NZ_JAOTPL010000005.1 coordinate 6,136, forward strand.
ATTGATATTTTCATTTGGACTTCTTTGTCAGTGTCAATTTTGGGATTCCACGAAATACTTCGGATATGCATACCCAAAGCAGTAGCAACTTCCATTAGTTGTGTTTCTATTATTTTAATTTCTTTTTGAAAATCGAGCTGGAGTTTCAAATAGTATTTTCCCGGTATTCCGATTTGGGCATCCATTAAGTCAGTCATCCTGTCGCTACTCATTTCGAAAAGAGTGTCAACATATAATAAGTCAACACTACACTCAGAAATAAGTCGTGCAGAATCAAGTTCTCCAACGTCTTTTAACCACTTAAGTAATTCTTTTTGCATGTCGTCCTAAAATGAGTGCTAACATCCAAATATACGCAGTTCGTTTATTTATTAATTATATAGTTCGTTTATCAAATCTTCATTAACTTTATAATTGATTGATGTTGTGGGGATTGAAGTGAGTTTACATCATTTAGTAAATCAGATAAACGAACTTATGGATCGGGATCAACTCCTTCATCGTTTTAAAAATATACTGATCACACAAAGATATAGTAATAACAGCATCAAGACCTACACCGGATGTGTTAGTTATTTTTTATCCGTTTTTAAAAACTACAAGCCGGAGGATATCACCTTTGACCTGATAGAAAGATTCATCAACTGGCTGGTCAGCGAAAGAAAAATCAGCGCTTCCTATCAAAAACAAATGCTCTTTGCTACTGGTAAATTTTACCAGACCGTATTCGACAAAAAAATCAACCTGTATCCTCTCTATCCGCAAAGACAAGAGCATAAACTGCCTAAATATCTGTCTGCAAAGGAGGTTTCCAAAATTATTCAATCTACTCAAAACCTGAAACATAAAACAATTATTTCTGTACTCTACGCGAGCGGCATGCGTTTGTCTGAGGTTATTCAACTAAAGCTATCAGATATTCATTCGGCAAACAAATGCATCCGGATCAATCAGGCAAAAGGTAACAAAGAGCGCCTGGTAATCTTGTCTGATAAATTATTGATTCTGCTGCGGGAGTATTATAAAGTGTATCAACCGGAGCAATGGCTGTTCGAAGGCAACGCCGGCAGCCAGTATTCTGCAAAAAGTATTCAAAAGGTAGTAAGTGAGGCTGCTATAAAAGCGGGCATTCCGGTGCGCGTAACGCCTCATATGCTGAGACATAGTTTCGCTACTCATCTGCTAGAAAACGGTACCGACATCCGGCTTATCCAGGAACTGCTTGGACATAATTCAATAAAAACTACAGAAAAATATACAAAAGTTACTGACATATTTAAATCAAAAATAAAAACCCCTTTTGATTTTTTATAGACAAAAACCTCACTTTGCCTCGCCCTACAACTCCTTAATCTTAATGTTCTGAAACCAGACCTCATCGCCATGATCTTGTAATAAAATTTGTCCTTCCGCGGCATTGCCGAAATCGGGCCAGTCTTTGTATTTGCTGTAGTTTACCAGCGCGTTCCACATCTGGTTGTTACGCTCGTACTCAACAATTTTTACATCATTGAGCCAGTGCTCTACATGGTTGCCTTTTACTACGATCATGGCGGTATTAAAGAAGCCGCTGCGGAATGGTTTATTTTCTTTTGCCGGTATCAGGTCGTACAATGAGCCTAAAGTCCTGTTGCCTTTTACGCCCAGCTTAGCATCCGGATGAACCTGGTCGTCCAGTATCTGGAATTCGCAGCCGATAGCAGAACCCGCGCCTTTATTAAGTTCCGGGTCTACAAAATATTTAATACCGCTGTTGGCGCCCTTGGTTATTTTAAAGTCTGCCTTCAGTATAAAGTTTTTAAATTTTTTTGTGGTGATAATGTCGCCGCCGTTGGTAGATTCCCCGCCGCCGCTTTTGAGCACCTTCAAAACATTGTGTTCCATCACCCAGCCTCTTTCCGGGAAAGAAGTGTGTTTAGCTGCGCGCCAGCCGTTTGTGGTTTTCCCGTCCCAAAGCAGTTGCCAGCCTTCGGATTTTTCCCTGGCCGACAGCGTGTTGGCAATGGCATTCACCTGCGGTATCTTATTCCCCTTCCTGGTGTATTTATGCAGGTCCTTATCTGCTATGCGAATATTTTTCCAGCGGATGGTTTTTCCTTCATCTTTTTTATCGCCGATGGAATGCACCTGCAAGGCTATAAATCCTTCTGAAGTAACATTGTCCAGCAGGTCAGCGGCGGGCACATCATTTATCCAGGTGCGTATGAAATTGCCGATGGCTTCAATACGAGCCTTGTTCCATTCGTTTTGTTTGAAAGCCTTTTGTGCCGCGGGGTTTGCGGTTAAAGTGTACAGCCATCCCCTGCGCGCTTCATCGTAAATGCCGCCTGTCCATGCCCGTGGCGACGGGTCTATCTCGTACTGGTAGCCGTGTACCCTGCCGTTGTTGTATTCAGCCAGGCTATTGCTTCTGAACTGTACACCGGAGTTGAGGTCTTTATCTACCATAAATTCAAATTCCAGAATAAAGTCTTTGTATTTTTTATCTGTAGCCAGAAAAGTGTTGGGTGTATTTGCCTGTGAAATGCCTGTGATCTCACCGTTTGCTGCTTTGTATGTTGCAGAGCCATTGAGTTTGGACCATCCGGTAAGGTCTTTGCCATTGAACAGGTATGTCCATTTTTGTGCAGCAGCAAAAGAGCAGCACATTGACAAAAGCAGGGTAAACAAAAGATAATGCTTCATGTGTGTATATTTTATTTTTCTTTATAGTCGCACGGAATAACCTTTATTCATTCGCGGTTGGTATGCAACTTTGCTTATGGCTATTTCATGTGTTAATATTTAAATTTTACTGTTTGCCACACAGAATAACCAAAACCTTCATTCTTTATTATCATTCTCGGTTGGTAAAGATTCGTAATCATTATGGTTATTTCTTGTGTTAATATTTAATTTTTTCTGTTTGCCACACGGAATAACCAAAACCTTCATTCTTTATTATCATTCCCGGTTGGTGTAGATTCCTAATCTTTATGGTTATTTCATTCATATAATTTTAAGTTCGCCGCTTTGCGGCTAATGTTTTTGTGGAATGGAACGCTGATTATACATTTACCTGTGCGCGAAAAATTATCATGAGCGTTTCATGTGTTAATATTTAATTTTTACTGTTTGCCACACGGAATAACCAAAACCTTCATTCTTTATTATCATTCTCGGTTGGTATAGATTCCTAATCTTTATGGTTATTTCATGTGTATTTATTTTAGTTTGCCCGCAAGCGGGCTATATTTTCTGTCCTGGGGCAATAGCAGGTAATTATCGCAGCGTTGGATCGCCTTAGGCAAGAAGCTGTTTCCTTTAATTATTATTTCCTGATCACACTTTATAAAACTCTTCCCACCCCTTTCTTGGCACAGGTCCTGCCAGTAGTGCATTGGCAAAGGCATCATTGGTGATCTGTTGTGTATGTGTATTGAATTGTAATTTTTTATTCACGCGTTGTGCAATTACACCGAGGGAGAATACCTGGCTTAGCGGCCCGTGGATTTCAAAAGGAGAGCGCGTTTTTTCCTGGCCACTGCAGGCAAGCAAAAAATTCGCAAAATGGTTAGAAGTGCTTTCCGGCACACGCGGCAGCTTGGAAGCCATAGCTTTTGCTTTTTCTTCAGGGATAATGGACAAGGTACTGCCGTGTGATCCACCTTTGAAAGTCAGCGTTTTACTGTAAATAATTTTGCCTGGATTTAATTTGGCCGGTTGAATGGTGTTGTTGCCTGCGGGCGGTATATTCGGGTCAAGCGCAGATGTGCCGTAGCCTTCCGGCACTTCAGGTATATTATCTACACCATCATACCAGGTAACATCTACAGGCGGCATTTTGCCTCTTGCCGCAAAACGGAATAAAATAGTAGATGCTTTAGGAAAGAAATAATCATTGTGCCCTTCGATCTTCAACGGGTTGATCTCGTAGGGAAGTTGCAGTTGCAGAAACTCGTGTGCTGTATCCAGAATGTGGGCGCCCCAATCGCCCAGCGCGCCCATGCCGAAATCGTACCAGGCGCGCCACTGGCCCATGTGAAAATCTTTGTTGTAGTCGTGATAAGGAATAGCTGCCAGCCATTCGTCCCAGTCAAGCGTATCGGGTACAGGTTCAGCGGCAGGAAATTTTTTTATGTTCACATCCCAGTTGTGCCAGCGACGCGGAGCATTCATGTGCGCGGTAATAGCGGTAACATCTTTGATGATGCCTGCATCTTTCCAGGCTTTGAACTGAAAATAGTTTGCTTCGGAATGTCCCTGGTTGCCTACCTGGGTAACCACCTTATTGTATTTCTTTGCGGCTTTGATCAGCAGTTCGGCTTCCAGGAAAGTCCTGGCCATGGGCTTTTCTACGTATACATGTTTACCTCTTCTTAGTGCATCCATGCAGATAGGAAAGTGGGAGTGGTCCGGCGTACCTATACAGACGGCTTCCACGTGGTTGCCCATCTTATCAAACATTTCCCTGAAGTCTTTAAATCTTTTAGCGCCGGGAAATGCATCCAGCATTTTTTGTGTATGTGCAGCGCCTAAGTCTGCATCGCAGAGGGCTACAATGTTCGCAAGGCCTGTTTTGTACAGCTCGCTGATGATGTCTGCACCGCGGTTGCCGATGCCTACGCAAGCCAGGTTAATTTTCCTGCCTGCATTTTTTATCCTGTTATAACCTGCTGCTGTGGAGGTGTTCCGCAGACCTGTAAGGGCAATTCCGGTTGAAGCTACGGCTGCCGTTTTTAAAAAGTTTCTTCTGCCTGGCATGATTAAATTATTTTCATTAAAAGGGTAGATAAATCAAATTTAGTTCTTTTTCCTAATGCCAGCTATGTGAGTCAATATTTTTCCCTAAAAATACATCGTCTTATACGGATATCGTACCAGGTACATTTCTCTTACTTTGAGCAGGATAAATTCGCGTAAAAACCACATTGCTTTTATTTATCAGCTAAAGAAAAATGTTGTTAATGTAAACTTAATATTATACATTTGATAGACTCCTTATTTTTGTTTCGATATCACGTAAAACAAATATTGTAATGGACGTAGAAACTTTACATAATTTAAAAGAGGGTAGTTGTACGGCATTCAAAACTATTTATCAGAAATGGAAAAGCAAAGTTTATTTCTATTTTTTATCAAAAACCAAAGATGAAGAAGCTGCCAAAGAACTTACACAGCTAACCTTTATAAAATTATGGGAATATAGATCTTCTGTTGACATCCGCTTGAGTACAGAACAACAGCTTTTTCAAAAAGCAAGACTTATTTTCATTGACCATTTACGAAAGCAGGCACGCGAAAGAAACTTGTATAAGACAGATATTGCTACAATACAACATCATCAGTGTTACTCTCCGCACAATTCCTATGAAGAGAGCGACGCGCTTCAGCTGGCTATTGAATCTTTACCAAAAAGCAGACAGCAAATTTTCAGATTGAAATATATTCAGGGTTATTCTTATAAAGAAATATCAGATCATCTATCTATTTCCCCTAAAACAATAGATAATCAACTGCTGAAAGCTTTAAAGCAATTGCGCAAAAAACTTCGATTCAAAGGAGCGATATTTTTATAATAATAACAATTTGTATAATTCCTATTGTGCATTATTTTATTTCAAGATCTGCCCAATATGGTAAATGATCGGACTCGTAGGTTGCTTCGGTCATTACCTTTTCGTTGACTAATGAAAAAGTGTTTTTGTTAGAATAAAAAATAAAATCTATTTTCCTGTTAGGTTTTATGTTGGGGATAGTTGGCTCATGCCTGTTGCTTGCATCCGTAAAAAAAGTTTTTAATTTGCTTACAGAAGCGCTGTTGCTCACCGCATTAAAATCGCCTGCTATTATTATCGGAGTTTTATGTTGAACCGTTTCTAATATTTTTTCTATCTGCATTATACGGTTTTTTTCATTGTTTACATCAAGATGGGTAGACCCGAACCAGATATATTTTTTGTTCGGCAAGTGTACTTTTGCCATCGCAAGTACACGGTCCTCACTCCTTATGCTTTCAAGCTTGGGTAATGACGTTGTAGTTGTATCTGTAAGTTTGTACTTAGATAAAATGCCTACGCCATAGGCGCCACCTTCGAAAGAAATGGCTTTGCCAAAATAGTAATACATATGGAGAAGTTTTGCCAGCTCTTGCAGTTGAAATACTTTTCCTGATCTGATAGTTACGCTATCTAATTCCTGAATGGCAACAATATCAGCTTTTGAGTTTCTAATTACTTTAGCAATGGCGTCAAGCTTTATAATAGACTTGTCTTCAGACGGCGGATTAGCGTGATGAATATTATAGGTAAGTACACGTACAATTGTTTTGTGTGATGGATTGTTTTGAACATAACATGCTGAAAAGAAAAAGATTGATCCTACAATAAGTAATTTTTTCATTTTTATGAATTTATTAGAAAACTTCTACAGCAGCTTTTGTACTTACTTGGTCACTGCAGAAGTTTTATTTGTCTGTATTATGGATAATTAAATAAAGAAACCGGATTGAATTTAGTGCGCATATCTTCTGCAGGAACAACTATATCCAGTACTACAGTGCCTTTTTCGGAGCCGGCATTTGTATAAGCCTTAACCAATGCTAATCCGAATGCCTGATTGTTGACTGCGCCTGTTGCAACGTCCCAGCTGCCCCATCCGAATATGAAGCCTGTTCCTATTACAGGGTCTCCGCTTATTCGCCGGTTGGTTGTAGTAATGTTGTAATTTTCTCCAATCGGAGCAGGTCCTTTAATATTGACATTAATATAATTATCCAAGTTGCTGTCCCAGATCAGAGTATCTAAAGCAGCGGGCGTTACACTTCTTCTGTTTGCTGTTACCATTGTATAAGTAGCTTTTGTAAATCCTGCCATATAAGGAGCTACAGCTGTTTTATAAGCAGCCCCTGCGGTAAATATGTAAGGAGGCACAAATCTGAAAGCATTGTTGTAAATGATGGAGCCAAAGTCTATCATATCCTGCGCTGCAGCAGCGTTGGTCACATCAAATACATGTGGCGATTTATATGCAGAGAACCAGTTGTTTTTGCCGGGGCCAATCTCTGTTGTAAGTACAATATCTCTAAATCTTAGGAGCCTCCTGTTTACCTTGAGCACAGGTAGTTCAATCACCTGCATTTTGCCTCCCTGGTTAGTTGCTGAAATTCTTATAGCCTGAATCTCTAAAGCTCCTGTATAATTTATCTCAAATTTAAAATCATCTGGAGGTGTGCCTGGCTGCAGGTTTTGTTCGGCTGTATAAGTTCCGTTTTGTTTTATGGCATAAGAAAGGCTGCTTATATCAGATCCGGAAGAAATATTGCCTGATATCTTGTTTGTGCTATCAACATATAAATTAGCTATACTGGTAATGTTGCCTGTAAGGGTGATGCTGATAGCATCATCTACTACCGCTCCTATTTTAAAAGTATCTACTACAGTACCACCATAAATATTTTTTGCTGATAAGATGATGGCTGTTAAACTCTTTGATACCAATACATTTGTTGAGAATGATGTGCTTTTTTTATCGCTAAAAGCAATGGGTGTTTCCTGGGATACAACACCATCTTTAAGTGTTTTATAAGATATAGATGCCAGATCGTATTTTGAGGTAATATTTCCATTGATGAGCAGTTTTTTATTCTCGAAAACAGTTGCCTGGTATTTAATGCCGTCTTTAAATGAAAGTACAGGTAGTTCCCTGATCTCAGCCATGGTAATATGAACCTCTGAGCTGTAGTTGTTTTTATCGAAAGAAACAATCACCAGTTCCAGCATAGAAGGTGCAATTTTAAATACAATTTCCTGTTGTACAGATGTAGGAAAGTTTGTAAAGTCTACATTCACCGGCGTTTCTGATCTTGTACCATTGGCGGTCTGAGTAATAAAAAAATAGGAAAAACGCTTTATGCCTGCTTCTGAAAGAAGGCTAACGGGAATGGTGACCTCATCGCCAACATTTATACCTTTAATATTCTCATATTCTTTTGAAATATTAATTTGGGGGCCACTGCCACTATATTCTATCCATTCAGTTTTTTTGCAGCTTGCCAGGAGAAACAACAAAGTAAGGATGCTGAAAATATTTATAAATCTGGTATTCATATTGCTTAAATTTTATCTGTTAATTTTTAATTCTGCCACAACCGGAAGATGGTCTGATGCATAAAATTCAGGTATGGTAATGTGTGAATTTACAGTAAAGGCTGCTGTTGGTTTATATGCCAGTATATCTATTACTGACTGCGGATTTTGCGCGCTGAAAGTACGCGGGCACGCTCCTCCTTTACAGGTGCGGGTGAAGGCTGCGTCAAAAATGTTGTAAAATTCATTGGCCGTTTCCGTTTCATTGAAATCGCCGCCCAATACTACCCTGTAACTTTGAGAGCCAAGATGAGCTACAATATCTTTTATTTGTTGTAAACGATTGGTAGAGCTGTTGTGCTGCAAATGAGTAACAGCAGCTAAAACAGAGTCTACTCCCGGAAGGTCTACAATAGCAGTTCCTAATACACGCTGTTCGGTAGCGTCGCTTTCTTTAGTGAGATTATATTTCCGGATATTTTTTAACGGATATTTGCTGAGCATAGCCACACCATAAAACCCGCTGTTTTGAGCCTTTGCGGAGTAGAAAACAGCATTCATGTTTGTCAGCTTGCCAAGCGTTAAAGCCATATCCCCTTTATAACCATTTCTGCCTGTGCCCTTATCCACTTCCTGCAAAAAAACAATGTCAGGATTGCCCCGTTTTATAGCTTCTGCAATGGCCAAGGTGTCTACTTCACCCGGCTTGGAAGGAGGGTTGCTGATATGAATATTATATGTCATTATTTTTAAAGCAGACAACAGCTCTTGACCATCATTATTGCCTCCTATGGAAGATGCGTTTTCGTTTGGTAATTCTATATATGTTGCCGGGCCTTCAGGCATATAAGGCTGTTTATTGCACGCTATTATAAATAATAAGACTGCGGCCGCTGGTATAAATATTTTATTCATCGGTATATTTTTATTGTTTAAATGGTTCTAAGTTGTCAAGAAGTGATATAGCATTCTTATATATATAATTATTGCATTTATTCTTTAAAATATTTACTGTTTCCAACCCGGATTTTGTGTGAGATTTGGATTCAACCGCAAATCTTCCAGTGGTAGCGGGAACAGGTAATCACGATCTTCCCGGAAAGTTTTAATGATGTTTCTATTGGTAATAATATTGCCTTTTGTTTCTTGGTCCAGCTCACTTACGGGCATCTGATAGATTCCGGCAGCAGGTGGTTTATTGCCGGTATAAATCTCAATTTCAAATGTGCCGTTATTATCAAGATCAAATCTGCCTGCACTCGGGAAATACATACCTTTGAATGGCGTGGCAAGAAGGTGTCCTTCTTTCCAGCGCATCAAATCGTCCCAGCGGTTATTGTTTTCCATGACCAGTTCAATACGCCGTTCGCGACGGATTTCAAGAATCACACCTTTATTTGTACCGCTTACGTTTTTATACATACCTGACTGGTAGGGATCCGGATTTGCATTGGCGTCTGCCAGGGAAAGGTTTGGCATCCCTACTCTGCCTCTGAGTAGTTTTATGGAACGGTCAATATCTTCCTGTGTCAATGTTCCCAGCTCTGCCTTGGCTTCAGCATAATTGAGCAGAACTTCTCCGTACCTGAATAGCAAAAGATCCTGATAAGACTGGCTACTTAAATCCATTGTTGCGGCGTTCAGCCACTTGATAGGTTGATAGCCTGTCATTGTTGAGGCAAAGTTTACCGGTGAAATTGTAGTAGCTCCAATACGCGTATATCCGGGCAGTTTTATTGTTTGTCCCAGCCTGGGGTCTCTGTTTTGTACTTCTTTAAAGTACTGAAGCGTATCATATCCCGGTATGTCTGTAAATCTTGAGCCGTCTGCCATCAGGTAACTGTTCACCAATCTTTTTTCAAGTCCGGGTTTGCCCTGTGTAGTTGAGGTGAAGTAAAACTGGAGATTGTGCCTCAAGCCTAAATCATTTGAAAACCGGCGGCCCAAAATAACTTCTGTTGCAACCGGTTCTAAGGTCATATTCGCGAATAGATCAGTATATGGCTTGCCGGTAGGTCCGTTAATTCCGGTGTATAAGCTGTATTGTCCGGAATTCATTAGTTCGAATGATGCATTTACACATTCATTAAGAAAACGATCAGCATCCTGTAAGTTAAACTCTGTATGATATTTGCGCCAGGTTCCTTCGTATAGAGTTACTCTTGATTTTAATGCTAATGCTGTCCATTTCGTAATTCTTTCTAAGCTTTTAGCAGTGCCCAGATGGTCAATAGCAAAATTAAGATCTGCCAAAACAGAATCCATTACCAGGGTACGCGGATCTCTTGCCTTCATAAGGTTTGCTTCATCATTTGTTTCTATAACAGTACTAAACCAAGGGACATCGCCATACCACCTTACTTTATCAAAATAAAACAGTGCTCTGAAGAATCTTGCCAATCCCATGTATTTGTTGCGAATGTCTACATTAGGGAAATTTTTTACATTACTACTGTTTAAAAAGAAGTTGATATTCCTTAGCGGTTGCCAGTTCCATCTTGTTGCATCCGTAGTAGGGATATTTCTTATGCCGCTGATTTCGCCGCTTACAGATGATTTAACCACGTTATCGTAATCTTCACCATAGATATAAGTTGCAGATGGCAAATTTTCATAAAAAGAGTTTGTATAGGATCTCAGATCATTCTCTGTTTTAAAAAATGTTTGTGGCGAAAAAGATGCTGTTGGATATTGCTCCAGTAAGTCTTTGTTGCATGATGCTGCCACTATGAGCAACAACAGAGTGGTATATTTAAAAGATTTTCTATTCATGTGTTAATATTTCATGTGTGTATAATTAATTTTTTCTGTTTGCCACATGGAATAACCAGCTTTTTAGATTCATACTCATTCACGGTTGGTATAGATTTCTAATCTTTATGGTTATTTCATTTTATTTATAATTTTCCTGGATTTAAAATGTTATATCAATGCCAAATGAATATGTTTTGCTGAAAGGATATACCCTTCCGTCAATATTTGCCATGGCCTGTTCGGGGTCAATATATTTTGTCCTCAGTTTTGTCCATGTAAACAGATTTTCTCCGCTCACAAAAACTCTGAAATCCTGCACTTTTACCTTTTTTGTAATGTTCTGTGGAACTTTATATCCCAATGTCAGGTTTTTAAGCCTTATGTAAGCGAGGTCTTGCAAGTATTTATTATTGGTAGCTCTCAGCTCATTGTTTGCGTTCAATGCTACGTAAGCAAGGAGGTTGGGAAAATAAGCATTAGGATTTTCGGCGCTGTAAACATTTTTTTCAAAATCGGCTGGAATAAACGAGAAATACGGCCTTGAATAAGGGCCCCAGAACCTGTCTGCATTGTTGCCGGGATACCAGTTCATTTTTCCTAAGCCCTGGAAGAAAACTGAAATATCAAACCCTGACCAGTTCAATGAACCATTGATGCCGTAAGTATAGCGCGGTGTGCTGTTTCCAATAACTCGCTGATCACCGGGCTTTTCAACTGTATTGTCTCCTGCAGTTATTTTCCCGTCTCCATCCAGATCTACCCACCTGAGGTCGCCGGCACGGAGGGGAATATTATTGTCTATCCTTACTCGGTTTAAAAAAGTCTGATCTATGGGATATGTCTTTGCTTCGGCGTCCGTTTTAAAGTAGCCATCTGTAATATACCCCCATATTTCACCGATTTGCTTACCTTCATATAGTGTATATGTCAGTTGGGTCGGGTTATTTATTTTTATGATTTCAGAGCGGGAGTCTGCTAAAATAGCTCCAAAACTATATCTGAAGGGTTTTCCTGCCAATTGTTTATTATCTGTCCAGTTTACCGACAATTCAAAGCCAATGGTTTTCAGATCAGCTACATTTACCAGTGGCTGGTTAGCTCCAAAAACATTCGGTATTTTAACATCGCCGCTGAGCATGCCACGTGTATATCTTACAAACTTGTCGTAGGTAATTGATAGCCTGTTTTGAAATAAAGCAATATCTAAGCCCCCATTATAGGTTGTAATTCTTTCCCAAGTAAGGTTGCCGGATACCGGATTGGGGGCCCGGTAACTCATAGGCCTCTCCCCGTCTAAAATATAATCTAGTACAGTAGGGTTCATTGTGAGTATATAAGGGTAAGGGCTTGATACATCCTGATTGCCTAATGCCCCTGCTGAACCTCTTATTTTAAAATCATTTATTATGTTTTTAACTGGCCGCCAGAAAGTTTCTTCGCTTACACGCCACCCCGCTGAAACCGACGGGAAAAAGCCCCAGCGATCATTCTTTGGAAAGCGAGATGATCCATCATAGCGCCCACTGGTTTCCAACAGATATTTGCCCTTGTAATCATAATTGAAACGATAAAAATATCCCTGCAAAGCATATGCGCTGGAGCCGCCCCTCACCAGTGGCGCCGTTGTTGCCAAATTCAAGTCATTCAGATCTTCAGACAATATATCGTCTGCCTGTGCAGTAATTTTTTTGGCTGTAAAATGCTCCTGGTTGAAACCGGCCATCAATTTAAAGTTGTGGGACGCGCCAATTCTTCTGGTATATTCAGCAAAAGCATTTATAATGTAAGACTGATTAAATTGCTGGTCTTCAATAAGCCTGTTTGTTGCATAACGGGTATTTGGGACAACCACACCCGGCTCCAAAGAAAAATAAGTAGGTACTGTCCTGTAAAAACTCGGGTCTGTATACATATTGTAGCTGTAGTTTGCAGTTATGGTGAGGTCCTTTACAGGAGTGAAAACAGCTTCTGAAATAGAAGTAAGCTCATACTTTCGCTCAACTCCTTTTGACTTTCCGTTTAAAAGCATAGAGTATATACCGTCACCAATGTCATAGCTGTTTAAGCCGCTGCGGTAAAATGCTGTACCATCCGGATTCCAGGGCGCATAGGCAGGAGATGCATGAACATTTATTGCTACGAAATTTGCATTGGCACCTCCCTGCCGACCCCAATAAGCGTAATTCATATTGTAGAAATTCAGGTTTTGAGAAACCTTTAACCACGGATATAATTGTGCTGATACTTTAGTGCGTAATCCGTAGCTCTTATACTTATCGGTATTCAACCTTAAAATGCCATCCATCATTTTAGCATTCCCGTTTATCATGTATTGCACTTTATCTGTACCGCCGCTTATATTGATATTATGGTTTTGGTAAGGCTGCCATTTGGTGAAGGTTAAGTTCCACCAATCATAATTACCATAATAAACGTAAATATCTTTTTCACTTCCATCAGCAAGCTTTCTTCGTTGGATAGTAGCCCAAGGCCTTTCAGGATGTTCGGTCTTATCATTTCTGCGGGCGTATAGTTCTGCCATGTCCTGTTCTGTATAGCGAGAGTATCCGCCAACGTGCGCCAGTGCACGGTCGTTAAGCCTCATCCAGTCATAGGCAGTAGTCATGAAATCTGTACTCACATTCGGAGTATTAAAACCAAAAGCATTATTATAACGAATTGATACTTTTCCTTTGGCGCCGGCTTTTGTAGTAACGAGTACTACGCCAAAACCGCCTCTGGCACCATATACCGCAGCAGATGCAGCATCTTTTAATACTGTTATTGTTTGTATTTCTTCAGGAGAAAGCCTGTCAAGCGTTCCGGGAACTCCGTCAATTAAAACCAATGGGCCTCCAGTAAGCGCGTTGTTTCCGCTTATAGAAGTTACGCCACGTACGTTTATACTACCCATTGTGCCTGGTGCGCCCCCTCCAAACCTGATGTTCAGGTTGGGAATTGTTCCTTGTAGCATTTGTGATATATTGGTAACAGGACGATCACGCAAATCATCGCCGCTAACCTGTGTTACCGCCCCTGTCAGGGTTACTTTTCTCTGTGTACCGTATCCTACTACAATTACGTCCCGCAAGTCGCTGCTGTCGCTGGGTTGCATGCGAATGAGCAGTGAATTGGTTTGACCGGAAACAATTTCAAAAGCCGGTATTTCTGCTGTTGTATAGCCTACTGCCGTTGCGGTGATATTGTATAGTCCACTTGCCGAGATGTTGGTAATTTCAAATGCTCCGTCCGTGCCGGTAACAGCGTTGTAAACAACACTTTCCTGGGCAGCAGTTTTCACCGATATCGTTACCCCCGCCATAGGACTTTCGGCTTCGCTTAGAACGGTGCCTCTTAACAAAGTCGTATTCTGACTAGAGGCACCCAGACAACTAAGCAGCAATATCAATAGGCTACATAACAGTCTGCTCATAGCTTTAGTTAGTATTATCTGTGTAGGTTTCTTGTTTACTGTTTCATGGCCAGTACTTTTGTCCCCAGTAACTATGGGAACAACTCTGCTTATACATTCCTCCCGATAGCCTTCGGGATTAGAAATAGTTATCATGCTTCGTTTCATTTTAGAATTTTTTCTCATTTAGAAAGGCTACTTAAATTGGATTGATATTGTTATTTTTTACTTATCCTGATACGGTCTTTGGTAGCTACTGCTTCAAGCCCATTCATATCGCATATGATCTTTAATATGGTATTTATCTGTTGTTCCTTTTTAAAGTTTCCTGTAAAATATAAATGCTCTACGTCTTTTTTATTATAGCTTATTTTTAATGGATAGTTACCTGCCAAGACATTAAACACGTGATACAAAGGTGTTTGATTAAAATCTAAGGCATCCTCTATCGGCGTTGCATCAATAAAATCCGGTTGATTTTCTTTTGCTATTTGAGTATTTCGTAAATGCTTTTTAGAGATAATATTGTTTTTAAACAGAGGTTCATCATTTATGCTTTGCAGTGATATTCTATAGTCTTTTTTATGAATGATACATTTTTCGTTTGGATTTAAATAAACCGCTTTAAATTTAGCTTCCCTTAATGGTTTTAAAACCACTTTTCCTTCAATGAGGCTTACTGCAATATTTCCGGTATCTGTACCGTCTACAATAAATATGGTGCCAAGGGCGGTAGTAGTTATATCGGATGATATAACTGTGAAAGGCTTTTTCCTGTCTTGAGCAACATCGAACCTGGCTTTACCTTTAAGCCTTACAGTTCTATTATCTTCTTCAAAAGCTGATGGGTAGTATAATGCGCTTCCGGGATAAAGAGATATTGCAGAGCCGTCAATGAGTTTTATAATTTTGATTGCCTGCGAATAATTAGTTAAAGAGTCTTCTTTAGCTATGGCATACAAACTTTCAGAATTAATTTTATTAAATGACGGTATTATGTAAGCAGCTAATATTATAATGCCTATTACTGATGCAGCTGCTAGATATTTAAAGTTTTCAGAGAGCTTTGCAGCAACAGTTTTGGATAGCACTACCTTATCCATATCTGCTTCGGTCTTTGCAGGTAACTGCTTCGCAGTGGTATTGTTCCACTCTTCAGAATTTATATATCTGTCGAGAGCGTCAGGATTGTTCAGGAAATACGTATGGACTTCTTCTGCCTCTTGGCTTGTAGCAGAGCCGTCTAGAAACCTGTTTATTTTTTCTTCTGTTATCATATTGATACTTCTACACAGAAGTACGCGAGGAAACCACATTTCCCCTATCGCGAAGAAAAAATATATATGAAATGCAAAACCTAAAAATACATCGTCTTATACGGATATCGTACCAGGTACATTTCTCTTACTTTGAGCAGGATAAATTCGCGCAGCTGGTCTACATTAGTTCGTTCCCTGGCCGAAATAAAAATGGCGTTGCCTTCGGTTTGCTTCTCCCATTTAATGCGCAGATCTGTTTTTATTTCCTGTTTTATGTCGTCTGCAAGCCATTCGTCGAAGTGCTTTTCTTCGTACAGGTCCATCTTGTTAAAAATAGTAAGCATGGGTTTGTCTGCGGCGCCCAGCTCTTGTAATGTTTTATTTACTACTGCTATCTGCTCTTCATGCTGGGGATGTGAAATGTCAACCACATGCAGTAAAATATCTGCTTCCCTTACCTCGTCCAGGGTGCTCTTAAAACTCTCTACCAGGTGGTGCGGTAACTTGCGTATAAAACCGACTGTATCGCTCAACAGGAAGGGTGTATTTTCAAAAACTACTTTACGGGTAGTGGTATCCAAGGTGGCAAACAATTTATTCTCTGCAAACACATCGCTCTTGCTGAGCATATTCATGATGGTGCTTTTCCCTACGTTGGTGTAGCCTACCAGCGCCACGCGTATCAGCTCGCCGCGTTCTTTTCTTTGGGTGAATGACTGCTTGTCTATCTCTTCCAGTTTTTTCCTGAGAAGCGAAATTTTATCTTTCACAATACGGCGGTCTGTTTCTATCTCTGTCTCTCCCGGGCCCCTGGTCCCGATGCCTCCTCCCTGGCGTTCCAGGTGCTTCCACATACCCTTCAGGCGCGGCAGCAGGTATTGGTATTGTGCCAGTTCTACCTGTGTTTTTGCTTGTGCAGTTCTTGCACGGCGTGCAAATATATCCAGGATAAGATCACTGCGGTCAATGGTTTTTACGCCGATCTCTTTTTCTATATTTATGATCTGCGAGCCTGTGAGCTCATCATCAAAAATGATCAGGTCGATATTTTTGCCGGTGCAATATTTTTTAATCTCTTCCAGCTTGCCTTTGCCTACAAATGTTCTGCTGTCGGGCATATCCATTTTCTGGATGAAAGATTTTACCGTATCAGCGCCTGCGGTTTCTGCCAGAAAGGAAAGCTCATAGAGGTATTCATTCACCAACGCTTCCGTCTGTTGCTGGCCACGTTGTACCACACCCACCAGCACGGCTTTTTCATTTTGTTTTATTTTATTATTCTTCTCTATCAATGTTTCTGATTTAATACAAATATAAATTTATAAAAGCATAGTTATTTAAACAAAAAAGATCAGGAACAAATATGTCCCTGATCACTGTAAGTTATCCAATACCGGGATGATCTTTTTACAATATGCCCAGTCCTAAGCCAATAGAGAATGGATGAATATTGCTGTTGGTAACGCCTGTTTTAAACAACGAGTTTAACTGGTAAGTACCAAAAACATTCACAATATTATAGCCGACACGAAGAGTGCCTGTAAATCTTGTCTGGTTTAAATAGTTGTCGCCGGCAACTTCTTTCTGTATATAATTCTTGCCGTATACGCTTGGGTATTTATTTTGTTCCGTAGCCTTCGAAGGGTCGTAAAGGTCTTTGCCCTTTGTGTGCACTTTCATAAGGTAGCCAAATTTCATGCCTACTGCCACCCTGAAACCTTTGGCAGGTTCTTCTGCATTGGAAGCATAGCGCAGTTCCAGCGGAGCTTCAACATATTGGGTTACCATTTTATATTTCCTGAAGTGGATTTCATTGCTCACATCTTTAAATGCAAGCTTGCCATTTGTTACCGGAGGTTCTTTCAGGCCCAGGCTTACATTGTTGAAGAATACATTGCCTGCGCTGTAGCCCACGCCCAGCCCTACACTAAAATTAGGGTTGGCTTTAAAAGGCTTGTCGTACATAAAGGCAATGTTGAACTCCCTGTTGAACTTTGAGGCGGGCTGTTCAAGGCCGTTGGCTCCCATCCATCCGAGGTAGCCGAACTGTATCATCAGGTGGTCATTGGCTCTTTTGCTGAGGTCGACATTCGGCTGCCTGTCGTCTCTGCGTCTTTCGCGTGCATTGTCCTGTATGGCAGCGGTTACATCGGCCGAAACGGTGTCTTGTGTCGTAGTTTCTGTTTGTGCATTAAGGTTGATTGTTGCAATAAAAATTGCGGCAATGCTTACCAGGATTCTTTTCATTCGTATATTTTTTTAGTTCACTGCCTATAGCAGTTTATAATTTTGTCGAATGGAACTTCGCATATACATTCCCCTGTGAGAGAAAAATTTATCATGCTTCGTTTCATTCTTATATTTTTTGGTTTGCCTTACGGCTAATACTTAAGTTCGCTATAAGTATTAGGATTGCTAAATTGACGCAAATGTATAATAAAAGCTAATAATACAGTAGTTAATTTTCTTAAAAAAGCAATTAGCCAGGGTTGTATAATTATCCTTGTACAACACACTACTGAAGATCAGCGCCGGTGCATATGGCATATTAATAAACTTGCGCAGTTAACCCGCATATTCATTTACCCAATAATTGATCTGCGACAGGTCGGCTTCGTGCAGCGCTATGTTCATGGCTTTAGCATTTTCCAGCGCCTGCTTTGCATCGCGCGCTCCTGCCAGCGCTGCTGTAATGCCAGGTTGGGCAATGGTCCAGGCAATCACCAGTTGTGCTATACTGCACGCGTACTTATCTGCAAACTCGTTAAGGCTGCGGAGAAGAGCCTCTACTTTTGCCAGGTCAAACTGTTTAAAATAATTTGCACGATGGTCATTTTTAGGGAATACAGATCTTTCGTTGTATTTACCGGTGAGCAGGCCTCTTTCCAGCGGGCTGTATGCGATCACGCCCAGCTGGTGCACCAAAGCATAGGGCACCACATCTTTTTCAATTTCCTGTTTCAGCATACTGTAAGGCACCTGGTTGGAATGCAGGCGTACTGCACGTTCGGCTTCTTCCAGTTGCTCTTCGCTGTAGTTGCATACGCCGATGGCGCGTACCTTGCCATCCTGCAAGAGTTTATCCATCGCACGCATGGATTCTTCAATAGGCGTGGTAGGATCCGGCCAATGCATTTGTATAAGGTCTATATAATCTGTTTGCAGGCGTTGCAAACTTTTTTCTACTTCATCTATAATGCTGTCGTAGCCGCCATATAGCATAATGGAAACGCGGTTGCCATTGCGGTCTGTGTCATTCATCTTGTGAGCGCCTTTGTCTGTATCCCAGCGCATACCGAATTTGGTAAGTATCTGCAGGCTGCTTCTGTCATAACCCTGTATGGCTTTACCTACAATTTCTTCGCTCAGGCCAAAGCCGTACATAGGAGCCGTATCAATGGAGGTAATGCCATTATCAATGGAAGCGCGTATAGCATCTATAGAAGTTTTTTCTTCGGTGCCGCCCCACATCCATCCGCCAATAGCCCATGTGCCAAGGGTTACCGGCGTAATCTCTAAATTGCTTGTTCCTACTTTTCGTTTCATCCGTAACAACTTTTTTATACACCTAAATGTAGAGAGATTTTTTTGATTCATGTGTGTATATTTATTTGTTTTTCAGTTGCCACATGGAATAACCGGCTTTTTTAGATTAATACTCATTCCCGGTTGGTATAGATTCCTAATCTTTATGGTTATTTCATGTGTGTATTTTTAATTTTTCTTTATGGCCACATGGAATAGCCTTTATTCATCCCGGTTGGTATAGGTTCCTAATCTTTATGGTTATTTCTTGTGTATAAATTTTAGTTCGCCGCTTTGCGGCTAATGTTTTTGTGGAATGGAACGCTGATTATACATTTCCCTGTGAGCGAAAAATTATCATGAGCGTTTCATGTGTATAATTTTTAGTTCGCCGCTTTGCGGCTGTTTTTAATGGTCACATGGAATTAGCTTATTCATCCGCGGTTGGTATGCAATTTTTGCTTATGGCTATTCTATGTGTTAATATTTAATTTTTTTCTGTTTGCCATATGGAATAACCAGCTTTTCAGGATGTTAAAATTAAAGTCTACCTGAGTGTGCTGAAAGCAGCGTGTATATATGTTTGTCAAGCGCATTCACCGCAGCAGTTTTGCTGTTCAATAACATCAGCAGTATAGATTTTGCATCCGTATAGCCAAGCATATCGGTCCAGGTGATGAGGACTTTATAAATCGCTATCTGGTAATGTTTAACTTTATGAATGGCGTGGGTAAACATAAATTGCGCATACATTGTTTTAGGGGCATCGCTCATAAGCTTTCTGGTATTTTTTATCAGGTGTTTTGCTTTCTCTGTTTTGTGTGTTTTTACTTTTTTGTTGAGAGAGAGGAAGATCACTTCAATAGCAGAAATGCTGTCTGGCCTGGCTGCCAGGTAGCTGCTGTAGTATTTGCGCAATTGCTTGTGGGGATAGTCATTTAATTTTTTAATGAGGTCGTTATAACTTTTTTCAATAAAATAAAGCTCACTTAATGTGTGATGAAACATATGGGCCAGTTTCTTCTGCCGGGAGATGTTTTTCATTGCATTTCAATTAACATACAGCTTGCAAACTTTCAACCGTGTTTCGGGCTGTAATGGCATATGCTCTTTTTTTAATGTTTAATATTTTCTTTCTGATGTGGTTATTTAATTTTATTTTTGAAGATAATTTTACGGCAAACACAATCTTTCAAAAAAAGGGTTGTAACAATTTGTTTATAAGTTATTTACTACAAAAAATCTTCCGGGAGAGGAGCGGTTCAAAAATGTCTGAGATACAACAAATCACAAGTGTAGTTCGTAGAAAAAAATACAAAACAAAGAAGAAGCCAGTTTATGATGTCATAATCATTGGCGGCTGCGTTACCGGCGTTTCTACGGCTCTGCTGCTGCAAAAAGCAGGCTTAAATGTAGCATTGCTTGAGTATTCCAAAATCGGTTTTCTTACAAGCGGAAGTTATACCACACACCTCAATGCTTACTACGATGCGCTTAATAATGATATAGTGCAGCAGCTGGATTTTGACAGCTTAAAGCTGTATGCAGAGGCTGGCAAAGACGCGCTGAAGCTTATTGAAAGCAATATTGCAGCCTATAATATTGAATGTGAATTTACACCTGCTGAAAGCTATGTCTTCAGCGTTACAAAGTCGCAGGAGCCGGTGCTGGACAATATTGTAGCAGTAGGCGAGCTGGTAGGTACAGGCGCGAAGTACACGGAAAAAAGCCCTTTTAAAATTCCCTATACGAAAATTGCAGCTATCAGCGGGCAATCAACTTTACATGCAGTGAAGTATATTTCAGCATTGCTGGCAGAGTTTAAAAACCTCGGCGGTTATGTGCTGGAAAGATGCAGGGTTTTAAAAATAGAGCAGGAAAACAATATTCAGCTGGTATATTCTTCGCGCGGAAAGCTCCAGTGCCGCAAGATTCTGTATACACCGCAGACATCGCGCATTTTAAATTTAAAGCCATTCAGGTTTATACCGTATGTGCATTATACAGTAGCTGCACGTCTTGACAAAAACAGCAACACAGCTATTGCATACGATGCAGCACAACCCTGCCACAGGTTTATTGCCTACGAAAAAGATGGCGACCATATGCTGGCTGTGCGCGGCGAAGACCACCGTGTGGTAAAAGGCAAGCGCCGTGAAGTCTATTTTCACCGGCTTGAGCAAAAGATCATCAATCATTTCAATGCAGAAGAAATAATTGCCAAATGGAGTTATGTATATTACAAGACAGATAAAGGGTTGCCGCATATTGGCGCTATACAAGGCACAGACCGGTATATCTCTGCAGGCTATAACCCTGATGGTATGATATTGGCAAGCCTCGGCTCCCTGATTATAAGCGGGCTTATTCTCAACGGACATAGCAAGTATGAAAACCTGTTTCCGGCTAAAGCCGATAAAATGACTCCATCCCAAATGGGCAGGTTAGATGAAATAAGCTTTTAGGTAGAGTACAGTTTCTTAATTTTGATAAAAATAAAATATATAGTAATGCAACGAAGCATGATATCCCGATCGCTACAGGAAGGAATATATATGCGAAGTTCTCCCCATAGCTATCACAAACAATTCCAAACATTAAAAAATTCACGAATGAAAACCATGCTCAACATTTTCTTTTGTATGCTCCTGCTTGTTTCCTGCAGAAACAACAACAACGCTGTACAGGAAGCTACTGAAAAAGCTACTTACACCAACCCGCTAAACGTGGCGTTTGGCGACCCTTATATCCTCAAAGCGGCTGATGGTAAGTTTTACATGTACGGCACATCGGGTGAAAATGGTTTTAAAACCTACTCTTCCGGGGATATGATCAGCTGGAAGGACGAAGGCCGCATCTATACCGGCGGGCACGACAGCTCCTGGGCTGTAGATGCTTTCTGGGCGCCGGAAGTGTACGAAAGAAACGGAAAGTATTATCTGTTCTTCAGCGCTAACTGGAAACACAATCCCACCAAAGAGCTTGAGAACTTTCGCATAGGTGTAGCAGTTGCTGATAAGCCAACCGGACCTTTTAAAGAGATGAGCGATAAGCCGGTGTTTGATCCGGGTTATCCCATCATAGACGCCAATGTTTATTTCGACGATGAAAACGGCAAGTGCTACCTCTACTATTCACGTGCATGCTACAAACATCCTGTAAAAAGCGAAGTTGCCGACTGGGCTAAGCAGGAAGGATTCGCTAAAGAAATAGAAGAAAGCTGGATCTATGGTGTAGAATTAAAACCTGACTTCACAGGCGTGACCGGTCAACCGGTTTTACTGTTGTCTCCCCCAAAATCAATGAGCGACAAGCAGGCAGAATGGGAAAGCCGTTCCGTTACGGCCAAAGAAGTAAACAGGAGGTGGACGGAAGGTTCATTTATTTTTAAAGAAAAAGATGTTTACTACATGATGTATTCTGCCAACTATTTCGGCGGGCAATATTATGCAGTGGGCTATGCTACTGCAAAGCATCCTTTGGGCCCTTTTACAAAAGCAGAGAACAATCCTATTTTACAAAAGAATACCGCCCAGGGCGGCGATGTTACCGGCACAGGCCATAATATGGCGCTGCGTCTCAGCAATGGCGACATGTACACCGTTTACCACGGGCGCACAACAAAGACCGGAGATGAAAGAGTGGTATTTATCGATAAGATGCGTATTGATAGCAGCGGCAGGCTGATCATTGACGGGCCTACCACTACACCACAGCCGGTGCCTGTGGTTAAATAGGTTTTAAGTATTCTCAATTAAAACAGCTGCGAAGCAACGAACGAAAAAGTATAGGGATGAAAGAATCAATAGAGCTAAACAAGATTTCTACAAAATACATGGCTGAGATTGTGGAAGTAAAGCTAAGAGATTATTTTAAATTAAAACAATTTAAGCCGGGCGATTCTTTACCCACAGAGATGGAAATAGCACAGTCTTTAGGTGTAAGCAGGAACGTAGTCAGAGAAGCTTTAAGCAGGTTTAAGATGCTTGGAATGATTGAGACTAAGAAGAAAAAAGGCATGTTCATGTCTAATCCTGACGTACTGGGAGCGTTAGAAAGAGTTTTAGACCCGGTTATAATAGATACTGCTACTTTGCAGGATATTTTTGAGTTACGGCTGGTTTTGGAAATGGGCATGGCCGATATTTTATTTTTAAGAAAAAAAGATAAGGATATTGCAGAACTTGAAGAGATCGCGGGCAAAGAAGAGCTTTCGGATATTAATTTCATTATTCAAAATGAAATTGCATTTCATGGAAAACTCTACGAGATGACGGGCAATGAGACATTGAAAAGATTTCAGACGATGTTGCTGCCTATATTTGATTATGTGGTACGCCATGAGAAAGAAAGAAAAAAGGGTACTGTTTCCCACAAGGACCTGGTAGAGATTATGAAGCACGGCGACAAAAACGATTTCAAGGAAGGGATGTATAAGCACCTGTGCCCGCACTTTGAAAGAGTTGCTAAAAAGGATTTTTTTGCTGACTAAACAATCATTTTCATAATTAAAAGTTAAATTAATCTATTTTAGATAAAATTAAGATAAAGTACATACATTCGTATTGTAGAACATAAGGACATTATAATAGGAATTACTTAATTATTCAAATTAAATGAAATGAATAGAATCATTCTCAAGCTTGTTTTATGCAGCGTTTTTCTTGTTTCGAGCCAGATATTTGCCCAGGAAAAGCAATTTATTGTACATGGCACTATAACAGATATCAATGGCGAACCTTTAGGTGGAACGAATGTGACGGTTAGAGGTAGTAATATCAGGGCTATTTCCGATTCCTCCGGAAAATTTACAATAACCCCGTCTGCAATGAATGATATTCTTATTTTTGATAATGTTGGTTTTGCGAAAAAAGAAATTCCGATAAACGGGGCTGAAATAGTGCATGCTGTTTTGGAATATAATTCTGATCCGTTGAATGAATTGGTAGTAATTGCCTATGGTAAGCAGGCAAGATCAACACTGACTACCTCGGTCTCAAAAGTGGGTAGCCAGGAATTTAAGAATGCTCCGGGAGTAAATCCGCTAACGCAATTGCAGGGAAAGGTCGCCGGTGTATCAATTCAATTATCAGACGGGCAGCCGGGAGCTAATCCACAGATATTTATCAGAGGCGGAAGCTCCACATCTCCAGAAGGTGATGCGCCCTTATTAATCGTCGATGGTATTGTGGGTGTAATGCGTAATATTAGTGATCTAAACCCGGATGATGTAGAGTCTATGGAAGTTTTAAAAGATGCAGCTTCAACTGCAATATATGGAGCAAGAGCAGCAAACGGCGTTATCATTATTACTACAAAAAAAGGAAAAGCAGGGAAACCGCAGATTGGTATTAAGGTATCCACCGGACAGGACAGACAGGGAAATAAATATAATTTCTTAAATGCTAGGGATTATATTTATGTTACAAGAAACAATATTGCATCGTACAATACAACAAATCCGGATTTTTTTCTCACAGGTGGAAGGTACGGAATGTCAACAGGCAATCCCAGAAATTCGAATAATACACTGGAATTTTTAGATGTTTATATAAAAAATTACGGGGAGGAGTACGTAGCTGATCTCATCAATAAAGAAGGCTGGGAGACAATGGATGATCCTGCTACAGGCAAAAAGCTTATTTTTAAAAATACTGATTTTGAACAGGTGACCTATAATCCTGCCAACAGGTTTGATATTGATGCAAATGTAAGTGGCGGTACAGAAAACTATAATTATTATTTAGGCCTCGGGCATACCAATCAGCAAGGTATTGTTTACGGAACCTACCATAAGGGATACAGCGGGTTGTTTAATGGTGTTATGAAGCTAAGCAATAAATTAAGCCTCAATACGAATTTTAGTTTTCAGCTAAGAAACGGTAACTCACCAAACAATTACAATAATGTGGTATCAAGGTCTATTAAAACGCCGCCTACCTACCGCCTGAGATTTGAAGACGGAACGCCGGCGCCAGGCGAAGGTATATCTTCTTTTGTTCCGAGATTGTACGAGGTATATTACAAAGAAAAGTATACAGATGTGCGGATATATCGCTATACCTCAAAAATCGGGGCTAATTGGGATATCATTCCTGGTTTAAGTTTTATGCCTACACTATATTATTTTACTACAGAAGGTGTTGAGAACAGGTATGAGGCATTCAGTTCAGTATATAAAAATCGAAATGCTTCTGCTGCTCATAATTTCGACCGTCAAAGTCAGCTGGACGGGGTTTTCAATTATTCGAAAAAAATCGGAAAAAACCATAATATCAATGCGGTATTGGGTGCAAGTTATATCAATACTTATGCTTACAGAATGAGTGGTAGCGGCAGGAATGCCCCTACAGATTATGTAGTAACGTTAAATGCCACGGTTCCTGAAACTCAGCGAATAACCACAACAAAAAACTCAGATGCAATGATGAGTTATTTTGGGAGGATAGATTACAACTACAAACTAAAATATTTACTGTCTGCAAGTTTACGGTCTGACGGCTCGTCAAGGTTTTCCGAGAAGAAGCGATATGGTTATTTCCCGGGAGCTTCTGCAGGATGGAATGTTCATAAAGAATCTTTTTGGCAGCCGCTTGCTCAATACATTTCAAACTTTAAAATCAGATCAAGTTTTGGTATTGTAGGCAACAACGATTTATCCATCTTTGATACACAGGGACAATACAGTACAGGATACAATTATGATGGCCAGGCCGGCTTGCTCAATACAACTCTTGCCAACCAGAATCTTGTTTGGGAAAAAACAGCATCTTTTGATTTAGGATTGGATATAGGCTTTTTAAATAACCGTATAACATTGATCCTTGATTATTATAATAAGCTCACATCAGACCGTTTGTTCAGCAAGCCTCTGGATGCCACGTCGGGTTTTTCTTCTATCATGAGCAACTATGGTTCAATCAGGAACAGCGGTTTTGAAATTGAGTTAGAAGCAGCTCCTGTACGTTCAAAGGATTTCAACTGGACAATTAATGCAACTTTTGCATATAATAAAGGAGTAGTTGTGAAGCTGCCTGCAAATAGCGAGGAAAAAAACCGTATCGGCGGTAATTACGTTTATGATATTGCAACGAAAACTTATAAAAAAGTTGGAGGTTTTGCAGAAGGAGAAAGGTTTGGACAGCGCTGGGCTTATCATTTAATAGGCGCTTATGCCACAGATGAAGATGCTGCTAATGCTCCCCGCGATATTAATGCCAGCGGTCGGGTGAAGCAAGGAGGTGACGCTATCTGGGACGATCTCGACGGCAACAGGATCATAGATAATAACGACATGATATTTATGGGATATATACGTCCTGATAAGACCGGGGGTTTGGTAAATACTTTCGGGTATAAAAGTATTTCATTGCGCTTTGTAGCTGATTGGGCGGTTGGGCATGTAATAGATAACAGGTTTAAGGCAGATATAATGGGTAGCGCCCGTAATAATAACTCTGCACTTGCAGAAGTTTTGGGCTCCGATATTTGGAAGCAGCAAGGAGATATTGCCACTATACCCAAATATACTGTGCAAAGTGATTTTGATTATAATTTCAGAAATCATCTTCGTTGGGATAATGGAATTGGAAGTACAGCCGGATCTAACAATTCATTGTATTTTAGTAAAGGCGATTTCTTTGCCTTCAGAGAAGTATCATTAAGTTACCGTTTGCCATCAAAATGGATCAATACAATTTCTTTACAGAATCTTGAATTTTTCGGATCTGTGTATAACATCGGGTACTTAACAAAATATGATGGGTTAATGCCTGAAGTATATACGGGTGCAGACCCCGGCCTATATCCAAGGCCAAGGCAAATTATTTTTGGAATAAATGCAACATTTTAAAAACAATAAAAATGAAGAAATTTTACTCAATATTATTTTTAATGATAGCCCTATCGGTTATAAACGGATGCCAAAAGATAATTGATATAAAGCCTGAATCATCTATTACTAATGCCAATTACTGGAAAGGAGAAGGCGATGTAACAGGTTATTTAACGGGCACATATACAAGTTACAGGAATGTAATGAATACAACTTTTTATCTTGAAGACAGAGGGGACGAATTTTCTCCCGGGCTCGAGTCGGGTATGTCTACAGCATGGCAACATAATCTTACACCTCAAAATGCACCCAACTGGCTGGATTTTTATAATGTAATTCATCATTGTAATTTAATATTAAAATATGCGCCAGCCATTACATTCAGCCAGGAAGCCAATCGTAACCGTATATTAGCTCAAACAAAGTTTATTCGGGCGCATATTTATTTTATCCTGTTAAGATCATGGGGAGATGTGCCGATTGTGACAGAGCCCACAGAGAATGCCGAACGTGAAATGCCCGCAAGATCGAAATCCACACAGGTGGTAGAGTTTATATTGAATGATATTAATGATGCGATAGGTTTATTTCCAGAAGATGGGTTCGTAGATAAAGACAAAGCTTCAAAGCAAGCCGCTTACGCTTTAAAAGCAGATATACTTCTGTGGAAAGCCAAAGTGCTTTCGGGTAGCGATGATGATCTTGCTGCAGCCATCACTGCAGCTGATAAGGCCACTGTAGGATTGAGCCTGGAAGAAGATTTTGCCAGGATATTCAGTACTGATAATAGAAACGGCAAAGAAGTAATTTTCTCTCTTCACTTTATGAAAGATGAAAAGTCAGATCAATATAGCAGGCAGTTAAAACCACGCGATCTGTTTGTGCAAACAGCTGTCAATAAAAATGACATAGCATTCGCTGTAAGTGGCGCGCGCAGCCAGTATGCACCTAGTCCTAAACTGGAACAGGCGTTCTTAGCTAATTCAAAAGACAAGAGAATGAATGCATCCATTATAAAAGCAACTGATGCAGCCAATAAGGTGTTAGGCGTTTTTGATAATAAAATGAGGGGAACACTATACCCGGATAACCGTTATTACGATAATGATATTGTAGTATACCGCATGGCTGAAATGATACTTTTCAAAGCCGAAGCTTTAGCTGCATTAAATAGAAATAGTGAGGCTATTGCAGAATTAAATAAAGTAAAACAACGTGCAGGCATCCCGAACTATAGTGGTCCAACAGACAAAAAGAGTGTAGAAAAAGAGATTTTAAACGAGCGTTTCAGGGAACTTTACCTGGAACTGAAGCGCTGGCCTGATCTGCTACGTTTCCATTTTGGCGGCACCATTGATGTACGCTCTGAAGTAGAGAATATGAATCAGACAGTTCCTTTATTCTTCCCCATTCCGCAGGCACAGATTGATATCAATACAAATCTCACCCAAACTGACGGATATTAAAAACTATTTATCATGATTAAGAAATTTATTTATTCTGTTTTAATGCTTTTTGTTGTCTTAGGTGTTATGGCATGTAAAAAGGAAGGGCTGGTAGGTTTCAAGCCATTAAATCCTGACGCTCAGGGTATTGCCGATACAAACCGGTTTGTAAAATTATTTGAAAGAAAATATAACGGCTATGCCTTATTCAGAATCCCTGCCATGGTAAAATCTAAAAACGGAACATTACTGGCATTTGCGGAAGGAAGAATGTGCGGTACTTGTGGAGATGCCGGAGATATTAATATCGTGGTTAAAAGAAGTATTGATAATGGCAATACATGGAGTAATATGGGCGTTGTCTGGGATGATGGGGACAATACCTGCGGCAACCCCGTCCCTATAGTAGATCAGGAAACCGGGACCATTCATTTGCTGATGAGCTGGAACAATAGACGGGCATTCGTAACCAGTTCATCAGACGATGGCATCACCTGGACAAAACCTGTTGAAATAACAAGTTCTGTAAAAGGTATTGGCTGGGGATGGTACGCTACCGGCCCTGTACACGGTATACAAATATCTGAAGGGGAAAATAAAGGCCGTTTGCTGGCGCCAACATATGCCAGCGTTAATATAAACGGTGTTACCAAAAGCTATTCCTTTTTGATTTATTCTGACGATCATGGCAAAACCTGGCAGAAAGGAGAATTAACCAGGCAGGGGGATGTGGGAGAGTGTACGGTAGCTGAAACAAACAAGGGGCTATTACTAAACATGCGTTCGGCAGTTGCCAATGCAAGAGTTTTGGCCACAAGTACCAATGGTGGAATAAGCTGGAGCGATGCTGTAATTGAACCTAAGCTGGTAGACCCGCAATGCCAGGCAAGCATGATCAGTTTTAAGCAAAGTAATTCATGGACATTGTTGCAATCAAACGCCGCAAGCCAGACCCGTACGAATATGACTATTAAAATGTCAGAAGATGGAGGAGCAAACTGGGATAAATCTTATACCGTTTTCTATGGCGCATCTGCTTATTCAGATATGGTATTACTGGATGATCAAAACATAGGTTTGATTTTTGAGAATGGAGATAAATCTCCTTACGATCGCATTTATTTTAAAAGAATTCCATTAAAAAATATTAAATAGTTTAACAATGAGAAACTATTGCATTGCATTACTATTATTTTTTACAGCATTGTATAGCTGTAAAAAGCATGACACAGGCAACCCGATAAATATTGATTTTACAGCCAGCAGCTTTGAACTAAAAGCAGGCGACAGCATTACTTTCAAGGATATATCTACAGGAACAGTATCTAACTGGAGCTGGGAATTTGAAGGTGGCGCACCTGCTAATTCCAATTTGTCAGGACCAGTGGTTACTTATAAAATTCCAGGTGTTTATAATGTAACACTAAAACTCAGGAATGCCGATAATGAAGTAATACTTACGAAAGAGAAAATGATCACAGTCGGATATAATAATGTAACAGCAAGAGCGGGAATTTTTAAGAAAATAATAATGCAGAATGAAGCTGTCCATTTCAAAGATTCAAGCGATGGATTGCCAACTAAATGGAAATGGGAATTTGAGCAGGTAGCTAACGGAAAGATACTTGTTTCAGAAGATCAGAATCCTCAAATGAATTTCAAAGATACAGGGTATTATAATTTAAAACTTATCGCTTCCAACCCTACCTATTCCGACACGTTAATATTGCCGATGGCATTTTATATTGTAGACCCTTATATATTAGTTGCCGACTTTACTTCAGATATCAAGTCTGTTTATGAAGGCCAAACCGTGAGGTTTTCAGATCAATCTTTGGGATTAGCTACGGATTGGGAATGGAAATTGCAAAGCGGCAGCGATATTTTCAAGACTACAGATAAAAACCCGGCCATCAAATTTGATAAAGCAGGTTTGTATGCAGTCACACTTACTGTCAAAAACGGGCTTACGTCGCATACAAAAACTATTCAAAACTATTTAAAAGTTATTCCAGCCGGAGCATTGGTTGGTTATTTTCCTTTTGATTTTTCAGCCACTGATAAAGGGCCGTTGAATATGGCTACTGCCGAGCGTGGAAAAATCAGCTTCACTAATGTGCAAAGGTCTGGCAACGAAGCAGCCGTAAGCACATTTGACGGAAGTGCGGGAATTGTTGTGACAGACAATAGCAGCTTCAATTTCGGTTCAGGAGATTTTACCGTATCGGTATGGGTTCAAACTTCCAGTAGCCTGCGTATGATGCTTTGGCAGGAAAGCGGTAAAAACGGAAGTCGCGATAATCAAACATGGCTGCGATTGAATAGCTCTACAACACAGTACACAGCATTTAATACAGAAGATGAGAATGGAGGATCATTTATTGGCGTAGCTGAGGCGGGTAATCTTGCAAATGGTAAATGGAATCACTTAGTGGCGATACGCTCAGGATTGCAAACAAAAATTTACTTAAACGGATCGCTGCTTGCAGAACGGACTTCAACAACAGGAATTAAAAATGTTTCAAACGCCGGCAATTTTAAAATAGGTATGCAGGAAGGCACCGGAGGCTTCAATAACTATTTTATTGGGCAATTAGATGATCTTATTATTTATAAAAGAGCGCTTACAGAAGCTGAAGTAAAAATGTTATATAAACTATAAGCATAATAAAAATGAATTTTACAAAAATACTCCTCCTTATTTTCGGAGTCACTTTCTTATCCTGCAGCACTCAAAAGGCTACAGACGCAACTCATGTTACAGAAGATGTGGTAGTGTTTCAGCCTGACGAGACCTACGCTTCAACACGTATTCCCGCTTTAGTAGCTACGAATAAAGGCACGCTGTTGGCTTTTTGCGAAGGAAGGATAGGCTCTGCCAGCGACTGGGCCGACATGAACCTTATTATGAGAAGAAGTGTCGATGGAGGTAAAACATGGGCCGGCATA
Source organism: Haoranjiania flava (assembly GCF_025631005.1). Classification (NCBI taxonomy): domain Bacteria; kingdom Pseudomonadati; phylum Bacteroidota; class Chitinophagia; order Chitinophagales; family Chitinophagaceae; genus Haoranjiania; species Haoranjiania flava. The sequence continues at coordinate 37,380 of NZ_JAOTPL010000005.1, forward strand.
CAAATTTTAGATCGAATGAAAGGCGCACCAGTAGGCAATCCTACCCCTATTGTTGATGATCGGGGTACAATACATTTGTTATACCAGAAAGATTATGCCAGGGCATACCACATTGTTTCAAACGATGATGGACGCAGCTGGTCACAGCCCGTTGAGATCACTTACGCATTTGACAGGTTTAAACCGGAGTACGATTGGAAGGTACTTGCTCCCGGGCCGGGGCACGGTATTCAAATGAAAAACGGAAGATTGCTTGCTGCTGTTTGGCTGGCTAATTCAGCGAAGCTTACACCACGCCGCAGCCATCATCCTTCATGTGTATCTACCATTTATAGCGATGACTATGGCAAAACATGGCAAAGAGGTGAAATTGTTGCCGATAATTCCCGGGAAATAAAAGACCCCAATGAAAGCATGCCTGTGTTGCTCTCCGATGGTTCCGTATTGTTAAGTATACGTAATCCGTCTGCTGTTAAAAGGCGTGCATTCAGTACAAGTAAAAGTGGAATTGATCAGTGGAGTAATGTACGCTTTGCAGAGGAGCTGTTCGATCCTACCTGTATGGCAAGTATTGTGTCGCTGAAAAAAAACAGGAAACATGCTTTGTTATTTATCAATCCGGATAGCGAGCATATAGAAAAACATCCCCGCCAAAACCTGACCGCCAAGGTTTCTTTGGATGACGGGAAAACCTGGCCTTTAAAAAAAGTGTTGAATCCCGGCGCTTCCGGCTACAGCGACCTGGCAGTTGATAAAAAAGGAAATGTTTATTGCCTCTATGAAACAAATACCAAAAACAACAAAGGATTTACCTACAGCTTAGTGCTGAAAAAAATAGATACAAAATGGATATTTTAAAAATAAAAAATAAAAAGTGAAAAAAGTAGAAGGAATAATTGCTGCTACGTTCAGCACGTTTAATCAACAGGGCGAGCTGGACTTAAGCCTGATCTCGCCTGTTGTAGAAAAATTGATCGGAGATGGAGTAAAAGGCGTTTTTATTTGTGGTACGAATGGAGAAGGGCTGAGCCTTTCCATAGAAGAACGAATGGCAATAGCAGAAACTTATGTAAAGGTTGTAAATAAACGGATCCTGGTGTTCGTACACGTAGGGCATTCTTCATTGAAGGAGTGTAAGAAGCTTGCGGCTCATGCACAGCAGATAGGCGCAGATGCCATATCATCAGTATCTGCTTTTTATTTCAAGCCCTCGTCTGTCGGCAACCTGGTAGACTGCATGGCAGAGATTGCTTCAGCTGCACCTCTTCTGCCGTTCTATTATTATCATATGCCTGCGCTTACCGGTATAGCCATAGATATGCTGGAATTTTTAAAGCTGGCAGAAACAAAGATCCCAAATTTAGCAGGTATAAAATACACAGCCACTACCATGCATGAATTTCAGTCATGTCTGCATTACAAACAAGGAAAGTACGATATACTTTACGGCTACGATGAGATGCTGTTAACTGCTTTAAGTGTAGGTGCAAAAGGAGCCATTGGCAGTACTTACAGTTTTGCAGCGCCCCTTTATTTAAAAATAATTGATCTTTTTAAGCAGGGCAGAATTGAGGAGGCTGGAGCCGTTCAGTATGAAAGTATACAGATGATAAGAGCTTTAGTAAAATATTCACCTATTCCTACGCAAAAGAAAATTATCGGGTTTTTAGGTTATGACCTTGGTCCTTGCCGCTTGCCGCTTACGGCGCTCAGCAGAGAGCAGGAAAATGAATTGAAGCAATACCTTGAAGAAGTAAGGTTTTTCCAAAGTCTTGAAAATGCACGCATGCATCTGAACGGAGAATTAGAGGTAGCGCAATAAAAGGTTTTCAATGAAAAAAGCAGGAGCGTTTATTTTAATTTTATTGATTTTAACAAGCTGCACGATGAAACAGGAGCATGTGGAATTTAAATGGGATACACTCAGCCCTCTTCCCGATAGCACGGGCTTTGCCGGCTCTTTCGCCGGCATTTCAAACAATGCCTTACTTGTCGTTGGGGGAAGTAATTTTCCTCGCAACGGGGCGCCCTGGAAAGGAAGCAAAAAAGTATGGTACAATAATATTTTTGTATTAGAACACCCTGATGGGGAATGGCGCCGGGCAGGAGCTCTGCCTGTACCTTTGGGTTATGGAGTATCTGTATCAGCCGGGGAAGGCCTTGTTTGCGCCGGAGGCAGCAATGATAAAGGACATGTTGCCCAGGTTTTTATGGTAAAATACCAACAACATTCCATAAGTGTGGAGAACTTACCCGATCTGCCTTTTGCATTGGCGAATACCTGTGGAGCATTGGTCAACAATAAAATTTATATAGCAGGCGGGATCCGGAATCCGGACTCGAAAGAAGCAGAAAATTCTTTTTACTGTTTAGATCTCTCTGCAGAGGAAAAGCAATGGCAGCAATTAGCCTCCTGGCCGGGACAATCAAGAATGCTAAGTGTTGCGGCGGAAGCTAACGGAAAGTTTTATTTAATAGGAGGAACCGGGTTGATTGATGGCAAGCGGGTTTACTTAACAGACAGCTATGCTTATGACGAAAAAGATGGATGGAAAAAAATAGCGAATTTGCCCTATCCTGTAGTTGCAGCTCCTTCCGCGGCTTACAGCAATGGCAGCTTTCTATATGTTTTCGGAGGAGATGATGGTTCTCATGCATCTTCCGATCTTAGGGAAAAACACCCTGGTTTTTCAGACAATATTCTCGTCTATGATATTAAGAATGACACATGGAAGGTTTCAGGTAAAATGCATACAGATATAAAAGAAAATGCAGCTGAAAAACCCAATGAAAGTATTTGGGCGCCGGTAACTACGGCATTGGCATTGTGGAATAATAAGATAGTTATCCCCGGAGGAGAGGTGAGGCCGGCCACACGCACGCCAAGAGTTTTGACGGCAGAGATCATTAAATAAACTATTTTATAATGAAGCTATTAAAATCCATACTATCAATACTGTTGGTTGTAAATTGCACCTATTCACAAACTCCTTTCTGGTTAGACGAAAAAAAGAATGAAGAAAATCGCCTGCCCATGCACGCCTCTTTTTTTGTTTATACTGATCTGCAGGCAGCAATGAGCGGGGCCGGCCTTCCTAAGGAGCATTATATTGATCTGAACGGAACCTGGAAATTTAAATGGGTAGATGCTCCGTCAAAATTGCCGGGCGGTTTTGAAAAAAAAGCTTTTAACGATAATGGGTGGGATAATTTTAAAATTCCGGCTACCTGGGAAGTCAACGGGTACGGCTATCCCATATTTGTAAATATAGGGTACGAGTTTCAGGATAGAATGAAGGCTAACCCCCCTGTTGTGCCTATGGATTTTAACCCTACCGGCGTTTACCGCAGGCAAATTGAAATACCGGCAGCGTGGGCCAACAGGCAGGTTGTTTTGCATATTGGCAGCGCAAAGTCTAACGTGCAGGTGTGGGTCAACGGAGCATATACAGGTTATGGCGAAGACAGTAAACTGCCTTCGGAATTTGATATTTCCAAATATGTAAATTTTGGAAAACCTAATCTTATTGTTTTAAAGGTTATGCGCTGGAGTGATGGCACTTATTTGGAAGGGCAGGATTTCTGGCGACTCGGCGGCATTATGCGCGGCTGCTTTATAGCCGCAAAACAAAAACAGGGAATATTTGATATAGAACTGATGCCAGACATATCCGCAGACCACAAGCAGGGGTTTCTCCATGCGGCAATACAATTAAATAAGCCCTCTTCTTCCAGGGCACGGATCGATATAGTTGACCATAATAAAAAAATTGCAGCCACAAATACAATAGTCTTCAATAATGACATAAAGAAGAAAGTTGTTGTAAGTATTTCAAATCCTTTGCTATGGTCTGCTGAAACCCCCAATCTCTATAAAGCAATCATTACCCTGACCGATGCATCGGGAAAAGTATTGGAAACTATTCCCCAGGATGTTGGGTTCAGGAAAGTAGAAATTAAAAATGGCCGCTTTTTGGTAAACGGCCAACCCATTTTAATAAAAGGAGTCAACCGTCATGAAACAGATCCAAAGACAGGGCAGACAATTTCTAAAGAAGCTATGCTTGAAGAAGTGAAGCTGATGAAGAAATTTAATATAAACGCCGTGAGAACTTCTCATTACCCGAATGACGAATATTTCTATTCACTTTGTAATAAATACGGGCTTTATGTTGTTGACGAAGCAAATATTGAAAGTCATGGAATAGGTTACGAACTCAGCAAAACTTTGGGCAACCAGCCATCCTGGAAGGAAGCGCATCTGCAGCGCATTCAGCGCATGGTAGAGAGAGATAAAAATCATCCGTGTATAATCATGTGGAGCCTTGGCAATGAAGCTGGCAACGGGTACAATTTTTATGAAGCGTACAACTGGTTAAAGGCAAGAGATACCTCGCGCCCCATACATTATGAGCAGGCCATAACCAACTACGATAATTTTACTACACAATGGAATTCGGATGTAATTGCCCCCATGTATCCCACTCCTGAAAACATGATTAAATATGCACAAAAGACCATACAGCCTGCCAAACCCTTTATCATGTGCGAATATGCGCACGCTATGGGCAACTCATTAGGCAATTTTAAAGATTACTGGGATATTATAAGAGAGAATACACATGCTTTCCAGGGCGGATTTATCTGGGACTTTATGGATCAGGGTATTGAAAAAATAACCGAAAAAGGAGATACTATTTTTGCCTACGGAGGAGACTTCGGGCCGCCGGATGTACCTTCTGATAATAATTCTATGAGCGACGGCGTTTTCCTTTCAAACAGAACGCCCGAGCCGGAAGCCTGGGAAATGAAAAAATTGTATCAGAATATTCATACAAAATGGAAGGGAAATAAAACCATAGAAATTTTTAATGAAAACTATTTTGATAAATTAGAAAACGTAAAACTTACCTGGAATCTGCTTCAGGACGGAAAAACTATTGAAAGCGGAGCGGTAATCGAGGTAGTTATCTCTCCACAAAAAACAAAAAATATAAAGCTTGGCATATCTCATATTCCGCGCGGGGAGATATTGCTGGATATTCATTACCAGCTCAAAAAAGCAGAGGGATTATTACCCGCAGGGCATATAATTGCCCGGGATCAATTATTCGTTCAGGGAACATATGCAAATGATCTGTCATTGACAAATACGCAGGATATTGATTTAAAAGAATCGCAGGCCAAAGCAGAGATCTTATTCAATAATGGTAAAATAGTGTTCGATAAAAAAACAGGCTTAATAGAACAATACGATTTTAATAAGATGCAATTATTAGAAAAAGGATATTCTGTAAAACCTAATTTTTGGCGCGCGCCTACGGATAATGATATGGGCGCTAATCTACAGATCAAATCAAAGCCGGTGAAGTCAGCGCTTGAGAACCTTGCAGCAACCTCTTTTTCTATAAACAAACAAGGAAGATCAATGGTAGTAAAAGCTGCTTATAATTTAAAGGAAATAAAATCAGACCTCTACCTGAGCTATGTTATTAATGGAGAAGGCGCAATAGTTATAAATCAAAAATTGATCCCGCAGGCAGCCGCCGACAGCAACATGCTTTTATTCCGCTTTGGAATGAGCATGGTAATGCCCGCAGGGTTTGAAAATGTAAGTTATTATGGCCGCGGCCCTCATGAAAATTACCAGGATAGAAATTCCGGATCCGATGTAGGAATTTATAACCAGACCGTTGCTCAGCAATACCATCCTTATACAAGGCCGCAGGAAACGGGAACAAAAACAGGTATCCGGTGGTTTAATATTACCAATGAGCAAGGTGCAGGGCTTAGGTTTCAGTCAGACACTTTATTGTCGATGAGCGCGCTGCATTTTTTACAGGACACGCTGGATGATGGCGATAAGAAAGACCAGAGACACTCCGGAGAACTGAAGCCTGGAAACTACACGCAGATTAACATAGATTATAAACAAATGGGCCTGGGTAGTGTAAACAGCTGGCGTGCGCTGCCATTGACCAGGTATTTAATGCCATTGCAGCAGTATTCCTATACCTATAAAATCTCCCCGATAAAATAATTATGATAAAACCAGATAACCTGCAGGAAAGTAAATATTACAAATGGCTTTTGGTTGCGCTATTGTGGGTAGTGGCGTTGCTGAATTACCTGGACAGGCAAATGCTTTCTACCATGAAGCCGTCTATGCAAATAGATATTGCAGAGCTGCAAACAGCAGAAAACTTTGGAATACTCATGGCCATTTTTTTGTGGATATATGGATTGATGAGTCCTGTATCGGGAATGATTGCAGACAAGATCAATAGGAAGTGGCTCATCATAATGAGTTTATTCGTATGGTCTGCTGTTACCTATTTTATGGGTTATGCCACCACATTTTCTCAGTTGAAATGGCTAAGAGGGATTATGGGTGTAAGCGAAGCGGTATATATTCCCGCGGCATTATCTCTTATTGCAGATTTTCACGATTCCAAAACGCGTTCTCTGGCTGTAGGAATTCATATGACCGGCTTATATATGGGGCAGGCGCTTGGAGGCTTCGGCGCTACGGTTGCAGCCACCTATTCGTGGCAGCTTACCTTTCATTGGTTTGGGATTGCAGGTATAGTTTATTCGGCAATACTTATTTTTTTCCTGCGCGAAAATCGCCGTAAAATATATAATAACGAGCTTGCGCAATCAGCGTCCTTACCTGTTTTCAAGGGGTTGAGCGTACTGCTCTCTAATATTTCTTTTTGGGTGATATTGTTTTATTTCGCCGTGCCAAGCCTGCCGGGCTGGGCTGCAAAAAACTGGTTGCCGACTCTTTTCTCCGAGAGCTTACATATAGACATGTCGCAAGCCGGCCCATTGTCTACGATTACCATTGCTGTTTCTTCTTTTATAGGAGTTATTGCCGGAGGGTTGTTGTCGGACAAATGGGTACAAAGAAATATCCGGGGAAGGGTGTATACCAGCGCCATCGGAACATTTTTAATGATTCCTTCTCTGCTTCTTTTAGGCTTTGGAAACACACTTGAAACCTTATTGGTTTCTGCATTTCTGTTTGGAATTGGGTTTGGCATGTTTGATGCTAACAACATGCCCATTTTGTGCCAGTTCGTTCCCGCCAGGTATCGTGCTACAGCTTATGGGTTAATGAATATGACAGGCGTTTTCTTTGGCGCCTTCATTACTGATTTCTTAGGTAAGTCAACAGATGCCGGCAACCTGGGAAGAGATTTTGGCGTAATGGCCATCGTGGTTCTTTTTATTTTGATCATACAGTTGACATTTTTAAAGCCTAAAGCACATGATTTTTCTGATTGAATAAGTGCATCTCCTGCAAAGTACTAAACTCAAAAATCTGCAATTATAAAAATTTCGGGGGCCAAAGAAGAAATTATTTTGAAATGAACTATATTAGCGATTATGTACAGATTCATTTTACCGGTTTTAGCAGGTTTCATCTTTTTCACAGCACAGTCTCAAACCTTTACAGAGTTAGCCGATACCAAACCGCGCGACAGCGAAGCAGCGTGGCGCGGCCTGAAAAACAACTATAATTTTTCCTGGGGAAATACAGATACCCGTTATCCTAAATACACCATACCCGTAAAGCAAGGGATGGAAAATCCTGACGGCGGCAGCACAGCCATCCGGCTTACCGCATGGCGGGGAGAGCGTGTAAATGCACAGGCCGTGCTTTATGTAAAAGATGCATGGCAGGATGTATCCGTAAAAGTTTCTGACCTGAGAAGCGGCAGCCACATCATTCCTTCGGCTCAGGTAAAAATTTCGCCCGTAGCTTATGTGATGACCGATGAGCTGAATAAGGACGGCAAAGGCGGCTGCGGCCACCGGCCTGATCCCACTAAGTTTGATTCCAGTATTGTCGCAGACATTTTAGATCACCATGTGCCCGGCTTCACAGTGGAGGCCAACAGCACGCGCCCGGTGTGGGTTTCAGTTGATGTGCCTGCCAATGTGCAGCCGGGCAATTATAAAGGTACCCTTACAGCTACCGGTGCAGGATCTAAGCCGTTGTCGCTGTCCATCAGCATACAAGTGCTCAACCGCACACTGCCCGATGCGTCCAAATGGTCGTTTCACTTGGACCTGTGGCAAAACCCCTATGCCGTGGCCCGCTTTCACAATGTGCCGCTTTGGAGCAGGGAGCATTTCGACCATATGCGCCCGCTGATGAAAATGCTGGCAGGCGCCGGCCAGAAAATTATTACCGCTACCATTATGCAACTGCCCTGGGCAGGGCAAACATACGACCCCTTCAGCAGCATGGTACAGAAAATAAAAAATATTGACGGAAGCTGGCAATACGATTATGAAGTGTTTGATAAATGGGTTACCTACATGATGCAGGAGATCGGCATAGATGCGCAGATCAACTGCTATACCATGATACCCTGGGCCATGAATTTTGATTATTACGATAAGGGAAGCAACTCGGTAAAATTTATTCATGCCAAAACCGGTTCTCCGGAATTTGCCAGTTACTGGATGCCGTTCTTAAAAGATTTTGCTCGCCACCTGAAAAGCAAGGGATGGTTTGAAAAAACTACCATTGCCATGGACGAGCGCTCCCTGGCCGATATGCAGTCCACCATCAAATTGATCAAATCTGCGGATGCGGGTTTCAAAGTTTCGCTGGCCGGCAATTACCACAAAGAAATAGAAGCAGATATTTATGATTATTGCATAGCCTTCGGTCAGCATTTTCCCACAGAGATAAAAGCGGAAAGAGACCGGCAAGGCAAGCGAAGCACCGTGTATACCTGTTGCACAGAGCCTTTCCCCAACACTTTTACTTTTTCTGCACCGGCAGAAGCGCGGTGGCTGGGCTGGCATACGGCAGCTGGCAATTATGATGGCTACCTGCGTTGGGCGTACAATAGCTGGACCAGAAGCCCGCTGCAGGACTCACGTTTTAAAACCTGGGCTGGAGGAGATTGCTACCTGGTGTACCCTGGTGGCAGAAGCAGCATTCGCTTTGAAAGATTAAGAGAAGGTATCCAGGATTTTGAAAAGATCAGCATCCTGCGCAGAGAATTGGCCTCCGAACCGCAAAAATTAAAAAAGCTGAATGACATGATTTCCAATTTTACCATGGAAGGAAAAGCGGGTCAAACAACTGAAAGCATGATCCGCAATGCACAACAATTATTGAACAGGCTTTAAATTTATGTGTAAAACATGAAGCGAATACATTCATTCATAGCGCTCCTGTTTATTTCTTTCTTTACCCATGCACAAAACACCAAACCTTTTGTAATTCCTGAACTCCGGGAATGGAAAGGCAGCGCGGGCAACTTTACCATTTCTCCCAAAACAATCATCGTAGCAGACGCGTCAGCCAAAAAAGTAGCGCAGCAGTTTGCAGCCGATTATAAAACCATGTTCCGCAAAACCCTGCAGGTAAAGCTGGGGAAGGAAATGAAAGGGGGAATTTATTTTACAATAGATCCTGCGGTGTTGAAAGAGAAAGGCGGCGAAGCTTACCAGGTAGAGATCGGCGAAGGCGTGAAAGTAAGCGCAAACAGCGCTAAAGGCTTATACTGGGCTACGCGCACGCTATTGCAAATGGCAGAGCAGTCAGCTTCATTCCCCAAAGGAAAGATCACGGACTACCCCGAATACCCGTTGCGTGGTTTTATGCTGGATGCGGGGAGGAAATATTTTTCAATGGACTTCCTGAAGGCTACGGTCAGGCTGATGTCTTACTATAAAATGAATACTTTTCAGGTGCACCTCAATGACAACGGCTTTCATAAATACCACGATTTCGACTGGAACAAAACCCAGGCTGCTTTTCGCCTGGAAAGCGCTACCTATCCCGGTTTGGCAGCCAAAGACGGCCATTACAAAAAAGCGGAGTTCAGGCAGTTACAGTTAGATGCGTTGAAACAAGGCGTAGCCATTGTGCCTGAGATTGATGCACCTGCGCATACCCTGGCTTTCGCGCACTACATGCCGGAGCTGGGCAGCGGCAAATACGGCATGGATCACCTGGATCTTTTCAATCCCCAAACATATACTTTTATGGATGGGCTTTTTAAAGAATATTTACAAGGCCCCGATCCTGTCTTTGTAAATGAATATGTGCACATCGGCACTGATGAATACAGCAATAAAGACAGCGTGGTAGTGGAGAAATTCCGTGAATTTACAGACCGCTACATTCGCTACGTAGAGTCTTTTGGTAAGAAAGCTGCCGTTTGGGGCGCATTGACACATGCCCGCGGAAAAACACCGGTAAAAGTAAAAGATGTGCTAATGTACTGCTGGTACAATGGCTATGCAGAGCCGCGTGATATGATCAGCAAAGGCTATGATGTGGTAAGCGTGCCTGACGGATTTTTATACATTGTGCCCGCAGCCGGTTATTACTACGACTACCTCAACATCAAAAGCCTTTATGAAAACTGGACACCCGCTGTTATAGGAAAGGAAGTGTTTGACGAAAAGCATCCGCAGATCAGAGGGGGCATGTTCGCTGTCTGGAACGATCATCCCGGCAATGGCATCAGCTACCAGGATGTGTACCACCGCATGTTCCCGGCCATGCAAACGCTGGCAGTGAAAATGTGGGTTGGCAAAAATACCACCGTAGATTTTAAAGGATTCAACAACCAAAGAACAGCGCTCAGCGAAGCGCCCGGGCTTAACCTCCTGGGGCGTCCTGCTAAAGCTGCCAAAGGCGTGGTGTTTGAACTAAAGAATCCTGTACAGGGCAGGCCGTTGGCGCAATCCCTTACAGATATTGGTTATAATTACCGTGTACACTTCGATGTAATGGCAAACGACAATCCAAAGGGTACCCTGTTATTTTCATCAGATCACTCAAAATTTTACCTATCCGATCCCAGGGAAGGCAGGCTGGGCTTCAGCCGGGACGGCTATGATTACCGCTTTAATTACACCCTGCCGCAAGGCGTAAAGCAACACCTTACCATTGAAGGCACCAACGAATACACCGCCTTATTTGTAAACGGCAAATCCGTGGATTCGCTCAAGATTATTACCCATCCCGATGATGTAAAACGAAAAGATAAAAGGCAATGGGTACAAACCCTGGTGTTCCCATTGAAAACAGCAGGTAAATTCACCGGTACGCTGCATAATCTTAAAGTGGAATTCCTTTGAATGAATATCTTTGTGAAACCAGAATAACGCCTGGTAACATCTAACATTAAATTTGTAAAAAATGCTGAATAGAAATCGCCTGATTGTTTTAATAATTGCGGCTCTGAGTTGGCAGGCAGCCAATGCACAGAAAGCTGAAAGTAACAACAATGACAAGCCTAATGTGATTTATATTTATGCCGACGATCTTGGGTATGGAGAATTAGGAAGTTATGGCCAGCAGAAAATAAAGACACCGAATCTTGACAGGATGGCTAAAGAAGGTATGCGCTTTACACAGCATTATGCAGGGGCGCCTGTTTGTGCGCCTTCACGTACTATGTTGCTCACCGGCAAGCACGCCGGCCAGTCTTATATCCGCGGCAACTATGAGTTAGGAGGATTTGCCGACGATAAGGAAGGCGGGCAAATGCCTTTACCTGAAGGAACTTTTACACTTGGGCATCTTTTTAAAAACGCAGGTTACGCTACCGCCACCATTGGCAAGTGGGGCCTGGGGGTAGTCAATACTACCGGCCACCCCCTGAAGCAGGGCTTTGATTATTTCTACGGATATTTAGATCAGAAGCAGGCACACAATTATTATCCCACCCACTTATGGGAAAATGAAAAGTGGGACACACTGGATAATCCTTATATCTATGTACACGAGAATATTGACCGTGCGAAGTTTACGGATAAAGACTTTGACAGGTTTAAAGGCAATACATATTCGGTAGATAAGATAACGGAGAAAGCATTGTCATTTATCAGGAAAAATAAGAGCCGGCCTTTCTTCCTGTACCTGCCATACACCTTGCCTCACATCTCCTTGCAGGTGCCTGATAAGTATGTAAACATGTACAAGGGTAAGTTTGACGAAAAGCCATACTATGGCGAAGAAGGCTACACGCCCGCAAAATATCCTTTGTCAACCTATGCTGGCATGATTACCTGCCTGGACGATCAGGTGGGCATTGTGATGAACGAAATTAAAAAGATGGGTTTAGATAAAAATACCATCATCATGTTTTCGAGCGATAACGGAGCGGCATTTAACGGCGGTGTAAAACCTCAATTCTTCAACAGCGTACAAGGCCTTCGCGGATTCAAGATGGATGTGTATGAAGGCGGCATCCGTGAACCGTTTATTGCCCGGTGGCCGGGTAAAATAGCATCCGGAAAAGTAAGCAGCCATGTTTCTGCACAGTTTGATATGATGGCTACTTTCGCAGATATGCTCAGGCAGCCTATTCCTTCTAAAACCAATGGCATATCTCTTTTGCCGGAATTGCTGGGCAGAAAAGGACAGCAGCAACATGCTTACCTGTATTTTGAGTATCCTGAAAAAGGCGGCCAGCTTGCCGTTCGTTGGCAAAACTGGAAAGGCGTAAAGACAGGCATGCAGAAAAATATGAATGCACCGTGGCAGTTGTATAATCTGCAAACCGACCCTTTTGAAAAAAACAATGTTGCCGCACAACACCCTGAAATTTTGAAGCAGCTGGATGAAATCGTAGCGAAAGAGCATCAGAGCGCGCACGTAAAAGAATGGGAATTTATCGCGCCGAAGTTCAGGTGATTGTAGTGCAGGGCTGAATGCCGGGCTGCAATGACAAGCACACATTAAAGTTGTAGAAACAAACAAGAAACTGCTGGCTTGGTGTACAGGCTAAATTGTGTACAGAACACATGGCCTACACTTTAAGGCTGGATGACGGGTTTTCCCGGCATAAGCGCACTGGCAGAGGCTCTTGGTCTGCCGATAAAAACTATGAAGTATGTAAAAACACCCAAAAACATTTACCCATTATAAAAAAACAGGCCATCACCTGTTTCGGCCTGTTTAAGCCAACGCATTTTATCGATCCGGAGATAATTTATTGAAAACAGCAAATTCGCAATCAACTAAAGATTGAAATGTGTAAATTTGAAAATCAATTATTAACATGGTTGCTGCAGGCAGCAATTATTAAAACAGGAAGTACATGCAAACGCACAGATTGTTCTTAGCTTTTATTTCTATTTTATTGGCACAAATAGTATTGGCACAGGAAAAGCCCAACGTAATCCTGATCTATACAGACGACTTAGGCTATGGTGATCTAAGTTGTTATGGTGCTACGAAAATAAAAACACCGCATGTGGACAACCTTGCCTCGCAGGGCATAAAATTTACCAACGGCCACAGTACTTCTGCTACCTGTACTCCCAGCCGCTATGCGCTGATGACAGGCGTGTATCCCTGGCGCAGCGGGGCAGCTATTTTACCCGGTGATGCAGCTTTGATAGTGCCCACCGACCGGTTGACGCTGCCCAAAGTTTTCAAAAATGCAGGCTATAAAACTGCAATCATTGGCAAATGGCATTTAGGCATCGGTACGGAAGTGCAGAAAGACTGGAACGGTGAGCTGAAGCCAGGCCCCAATGAAACCGGCTTCGATTACTCATTCATTTTCCCGGCGACCGCAGACCGTGTGCCTACGGTGTTTGTTGAAAATCACCGGGTAGTAGGGCTTGATCCCGATGACCCGATTGCAGTAGACTACAATAAAAAGATCGGCAATGAGCCTACGGGAAAAGAAAATCCTGAACTGCTGAAAATGAAAGCATCGCCCGGCCAGGGGCACGACAATACCATCGTAAACGGCATTGGCCGCATAGGCTTTATGACGGGAGGCAAAACAGCCCGGTGGACAGATGAGGAAGTTTCTACCACCTTCCTTACCAGGGCATTGCAGTACATAGAAGACAACCGTAAACAGCCGTTCTTTCTCTACTTTACCATGACTGAGCCGCATGTGCCCCGCATGCCTGCCACCATGTTCAAAGGCAAGAGCGGGCTTGGCTTCAGAGGCGATGCCATCCTGCAAATGGACTGGACAGTGGGAGAGATCATGAAAAAATTACAAACACTTGGCCTGGATCAGAACACTATGGTGATATTGAGCAGCGACAACGGGCCCGTATTGAATGATGGTTACCAGGATGGCGCCGTAACCATGCTGAATGGCCATGACCCCGCTGCAGGCCTGCGCGGTGGCAAGTACAGTACGCTGGAAGCAGGCACAAGAGTGCCATTCATCATTTCCTGGCCTAAAAAAATAAAGCCGCAAACCTCCAATGCTTTGGTGAGCCAGATGGATTTCCTGGCATCGTTTGCAAGTCTTTTAAACGTTCCCTGTACTATAAAACAGGATGGTGAGAATATGATGAATGCCTTTTTAGGAAAGACTAAAACCGGCAGGTCTGTATACGTGCAGCAGGGCGCTTCACTGGCTGTGGTAAAACAGGGGTGGAAATTCATTCCGCCCAACGGTGGACCTGCCATCAACAAACTGGTAAATATTGAACTGGGCAACGCGCCCGAAGCGCAACTCTATAACCTGAACAACGACCCGCAGGAGAAGAATAATTTAGCAAAAAAATACCCGGAAAAAGTAAAGGAGCTTGCAGCGCTTCTGGAAAAAATAAAACAGGATAAATAGGCTGTTGCACCGGCGCTACCGGCAGAAAAACATGATCGATGATAAAAAATATATTGTTGCTGATGTTACTGGCTGTTTCAGCAGCGGGCAAGGCCCAACAAAAGCGGCCAAACATCATCCTCTTCCTGGTAGATGACCTTGGCTGGCAGGACACCTCTGTTCCTTTCTGGGAAGAAACAACGCCGCAGAACAGGAAATTTCATACCCCTGCCATGGAACGCCTGGCAAAAGAAGGAGTCAAGTTCACAAACGCCTATGCTACACCCGTTTGCACGCCCACCCGGGTAAGCTTACTGACGGGCATGAACGTAACCGCTCATTACATAACCAACTGGACATCACCTCTAAAAGACAACCCTACCGATGCAGCCGATAAGCAATTTTTGCCGCCTCACTGGAACTACAATGGTCTTAGCCCGGTTGCTGGCGTGCCGCACACCGTGCATGCCACTACATTTCCACAGCTGCTGAAAGAAGCCGGCTATTACACCATTCATGCAGGCAAGGGGCACTGGGCTTCAAACGGCACGCCCGGAAGCAATCCGCTGAACCTGGGCTTTTTAATCAACATCACCGGCAATGGCGCCGGCAGCCCGCAGAGCTACCTGGGAAGCGACAATTACGGCAACCTGCCCGGCAAGGCACGCTGGCAGGCGGTGCCCGGGCTGAATGAGTACTATGGTTCAGATACTTTTCTTACAGAAGCGCTTACGCTTGAAGCGCTGAAAGCGCTGGAAGAACCGGTGAGCCGCAAGCAGCCCTTTTTCCTCAACATGTCGCACTATGCCGTACACGATCCTTTCATGCCCGATAAACGTTTTTTTCAGAAATACCTGGATAAAGGCCTGGATTCGCTTGAAGCTGCCTATGCAACGCTGGTGGAGGGAATGGACAAAAGCCTGGGCGATATAATGCAGTTTTTAAAAGCTAAAAAGATAGAACACAATACCATTATTTTGTTTATGAGCGACAATGGCGGCCTGAGTAATCCCGGTTACAGGTCCGGCACTTCCTATATACAAAATGCACCGTTGCGCTCGGGAAAAGGATCGGTGTACGAAGGCGGCATACGCGAGCCGATGATTGTAAAATGGCCGGGCATAACCAAGGCGGGCGCAGCCGTAAAACAATATATAATTGTGGAAGACTTTTTTCCGACTATACTGGAAATGGCCGGCGTGAAAAAATATAAAACCTTGCAGCATGTCGACGGCCGCTCGTTTGTGCCGGTGTTAAAAAATATTTCATTCACAGACAACCAAAGAGTGCTTGTTTGGCATTCGCCTAACAAATGGGTACAGGAGGACGGGCCGGGCATCAATTATTTCAGCGCAATACGGCAAGGAGACTGGAAGCTGGTTTACAGCATGCGCTCGGGTACAGCACAGCTATTCAACATAAAAAACGATATCGGTGAAAATACCGATCTGTCAGCCGCGAACCCGCAGAAAACCAAAGAATTATTAAACCTGCTGGGCATGCGTTTAAAAAATAAAAAAGCGCCGATGCCCGTAGATGCTGCCACAGGAATGCCCTTGCCTTACCCGGCACAGTAGTCACTGGTTGCCAGCCTGCATATACAGGAAATTAAAACAACGCAGATGAAACATAGAGCCATAGTAGTTTTGCTATTTTTATTTTTAATGAATACAGTGCAGGCCTCAGGCACCACCGCACTGAAAGTATTGCAGTTAAACACCTGGCATGCTACCTCTAAGGTTCCCGGCGGCTTTGCAGGGCTGGTAAAGATCATTCAACAAACGGATGCCGATATTTTGCTGCTGTGCGAGCTGAACAACGGCAAAAAAGAAAACCTCACCGGCAAGCTGACAGACACTTTACAGAAGCTGGGAAAATTTTATTACGGAAATGACCGGGCTAAAAGTGCCGGCATACTTTCCAGGTACCCGATAAACTATGTTCCCGCCACCTATTCAGACGTGGAGGATTTTATGACCAAAGCCTATATATCTGTAGCGGGCCGCACGTTGGCCGTATATTCGGCGCACCTGGATTATACAAACTACGCCTGCTACCTGCCCCGCGGCTACAGCGGCACTACCTGGAAAAAGCTGGATGCCCCGGTTTTGGATGTGAAAGCAGTGCTTCAGGCCAACAGGATGTCACGAAGGGACGAGGCAATAGCAGCTTTCGTTAAAGATGCAAAGGAAGAGATACGCCGCGGCAATATGGTGTTGATGGGTGGCGATCTGAATGAGCCTTCACACCTTGACTGGCAGGCAGATACCAAACACCTGAGAGATCATAATGGCTTGGTTGTAAACTGGGATTGCTCGGTCATGCTAAGTAAGATGGGCATGGTAGACGTCTATAGAAAAAAATACCGCGATGCCGTCAGGAACCCGGGCTTTACCTATCCTTCCGCAAACAGCGGCGCAGAACCGGCTACTCTTACCTGGGCGCCGGAAGCTGATGAAAGAGAACGCATAGATTTTATCTATTATTATCCTAACCGCTGGTGGATACTCAGCAATGCATCTATCGTGGGGCCGGAAGAAAGTATTTGCAGGGGAAAAGTAAAAGCCAATGATTCAGACGATGTATTCATCACTCCTGAAGGCGTGTGGCCCACAGACCACAAGGGCAACCTGGCGGTGTTTGAAATTACAACTGCAAAGTAATGCACGCGCATAGTAGGCCTATAAAAGTATCGGCAACAAAACAATCAACGAACAAAGTATTCAAAGACAGTAAACGACGAAATCAAATCTGACAAACCCAAGCACTCAAGACATCGTTCAGTGGCCAAGTGTATAATCATTCCCATGACAGCAATTATTGCCCATCATGTTATTCCCGTAAAACCATTCCTGGAATTATGAAAGAGTGAAACATATCAATTGCCACTGTTTTATGAATGGAATCCAGGTTAATAGGCTACCCTTACAAAGATGGATGCATAGACCATGGTTATCTATCAATGAATGTTAGAAGTAAACAGAAATACCTGCTAAAGCGCCAAACAGGTTTTGCCGGAGATTGTGGTCATCAGCGTTTTTACTGTTGAGCCTGTTGCGCGAGTACTGAAGATTCAGGTCAAAGGAAACAGAGCGGTTGATAAAGTAGGCAATACCGGCACTTCCGTTCAGGGATAAACCGGTGTATTGCTTGTTGATATTTTGCGAGGAGTTATCGGATACCTCCTGCCCTTTGGTTATTAAATAACCTGCACCTACACTCAGGTTGGGCTTCAGGTTGCCATTCACAGGAAAGAAGTAGGTGGCGGATGGGATAATGCCCAGGGAAGTGGCTAAGGTTTCACGGTAGATGCCGCTTTTATCACCTGGATATGTACCTAAAAAAATCTGTTGGCGTGTATAGTTGTAATTGTAAGATGCTGAAATACCTACTGACAGGTTATCGGCAATGAAATAGCCTGCACCTGTTTTAAAGCTATAGTCGCGGCTCTTGATTACATCATCGAAATCGTTATGCGTATGCTCAGGTTGGCTCTTGCCAAACAGCAGTTTAACATCTGTATTGGCCGTTAGGATCATCCTGCCTTTTTCGGTCTGGGCAAAACCAATGTTGAAAACGGATATAAAAAAAATATAAAGAAATATACGCTTATTCATATTGAAGAATTGGCTGTAAAGTGTCATGTAAAAAATTAAAAATATACAGATACGCCTGCCGCCAGGCCAATGATGTTCTGGGTTTGGGAGGAGTTGCCGGTTTCCTTATCTTTTAATTGAAGATGTGCGTATTGTACGCCAAGGTCAAAAGAAAAGTTGCGATTAGGAAAATAAGAGACGGCAGGCGACACATGAAAGGTAATGCCTTCGGCGTCTGTTTTATCTTTAAATACCCACGTATAGCCGGCTCCTGCACTCAATTGTGGCCTTAGCCTTCCTCCAACGGGAATAAAATAGGTAATGGAAGGAACTACACTGGCTGACCAGTTATGAAAATAAGGTGAATTGTTGTCCGGCTCCGTACGGTTGTAAACAATGCCGCCGTTGATGCCAACAGCCAGATCTTTTACAATAAAATAAGCCATGGCGGCCTGGAGATTCGCAGTCTTTGTTTTAACAGCGCTTCCGCGGCCACTGTCAACGGCAACACTGGTTGTCGAGGAAAGAAAACCAAGATTAGTAGCGCCGGACAGGGCAAAACGCCCTTTTTCAGTTTGAGAAAATCCCTTAGCGAAAAAAAGGAACAACAATACGGGAATAAAAAATTTTTTCATTGAAAGATAGATGAGAATAATTATAAGTTAAAGCTATGCAAAATATTAATACAAGAATAAGAATGTATATGTATTTTTGAAAATAAATAAAATAGTGAAAAGAACAATTACCTGCAACTGCCAACCTGGCTTTACGCCAGCATGAGTTCGGGCTGTTGAGGCAGCAATGGGAGCGGGTAAAACAACCTTTAGGAATGTGTTGTGCAAAGGTGTTTTACAAATAAAACATATCTCTTCAAGCCGGGTCTTATCCTGGTTCACCGAAAGAGCAAGAGAAGGTTGGCATCTGGGCGTTTGGCACAAAGAAGAAAGAAAAGTTGGGGCCTTTGTGTATTTATTGTCTATTGTGGTTCAATTAGTATAGTTTTGGCACAGGAACAGCAACATTTATATTAAACACACAACTATGGAAATTGACTGGAAAGAAATCTTTGCTATAGAAACACACTTTATGGCGTTGGTATTAAGAGCAACATTCCTGTACCTGGGTATATTGTTGCTCTTAAGGTTATTGCCGCGGAGAACCGGCGGCGAAGTAGCACCCACAGACCTGGTCTTTGTGGTGCTGATCGTGGAAGGAGCCTCGCATGCGTTAGGAGATTACACTTCTGTGTCGGAAGGTTTTATCGTGATCTGCACTTTCCTTGCCTGGAACTACTTCCTGAACTTTCTGAGCTACCATGTGCCGTTTGTGGAAAAATTACTTTTTTCTCCGCCGCTGCTCATCATTAAAAACGGGAAAATAATCAGGAAAAACCTGCGGAAAGAATACCTCACCAACGAAGAACTATACGACCAGCTTCGCAAAGAAGGCATAGAAGACATCAATGAAATAAAAACCGCGCACGTAGAAAGCGACGGCAAGATCAGTTTTATAAAGAAAGGAGGGTAAGGAGCAATACTTTTGTGTGTAATGGCTATTGACAGAACGTGCAGCATTCAAATATTGTACTTCCGGATCGCTTAATAAATATTAATTTTACAATAATGAAGCCGCACATTCTTATAATAGATGATGAAGTAAAATTGAGCACATTGCTCGGCCGTATCTTAAGCCTGGAAGGTTACGAAGTCTCGCTTGCAGCTACATGCAAAGAAGGTTGGGCACAACTGGCTAAAAAAGATACCGATGTTGTTTTATGTGATGTGAAACTGCCCGATGGTACCGGTGTGGAACTGGCAGAACAGATCAAAGCCAGATACCCGGTAACGGAAATTATTTTACTTACCGCTTATGGCAATATTCCCGATGGTGTGCAGGCCATTAAAAACGGCGCTTTTGACTACATCACCAAAGGAGATGACAATAACCGCATCATCCCGCTTGTATATAAAGCAGCTGAAAAAGCGCAGCTCAATAAGCGCGTGGCATCGTGGGAAAAACAATCAGGCAATAAAAATTCATTGGATAAAATAAGCGGAAAATCAATCGCAATCCTCAACGCTGTTAACCTGGCCGGGAAAGTGGCGGCAACGGACAGCACGGTATTGCTGACGGGCGAAACAGGTACAGGCAAAGAAGTATTTGCACAGGCTATTCACCAGGCAGGTAAAAGAGCGGCCAAAAGTTTTGTTGCCATCAATTGCTCGGCATTTAGCAAAGACTTATTGGAAGGTGAATTGTTCGGGCATAAGGCGGGCGCGTTCACGGGCGCAACCAAAGACCAGAAAGGCTTGTTGGAAGAGGCAAACAACGGTACTTTGTTTTTGGATGAGATTGGCGAAATGCCCGTTGAATTGCAGGCCAAGATTTTAAGGGTTTTGGAAAACGGCGAGTTCATTAAAATCGGTGAAACGAAACCCTCCAGAACTAACGTGCGCATCATTTCTGCTACCAACAGAGATCTAAAGAAGGAAGTTGAAGAAGGCAACTTCAGAGAAGACCTGTATTTCCGCTTGTCTGTTTTTCAGATTGCTTTACCCGCGCTGCGCGAAAGAAAAGAAGATATACCAGGCATTACTGAAATGTTCATTCAACAATTCGCCCATAAAATCAATAAACAAAATATTGGTATTTCTGCTCCGGCACAACAGGCATTGAACAATTATCAGTGGCCCGGAAATATCCGCGAGTTGAAAAATGTAATTGAGCGCGCCGTTATTCTTTGCGAAGGCCAGATTCAGCTTTCCGATTTGCCTGTTGAAATACAATCTTCAAATTTAACGGGCAAAACACTGTCTGCATTTTCAATTGCATCGGTGGAAAAATCACACATTCAAAAAGTGCTGAGCCACACCAAAGGCAACAAAGCTGAAGCTGCACGGCTGCTGGAGATCGGGATAGCCACCTTGTATAGAAAAATAGAAGAATACGGAATTGGTTGAGCTGAAGGAGAGATTACATACCTTTCACCTGTCATTGCTGGCATCAACTTTCACCTGAAATTTCATTCCTGCTATCCAACAATATTATTCGTTGCTGTCAAATAAAACTATCTCTCTCTCATTTTGATAAACGGCCTATCATTTTGATAGGTTTTTTTTATTAATAATACCAGGTCAATAACCTGAAACCCTTATTGATATTGGGTTTCAGAGTTAAAGATTCGAAATGGAACAGCATTTGGCATATAGCAATTAAAATATTTTAAAATGAAAAACCGTATGGAAACAAAACTGCAATCCTGGCACCTGCTGCTGATTTTTTATGGAAGCATTGCTTTATTTGGAATTGTTTACAGAATCATAACTGCATACACATGATAACAACAGTATTACTCATTGCGGCCGGTATTTTGTGCTTTGCAATCTTTTACCGCGCTATTAATTTCTTTGATAAGATATGACACTATTATTCATCATCGCCATTGCCGTATTTGTGTATATGTGCTATGTGCTTTTAAAACCGGAAAAATTTTAATCAGGTAAATAGTAAATAGTGAATTGGAAATAGACAGCGTTCTTTTTAACATACGACGTCCTTTAACCATCCACAATTAACTATTCACAATTAACCATTCACATTATAACAATGAACTCAGAAATTCTTGGTATCATCGCAATGTTTGCCATTACACTTTTACTAGGCCTTCCGCTCGGAAAGTACATGGCCAAGGTATATGCAGGTGAACGTACATTTTTAGACCCTCTGTTCAATCCGGTAGAAAAAATTTTTTTCAGGATCGGCGGCATTGATACAGGCAAAGAACAAAACTGGAAACAGCAAATGGTGGCATTGCTTACCATTAACCTGGTCTGGTTTTTATTAGGCATGTTCGTGTTTATGAACCAAAGCTGGTTGCCGCTTAATCCGGACGGCAATCCCAATCAATCTCCGGACCAGGCTTTCAATACCACCATTTCGTTTTTGGTGAACTGTAACCTGCAGCACTATTCAGGCGAAACAGGCGTGAGCTATTTGGGTCAGTTATATCTGATGTTCCTGCAATTTGTAACGGCTGCAACCGGTATGGCCGCCGCAGTCACCGTGTTTCATGCTTTACGCAAAGGCGCCCGCAATACATTGGGCAACTTCTATAACTTCTTTACTAAATCGGTTACAAGAGTTTTATTTCCTATCAGCATTGTCATTGCAGTTATTCTGTTATTAAACGGTACACCCATGACTTTTGAAGGAAAACAGCAAATGATAACAATGATGGGCGATACCACGCACGTCTCAACCGGCCCGGTATCAGCATTTGTGCCCATCAAGCATCTGGGAACCAACGGCGGAGGCTTCTTTGGAGCAAATACAGCGCATCCGTTGGAAAATGTAAACTACATCACCAATATGACCTTGATGGTTGCGCAAATGCTTATTCCTTTCGCCATGATTTTTGCTTTGGGTTTTTTCCTGAAAAGAAGAAGGCTAAGCTGGATGATCTTTGGTGTAATGACGGTTGGCTTTCTCATGCTTGCTATTCCAAATATTGTAATGGAAAGCCACGGCAATCCTGCCATTGCAGCTATGGGCGTAAATAATTCACTCGGGAATATGGAAGGCAAGGAAATACGTTTTGGCGCGCCCGCATCTGCATACTGGAGCATTGCCACTACAGTAATTTCCACCGGCTCTATCAACAGCATGCACGATAGTTATATGCCACTTAGTGGTATGAATATGATGCTTGCCATGATGATTAACTCATTCTACGGCGGTGTGGGTGTAGGCATACTTAACTTTTTTGTATTTATTATTCTGGCAGTTTTCATCAGCGGTTTAATGGTAGGAAGAACGCCCGAATTTATGGGAAGAAAAATTGGAGCAAAAGAAATGAAAATCGCGATGATTATAGCTCTATTGCATCCGCTGCTTATCCTTGCAGGTACAGCGCTTGCGGCTGCTTTACCATCGCAAACCGCCGCGACGCTTGCCAACCCCGGTTTTCACGGCTTCAGCGAAATGCTGTATGAATATACTTCCAGCGCCGCCAACAACGGCAGCGGTTTTGAGGGCCTTGGCGACAATACGCTTTGGTGGAACATCAGCACCGGCTTTGTACTCATCCTTTCCCGCTTTTTGCCCATCATCGGTCCCGTTGCTATCGCAGGTATCATTGCTAATAAAAAATACATTCCCGAAAGTGCAGGCACCCTCAAAACCGACACCGCCACCTTTGGCTTTATGGTTTTTGCAGTGATAATGATTGTGGCAGCGCTTGCGTTTTTCCCTGCATTGACGCTGGGACCGATCGCCGAATATTTTTCGTGAGCGGTGAGGATGGGTGAATGGTGAAATGGTTAATGGTGAGAAGTGAAATGTAAGAGGTGAGAAGTGAAATGTAAGAGGTGAGAGGTGAAATGTAAGAGGTGAGCGGTGAAGATGTAAAATATTATTATCATCTGCATTTACATCTTACTCACTAAGCTCTTTTTTAACCCATACATCAATTTTCCAATTTGGTCTAACTGGTTGGTTAATGATTCAAAATCGGATTCGTTTAAATAATTTAATTCAAAAGCAATGATAAATATAGTATCTACTTCAGAAAGCGACGCTATTGCAATGTCTAAAAACCGCACGAATTCCTTTTTTGTGCTTCGTGCAGCGCCTTCCGCAATATTTAATGGAATAGATAAAGTAGCTCTTCTTAATTGGAAAGTTATCCCCAACAATTCTTCCTTAGGGAAAGATTTAGTTATCCCATATACCTGTTTTACAAGAACAATACTTTCCGACCAGGCCTTTAATCTTTTGTGCGGCTTCATTGGTAAGCGTTTCCACAAAACTACTTCATACTTTTTTACTTTTTACTTTTTACTTCTCACATCTTATTTATTATTAAAATGTCAAAACATCCAAGAACCCATAAAATATTCGAGCCTGTATTTGTAAAAGAAGGCATTGCCCAGGCATTCCTAAAACTCAGTCCCGCCAAAATGTTCCGCAACCCGGTAATGTTTACTGTGTGGGTAGGTACAATTGTAATGATTGCCGTGTGTATTTGGATTGCAATATCCGGCAGCGCTGCGGCACAGGGCAGCCTTGCCTACAATGTTACTATTACGGTGTTGTTGTTTATCACGTTGTTGTTCGCAAATTTTGCGGAGGCCATTGCTGAAGCAAGGGGAAGGGCGCAAGCCAACAGCCTGCGTAAAACAAGAGAAGAAACACCTGCTAAAGCGGTAAATAGTGAATTGTTAATGGTGAATAGTGGCAAATCCATTGACAATTTACCATTCACCATTTACCCATCTTCACTGCTTAAAAAAGGCGACATCTTTGTTTGCGAAGCAGGCGATATCATTCCTACCGATGGAGAAATTATTGTAGGCCTCGCCACTATTGACGAAAGCGCTATTACCGGCGAGAGTGCACCTGTGATCCGCGAAGCAGGCGGCGATAAAAGTTCTGTAACCGGCGGCACAAAAGTGCTTTCCGACAAAATAATAGTACAGGTCACCACCGAGCCCGGCGAAAGTTTTTTAGATAAAATGATTGCATTGGTGGAAGGCGCCAGCCGCCAGAAAACACCTAATGAAATTGCGCTGACCATATTATTGGCAGGCTTTACGCTGGTATTCATTATTGTTACTATCACCCTCAAACCCTTTGCTGACTTCGCTTCTGCTCCCATTACCATTGCTGCACTGATTTCATTATTCGTGTGCCTGATACCTACAACCATCGGCGGTTTGCTTAGTGCTATTGGTATTGCAGGTATGGACAGGGCTTTGCGTGCTAATGTAATTACCAAAAGCGGTAAGGCTGTGGAAACTGCCGGCGACATTGATGTGCTGCTTTTAGATAAGACCGGGACCATAACTATTGGAAATAGAAAAGCAACACACTTTTGGCCGGCAAAAAATGTTGATGAACAAGAGTTCATTAAAGCTGCCGTATTCAGTTCTATGGCTGATGAAACGCCTGAAGGCAAATCTATTGTAGAGTTGGGTGAAATGTCAGATGTGGAAGGTGAAATGAAAAACAACCTCTCACTTCTTACCTCTCACATTTCACAAAGTATCCCGTTCACCGCCGAAACCCGCAGCAGCGGTGTAAATCTTAAAAACGGAATGCGCATACGCAAAGGTGCAACTGATGCAATAAAAAAGATCGTGGAAAGTGCAGGCAATATTTTGCCGGAAGATATGACCGTTAAAGTAAAAGAAATTTCCGGCAATGGCGGGACGCCGTTGGTTGTATCACAGGATGAGCAGGTTTTGGGAGTGGTAGAGCTGCAGGATATTATTAAACCGGGTATCCGCGAGCGGTTTCAGCGCCTGCGCAAAATGGGCATCAAAACAGTAATGGTTACAGGAGATAACCCGCTTACAGCGAAATATATTGCAGATAAAGCCGGCGTGGATGATTTTATTGCCGAAGCAAAGCCTGAAGATAAAATGAACTACATACGCAAAGAGCAGGCTGAAGGACGGCTGGTAGCAATGATGGGCGACGGTACAAATGATGCCCCTGCATTAGCCCAGGCAGATGTAGGAGTAGCAATGAACAGCGGTACACAGGCGGCCAAAGAGGCCGGCAACATGGTGGACCTGGACAATGATCCTACAAAATTGATTGAGGTGGTTGAGATAGGTAAGCAATTATTAATGACCCGCGGCACGCTTACCACTTTTAGCATAGCAAACGATGTGGCAAAATATTTTGCTATCATCCCGGCTTTATTCATTGCGGCTATCCCGGCATTGCAGGGGCTGAATATTATGAAGCTGCACAGCCCGGAAAGCGCTATACTGTCAGCGGTAATATTCAATGCGATTATTATCCCATTACTTATTCCGTTAGCAGTGAAAGGGGTAGCCTACAAACCGATCGGCGCAAGCGCGCTGCTGACAAGGAATTTGCTGATTTATGGTGTAGGCGGTGTAATAGTTCCGTTTGCAGGTATCAAGCTGATTGATATGGTGGTGTCATTAATATTTTAACTCTCAACTTTCAGTATAATGTCCTTTGCGGCTAATAATTTCAATGTTCTTACCAAGGTTAATTCTATACACCAGACGGTGTTCCTGGCCAATCCTGCGGCTCTAAAATCCTGCGAGCGGTTCAGGTTTCCCTATGCCTTCAAAAGGATTGCGCTTGATATCTATAAGAAGCTCATAAATTTTTTTGTAAATGGCTTTGTTGATAATGGACCAATCAAAAAACTGGTCAAAAGCATCCTGGTGAAAAATAAATTTCCGCTTCATTATTTCAATTTGGATAAAACCATATTGTCAAGTTCTTCCTCGTCTATTGTGACTGTATTTTTTCCGGCATCCATATCTGCTGCAGCTTTGGATATGCGTTCAGAGTATTTTTCCCGGGACTCTTTTTCCAACAAACCAAACTCTTCCGAAGCAGCAATGGAAATTTGCAACTGTCTTGAATTCTTGAACAACTTTTTTATCAATGCAATAAAATCAGCATTGAGTTCTTCGGGCTTTAAAAAAAACAAATGTTGTTTCCATACACTAATTTATTTATACAAATTAATCCATAAAAAATGAAAAAAAACTTAATTCCCGCAATTCGCCTCACATTGGTAATGCTTATTCTGTGTGTGGGCATCTATTCAGGCATCGTTTGGCTCATAGCGCAGGTAACGCCCAACTATGGCAAAGGCAAAATGGTTCAGGATAAAAACGGTAAAACCTATTATGCCAACATCGGGCAAAAGTTTGATAGCGATATGTACTTCAACAGCCGGCCATCTGCAGTCGATTACAATGCATCAGGCAGCGGTGGAAGTAACAAAGGGCCTAACAATCCTGAGCTTCTGAAAGATGTTCAGGAGCGTGTTGATTTATTCAAAGCTAAAAATCCCGGCGAAGAAGTTCCGGTTGAAATGGTTACGGCAAGCGGCAGTGGCCTGGACCCTGATATTTCTGTTGCAGCTGCCAATGCGCAAATTAACCGTATTGCCAGGGCAAGGCATATAATGCCTGGAGAGTTAAAACGGCTGGTTCAGCAGCATACAGCACAAGGGGCTTTTGGCCCTGCCAAGATCAATGTATTGAAATTAAATATTGCTTTGGATGGTGTGAAAAGGTGAAATAGTAAATAGTGAGAAGTAAAAAGTGAGAAGTAAAAAGTGAGAAGTGAAAAGTGAAAAGTTTCTCAGTCCTTACTCCTCATATCGCCTCCGCTTCTCCCAAAACTCAAAAAAATAAAAATGAGAAATATTCGTACGATTCTATTGCTGTGTATCATTACCTGCCTGCTGTTGGCAACGGCGCCTTCCTATGCGCAAACAGATAGTTCGAAAAAAGACTTCAACATCACAGCTTATGCTGAAGTTTTCTATGCTTATGATTTTGCAAAACCGCAAGATCATATCAGGCAGCCTTTTCTTTACGCGTATAACCGCCACAATACTTTCAGCCTGCATCTGGGAATGATTAAAGCCAATTATGACAATGATAAAGTAAGAGGAAACCTGGCGCTTATGGCCGGGACTTACAGCAACGACAATATGGCTGCTGAAGCCGGTGTGCTGAAAAATATCTACGAGGCCAATGTTGGTGTAAAGATCTCTAAAAAGGAAAATGTCTGGATCGATGCAGGTGTTCTTCCTTCCCATATTGGTTGGGAAAGCGCTGTAGGGAAAGACTGCCCCACGCTTACCAGAAGCATTGCGGCCGAGAACTCGCCTTACTTTGAGACCGGCGCGCGGCTTTCCTATACCTCACACAATAATAAATGGTACATCGCTGGTTTGTTGCTGAACGGATGGCAAAGAATAGAAAGAGTCAATGGAAACCATACGCCCGCGTTCGGCCAACAGCTTACGTATAAACCAAATGACCAGGTTACCATTAACAGCAGCTCTTTTATTGGCAATGATAAACCCGACAGCATCCGGCAAATGCGCTATTTCCATGATCTTTACGGGCAATTCAGCATAAATGAAAGCATTTCATTGACATTGGGTTTTGATATAGGTGCAGAACAGCAATCCAAAGGCAGTAGCCGTTACAACATCTGGTATACACCCAATGTTATTGCCAGCATAAGGCCCGATGAAAAATGGAACATTGGTCTGCGCGCTGAATATTTTAATGATAAAAATGGTGTTATCATTCCGGGAAGTAACGGGGCAGAAGGGTTCCGGACTTTTGGTTACTCTATGAATGTAGACAGGCTTATCACAGATAATTGCATATGGCGCATGGAAGCGCGGGGCTTCAACAGCAAGGATAGAATATTTATGAAAGACGGCCGCGCAACAAACAGCAATTTCTTTGTTACTTCCTCATTGGCAATATCCTTTTAATACCAGGGTTTTTTGATTGTTTTTAAATGTGTGAAGAAAAGTTTGCTTTAGCTTTGGATGACAATATTTTACAATGCCAAACTTTATATCCAATACCAGGTTCGGGCTGATCTCGAGATACATCAGGAGGCAGGTACTGTTGTTCAGAGAAGAAGCTGATGAAATAACGCACCACGAAATTGTAGAGAACGCACAGTACCGGGGCTACAACCTGTGGATACTGGCGTTTTCAATGGTATTGGCCAGTATCGGGCTCATCACCAACTCTGTTGCTGCCATCATAGGGGCCATGATCATATCTCCGTTAATGGGCCCCATCTTTGCTTTTGCCTATGCGCTGGCAATAAGGGATGTCAGCTTAAAAAGAAAAAGCATTTTTAACTGGATAGTAATGGTATTTGTAAGCCTGCTATCATCTTCAATTTTTTTTCTTATTAACCCTTTTGGCAAAAGCACGCCGCTGCTCAACGCATTTACACAGGCTTCTTTCTTCGATATCATGCTTGCTTTTTTTGGAGGAATGGCCGGCTTCATCGGTTTAATAAAAAAAGAAGGCACAAAGATCATTGCCGGTGTGGCTGTAGCTACTGCATGTATGCCGCCATTGTGTACAGCAGCTTATGGCATTGCCCATGCAGACCTGTCATATTTTGCCGGCGGTATGTACTTCTTCCTGATCAACTGTGTCTTTATAGGCTGGGGCACTTACTTTCTGGCAAGACTTATTTACCATGGTAAAAGAGTAAAGAACGAAAAGCTGCTGGCCAACTATAAAGTATGGTTGTGGAATATCTTTACCGTTCTTATGTTGGCGCCCGCTCTTTGGATTTCTTATAATAAATGGCATGCGCAATACGATACATCATTAGAAACAATGGGCGAAATTAATAATGAAAGAATAATTAAACTGGAAAATAAAATAAATCAAATGGACGCTGTCATTCATCGTTTACAAAAACAAAGCAATGGAAAACGGTAACACTCCTGAACACTTTTTAAACCTCATCAAAAAATCAAAACGGGGAAGGTTCAAGATCTACATCGGCATGAGCGCCGGTGTGGGTAAGACCTTTCGTATGCTGCAGGAGGCGCACACGCTATTGCGCAATGGTATTAATGTAAAGATAGGCTTCATTGAAACCCATAACCGCGCCGAAACCCATGCCCTGCTTGCGGGCCTGCCAGAAATTCCACGCAGAAAACTATTTTATAAAGGCAAAGAACTGGAGGAAATGGATACGGACGCCATTATCCACGACCGGCCGGAAGTAGTGTTGGTAGATGAACTGGCGCATACCAATATTGAAGGCAGCAGGAATAGCAAAAGATGGCAGGATGTAATGGACATCCTGGATGCAGGCATAAATGTAATCTCGGCGGTAAACATTCAGCATATTGAAAGCCTGAATGAAGATGTAAAAGAAATTACCGGCGTAAAGGTTGCCGAAAGGATCCCCGATAGTGTATTAAAAGATGCAGATGAAGTGGTGAATATTGATCTCCCGGCAGATGAATTAATAACCCGGTTAAAAGAAGGCAAGATATACCATGCAGATAAAATTCACACAGCGCTGAATAATTTTTTTAAAAATGAAAATATTCTCCAGCTCAGAGAACTTGCATTAAAGGAAGTGGCATCGGCAGTTGAGCGCAAAGTAGAAACGGAAATCCCCAAACAAGCCATGAAGCAGGAGCGCTTCCTGGCCTGCATCAGCAGTAACGAAAAGACTGCAAAGACCGTGATCCGTAAAACAGCGCGACTGGCAAATTATTACCACAGCAAATGGTTTGTACTGTATGTGGAAACGCCCGCAGAAAGCGCTGATAAAATTGCACTGGATAAGCAAAGGCACCTGATCAATCATTTTCAACTCGCTACAGAACTCGGCGCTGATATCATAAAGGTGAAATCTGAAAAAATTTCCACCGCTATTGTGGAACAGGCAGAACAGAGAAAGATCACTACCCTATGTATCGGAAAACCGCATCTTACTATGTGGCAGGTATTGGCTGCTTCCGGTGTTTTTAATAACCTGCTCAAAAAGCTAAGCGACAGTGATGTGGATATAGTGATTTTCTCATAATTAGTATGTTTCAACTAAATAATAAATGAAATGAAAATTAAGCAAAAGCTGTTTGTTGGCATCGGCGCGTTATTCATACTGGTTACATTGCTCAGTATATTATCCGGATTCTATATTACAAAGCTCTCAGGCGATATAAAAAATATTCTTGTGGCAAACTACAACTCCGTGGCCTATAGCCGCGAAATGTTGTTAGCGCTCGACGAAATACAAACCGACAGCAGCGCATATGCAAGATTTGATGCAAGCCTGAAAAAGCAACAAAAGAACGTTACCGAAATGGGTGAACGTGAAGCAACAAATAAGCTGGCCAATAAGTTTAGATCCCTGATCGCTAAAAATACCGACAGCCTGCTTTTCAAAGAAATCCGGAGCAACCTCACCGATGTGATGATGCTAAATATGGAAGCTATCCAGCGTAAAAGCGACGTTGCTCAAAAGTCGGCATCGGAAGCTATTAGCTGGGTCATGCTCGCAGGAACGCTTTCATTTTTCATAGCATTAGTTATGCTCGTCAACTTCCCGGGCGGGGTTGCCAATCCTATCAGGGAGCTTACCGCCAGCATGAAAAGCATCGCCGCCAAAAACTATTCGGAAAGGGTGCATATTGATAACAAAGATGAATTTGGTGAAATGGCAGATGCCTTTAACATAATGGCCGAAAAACTCCAGGAATACAACAACAGCAACCTGGCAAAACTGCTCACAGAAAAAAAGAGAATAGAAACACTTATTGATAATATCCAGGAGCCGGTGATAGGGCTGGATGAGCATAAGAATTTACTTTTTATTAATGAGGAGGCATTGGCTGTAACAAATACAAAAAGAGCAGACGTAATAAACAGGCCTGTTCAGGATTTAGCGGTAAATAATGACCTGATAAGAGTATTGGTTAAAGACCTGTTCCTGGCAACGAAAGACAGAGAACCGATAAAGATCTTCGCCAATGACAGGGAAAGCTATTTTCAAAAACAGATCATACCCATCAAAATTACGCCTACCGGCGAAACACAGGAAAAGCATATCGGCGATGTTATATTCCTGAAAAATATTACTTCTTACAAAGAACTGGATTTCGCCAAAACTAATTTTCTGGCAACTGTTTCTCATGAATTAAAAACGCCCATATCCTCCATTAAAATGAGCACGCAGCTTTTACAAAATGACGGGGTCGGTGAGTTGAACAAAGAGCAGAAAGAACTGGTAGAAAGTATTAAAGAAGATGCCCTGCGACTATTAAAGATCACCGGGGAGCTTTTAAATATGACGCAACTGGAAAGCGGGAAAATACAGTTGCAGATAACTGACACAGATCCGGCTGATTTAATCCGCTCTGCTGTTTCTAATAATTTTACAGTTGCTGAAGCCAAACACATCCGGGTTGCAGCAAATATTCCGCAGCAATTGCCTTTAGTCAGCGTAGACGGCGATAAGACGGTTTGGGTGCTTAATAATCTTATTTCAAATGCTGTCCGTCATTCTTACGAGTATGCCACGGTTGAGGTAGATGCAGGAATCGATGCAAAATTTGTAACCATCGCTGTAACCGATACAGGCCAGGGCATTGCGCCGCAATATGTCCATAAAATCTTCGACCGCTATTTCCGGATACCCGGCAGTAAAAAAGAAGGTACAGGCCTGGGGCTCGCTATAAGCCGCGAATTGCTTGAACAACAAGGCGGTAAAATAGAAGTGCAGAGTGAACTGGGCGCCGGTAGTGTGTTTAGGATTTATTTGCCGGTGAGCGCCTAATGCAACTATATGATTAAGAAGATGGCATAATTTAGTTGTACATGTAGTTTAATATTGGTTTGCAGTAAAAGGCACTGTGGCAATAGAATTTCTTATTTAATTTTATTAATTGAAATTTAAAAGGATACTTAATAATAGAACGGCTTCCTGTTCGACTATAAATTCATATATCCTACGTTAGATATAATTCTGAAAGATTTTGGCATTCCTGGCAATTAAACTTACAATAAGAGGTGAAAGTTTTGCATTGATTAAAAACGCTAGATATATTTTTAAGGAAAAAAATAAAATAAACGCGACATTTGACGTTGGAATTAACACTGCAATAAAAACCTATGTTGATTATGTGGTAAGCAGTACCGGTATCTATTTCTCATGATTTCCAGGTCATAATGGTTACAATAGTATCATGAAATAACCATAAGCAAAGTTGCATACCAACCGCGAATGAATAAAGGTTATTCCATGTGAATAAAGAAAAAATAAAAATTACATGAAGCAAATAATGTAGACTTTAAAAATAATTAAGAATGGCTGCAGGCTACTCCGCAAACCCGCTTTATAAAAAGCTTGGACTGAAAGAGGGTGACATTATTAAACTGATAAATGCACCTGCCAAGTATAAAGAGTTAATTGGCGATCTATATGCCAAATTGTATGTTGCCAACAAAGCAACTACTGACCTCAACTTTATTCACTTCTTCACTAACAGCTTAAAAGAACTGGAAAAGCAGTTGCCTTTACTAATGCAACAGATCAGGAAAGACGGTAGTATCTGGGTATCATGGTATAAGAAGAGCGCTGCACAAACTAGTGAATTAACTGAAAATGTCATTCGTGACACTGCGCTTGCTATGGGGCTGGTGGATGTAAAGGTCTGCGCTATTGATGAACAATGGTCGGGGCTTAAGTTGGTGTATAGGCTGAAAGATCGGTAGCAGAATAGTATTTTATTATTTACAGCCATAAGTATATTACCCGTTCAACAACGCCGATTCACCATTTAAATTACATTACCCGCAATATTATCTTCAACAACTACCACTGTACCGTTACATTTCAGTCTTATGGAATGACGTCGATTTACAGATATCGGTCGGCAACCGACAAACAATTCGCGCTACCTGACTCATATATGCGGAGATATTATCTCAGTGTACTTTTTTCTGTATTCGGCTGGAGTAAGCCCCGTAGTTTTTGAAAATAAATCCCTGAATGCCTTCGTGTCAGAATATCCAACTTCCTACAGCTTTGTGCCATCACTTATTTATCTCATCAATGATCTTCATTAACTTATTAAGCTGCGCCGGAGTTAATACACCATTGTAGTGAAACAGCACCTGGTAATCCTTATCAAGCAGCACCCATGTGGCAAAAGCGATAGGTTCAGGCCAGCTTAATGCTGTTGCAAGCCATGTATGCCTGTGGATGCACCGTTTGGCTTGAAATGGTAATCCCACCCGTGGAGTTTTATGCTTTCTTTACTTTCTGCGTCAAACTCTATGTAGTAAAAGCTATCGCTCTTTTTGTAAACTTGTTGTTTTTCCGAAGCTGGTTTTTCTGCATCCGTCAGTAGCTTCTGCGGCAAATTATACTACTGCAATTTCACCAGGAGAGAATTACAGCAATGCTAAATAATTACAACATTTATTATGGATTACAATAAACATAATAATTACAACTACTGCGGGTAAAATTATAAAATGTATGAAAGCTCGTATACACAGAAAAGCCCTGAAACGTACTGTTTACAAGGCTTTCTATCTGTGGGCCCACCTGGACTTGAACCAGGGACCACCTGATTATGAGTCAGGTGCTCTAACCAGCTGAGCTATAGGCCCGGAATTTTTCAGAGTGATTCTTAAAATTCGAGGACTGCAAAGTTAATGAAAAAATCAAATTAAATAATTTATTTTCGTCCAAAATTTATTGGATAAATGCAAAGCTTTAAAAACATTATTTTCGACCTCGGCGGCATCTTCATAGACATTCATTATCTCCGCACCAAAAAAGCATTTGAGAGCCTGGGCATAATGGATTTCGACAGTTTTTTTATGCAGCACCATTCCAACCCCCTGTTTGCCGGTTTTGAAAAAGGGCTGGTCACAGACGAAGATTTTTTTGAAGGCTTCAGAAAAGAAACAAACACCAGCCTTTCAGATGAGCAAATCACAAAAGCCTGGAATGCCATGCTCGGCGATTTCCGTAAAAGTTCCATCGACTGGCTGAAGAAAATAAGCGCAGATTACAAAGTGTTCCTGTACTCCAATACCAATCGCGTGCACCATATATTTTTTTCAAAGCTGTTTGCTGATACCATTGGCGGCACCTTGGAAAGCCTTTTTGAAAAAGCTTATTTTTCGCATGAATTGCACCATCGTAAACCTGACGCTGCGGGCTTCTTGGCCATTTTACAGCAACAGGGCCTTGCTGCCGGAGAAACGCTGTTTATAGACGATACACCCATCAATGTAGAAGCTGCATCGGCGCTGGGCATGCATACCATTCTCCTGCAAAGCCCGATGCGCGTGGAAGATATAAAGCTGTAGAATTAATCCTTCACCTCTTCAAACTCAATGTATTCGCCCTTGTCAGCAGGCTTGTGCGGAATGTTTTGATTGCTGTTGTCTGTAGCGCTGTGACCACTTTGCTGTGATTGCATCTCGCGCACTTTCCTCTTTACTTCAGCAGTCGTGCGCATTACAGGAAGCACAAAACCAACCGTGAAGCGGTAAACAAAGTATAAGAAGATGGCCAATAGTATGTATCCCATGTTTACAAATTTACTTCTCTTTGTACAATTATCGTTGATCTGCACTAAGATTAACAAAAGAGTTTCCTGTGTGGCTCAAACATTCAGCCACTTTGAATAGCTTTGCAATTATGCAGCCATCTTTTCCTAAAATACTGATTTTTGTCTTATTATCTGCTGTTTCACAAAAGGCGTTGGCACAGGAAATTGACAGTGCGGAGTTGGCAGATATCAAAGTCACAGGCTACATCAACCGGCAGGCTGTATTGCATATCCCCGGCGCGGTAAATGTGGTGGATACCGCACAAATGAATGCCCTCACCGGCAACACGCTGCTGCCCGCTCTGAATGCCTTGCCCGGCATTCGCATGGAAGAGCGTTCGCCTGCAAGCTACAGGCTTTCCCTGCGCGGCAGCCTGATGCGTTCGCCTTTTGGGGTGCGCAATGTAAAGGTGTACCTGCGCCATTTTCCCCTGACCGACGCAGGAGGCAATACCTACCTGAATATCCTTAGCAGGAATGCAGTAGAAAATATAGAAGTGCTCAAAGGCCCAGATGGCAGCCTCTTTGGCGCAAACTCCGGCGGTGTGGTGATTTTAAATCCTGATACGGATAACTTTCCGGACCAGGTAAAAGCAGAGGTGCGCACCGGTTCTTTTAATTTGTTTGAGGAAAATATACTATGGAGAAAAAACGCCGGAGGCCACACGCTGCGTGTGACACAGAGCTATGAATCTGCTGACAACTACAGGGTGAACAGTGCCGCTAAAAGATTTTTTGTTGATGTACACGACCGGTGGAGATATGCCAAAAACAGGGAGCTCGAGCTGCTGGCGCTCTATTCACGTTTGCAGTATCAAACACCGGGCGGGCTTACACAGGAGCAGATGCAAAAAGACCCGTGGCAGGCACGCCCGGCTACGAAAACTATGCCCGGCTCGGCAGAACAAAAAACAGGCACAGTGAATAAATATATGTTCGGCGGCCTCTCGCACAAAACAGATTTCTCTGAAAATCTCTCTCATCTGGTGGCGCTGTTTGCAGGCAATGCAGACTACATGAACAGGTTTATCACCAATGACGAAACCCGCGATGAGCCTACGTTTGGCTGGCGCAGCTATTTTACATACAGTGCTAAAACTTCAGTGTCGGGGAATTTTAACTGGAAATATACCCTGGGTACGGAAGGCGCACACACCAGGGTAAAGATCGCCAATTATGACAACAACAAAGGTGAAGCAGGAAATTTACAATCTGCCGCTGACATTAATACGCTGCAGCATTTTTATTTCAATAAAATTGACCTGTCATTTAACGGCAGGCTGTTTGTTGAAGCAGCCGTAAGCCTTAATTTTTATAAATATTTTTTCAAAGACACAGGCATCACCAAAAGCTTTGCGCCGCAATGGATGCCACGCGCGGCTTTCAGCTATGCGCTTGCAAGCAACTTCATCTGGCGGGGTTCGCTAAGTAAAGGCTATTCGCCGCCCACAACTGCAGAGATCCGCCCTTCGGACAATAAAATATATGATCAGCTTAATCCGGAGCATGGCTGGAACTACGAAAGCGGTTTCCGGCTAAACCTGCTGAACGGCAGGTTATTTGTTGATGCTTCTGTATTTCACTTCGGCCTGCACGATGCGATTGTGCGGCGTACAAATGAAGGTGGCGCCGAGTATTTTGTAAATGCTGGCAGTACAAAGCAGACAGGTATGGAAGCCTGGATGAATTATAAGCTCATAACGCCAGCTCAGCAATTGTTTGTAAAGAAACTGCACGTCAGCGCTGCATTCACCCGAAGCTTTTTCAGGTTTGCAGAGTATGTGTATGACGATAAAAATTATGCCGGCAACCTGATGACCGGTGTGCCCAAAACTATGCTGTCCAATACGCTGGCGGCAGATTTTCCTGCAAACCTGTCTTTATCGGTTTACTACAACTATACCTCATCACTGCCGCTGAATGATGCCAACGATGCGTTCGCAAAGCCGTATCACCTGCTGCAGGTAAAAGCAGGGAAAACTTTCCTGCTGAATAAATCATCTGTAACCCTGCATGTAGGAGCAGATAACCTGCTGAATGCAAGCTACAGCCTGGGCAACGACCTCAATGCGTTTGGGAAAAGGTATTACAATCCGGCAGCGCCCTGGAATTATTGGGTGGGCGTGGTATGGAAAGCAGGTACAAAAAAATAGCCGCAATATATGCAGCTATTTTCTTGAATATCGGAATAAACCATTTCTTGAATAGTTTACTTAATCAGGTGAAATTATTTAATTTCAACTTCAGCGCCTGCTTCTTTCAGTTTAGCAGCAACTTCGTCAGCTTCAGCTTTAGAAACGCCTTCTTTGATTGGTTTTGGAGCGCCATCAACTAATTCTTTAGCTTCTTTAAGGCCTAAACCGGTGATGTCTTTTACTACTTTCACAACACCCAATTTAGCAGCGCCTGCACTTGTAAGAACTACGTCAAAAGAAGTTTTTTCTTCTGCAGCAGCAGCGCCTCCGCCGGCAGCAGGTCCTGCTACAGCTACAGCAGCAGCTGCAGGCTCAATGCCGTACTCGTCTTTAAGGATTTGTGCTAATTCATTAACCTCTTTTACAGTAAGGTTTACTAACTGTTCAGCAAATTGTTTTAAGTCTGCCATGATTTTTTTACTTTTTAAACCGCCTTCATATTCACCGTGTGAATCCGGCGGGTGATGATTGATTTTTCCTCCACTTAAGCCCGGAGGATTAGGCTGTATGTTTACGCTTCCTGTGGAGCGCGTTCTTCCAAAGCTTTGATAAGGCCTGCAAGTTTGCTGCCGGCGTTCAGGCCGCTGATAACATTCTTGGCAGGAGACTGCAACAAGCCGATGATTTCACCGATAAGCTCGTCTTTGCCTTTGATGGTTTTCAGTGTCTGCAACTGATCGTCGCCTACGTATACGCTTCCGTCGAGGAAAGCTGCTTTCAGCACAGGTTTTTCGCCTTTTTCCTTACGGAAATCGCTGATGATGATGGCGGGATCTTTTGCATTGTTGGAAAACATCAGTGCGGTTACATTGTGCAAAGAATCAAATACGCCTGCATATCTTTCAGCATCCAGTGATTCCAACGCTTTTTTAATCAAAGTGTTTTTAGCCACTTTCATTTCAACTTCCTTATCGAAGCAGGCGCGGCGGAGCTGGCCGATCTGGCTCACTGTAAGCGCTTCTGTATTGGTGATGTAGAAGTTGGTATATTGAGAGAACTTTTCTTTCAAAAGTTCGATCACTTCATTTTTTTGTTCTTTAGTCATTTCTCGGAAATTTTAGTGTTGAACAGATTTGGTATCTACTGCAATGCCCGGGCTCATAGTGCTTGCAACACTAACGCTTTTTACGTAAGTACCTTTAGCGGCAGTTGGTTTTAGTTTCATCAAAGCATTGATCAGCTCCTGGCAGTTTTCAACTATTTTTTCAGGAGTGAAAGAAACACGGCCGATTGATGCGTGTACTATACCTGCTTTATCTACTTTAAAAGCAATTTTACCACCTTTTACTTCGTTTACCGCAGCTGCCACATCGTTGGTTACAGTGCCTGTTTTAGGGTTGGGCATCAGGTTTCTTGGGCCTAATACTTTACCAAGACGCCCAATCTTAGGCATTACAGAAGGAGTAGCGATGATCACGTCTACATCAGTCCATCCGCTGTCGATCTTAGCAATGTATTCATCCAGTCCTACATAGTCGGCGCCTGCAGCAGTTGCATCCGCTTCTTTATCCGGCGTGCATAAAACCAGTACAGATTTGGTTTTACCTGTACCATGCGGAAGGGTTACGGTGCCGCGTACCTGCTGGTCAGCTTTCCTGGGGTCTACGCCCAGGCGTACATGCAAGTCAACAGAACTGTCGAACTTGGTTGTGTTCACTTCTTTTACCAATGCAGAAGCTTCGGCAAGAGTATATAATTTGTTCTTTTCTATTTTCGCTTCAGCGACTTTTCTTTTTTTGGAAATTTTTGCCATCTCAAATTAGTTTTAAGGATTAATATTAATTTTCCCAGGGAGCGGCGCCTTCCACTGTTATTCCCAGGCTGCGGGCAGTACCGGCTACCAGTTTCATCGCGCTTTCCAGCGTAAAGCAGTTAAGATCGGGCATTTTGTCCTTAGCGATCTCTTCTACCTGTGCCCAGGTAACCTTGCCTACTTTGTTGCGATTGCTTTCCTTAGAACCTTTTTGAATTTTGGCTGCTTCCATCAGTTGGATAGCTGCAGGAGCAGTTTTGATAACGAAGTCGAAAGACTTGTCAGAATAAACCGTGATAACTACAGGAAGTACTTTTCCTGGTTTGTCCTGGGTTCTTGCATTGAATTGTTTGCAGAACTCCATAATGTTCACACCTTTGGAACCTAAGGCAGGCCCTACCGGTGGTGCAGGGTTGGCTTGTCCGCCCTTTACCTGCAACTTTACGAAACCTGAGATTTCTTTTGCCATTTTAATTAATTTTTTGGTGATAACGTCCCGCCCGGGGCGAGACTCCCAATACAATATTTCTTATAAAGAACTATTTGGGGCTGCAAAGGTAATCAATTCAGGGTAAATGACAAATATTTTTATATCAATATTTGCCAATGCGTACGTTGGCAGTCAGCAGTTTCCTGATTTCCGAAGCCTGCACGCTGCTCATGTCATCTTTCGGTATCAGGAAGAATGCTCTTTTATTAAAATAAAGATGGAAGAAGTGCGGTGTTTCAAAGAAGTTGGAAAAACGGTTCCATTCCCATTCCGACCTGCCGCGCGCATTTTCAATGCTGATATATTGTGGTGTAAAGCCCGCTGCAAAGCTGTCGCGGAAAGTGTTTTTAGATTTTTTGTAAATAATAAGCGGCAGGAGGTAAAAAACCACTATAAAAAAAGCCATCCAGATAAAAGAAGCCAGCAGGAATATCTGGGGATGTATTTTTTTCATAAAAAGAAATACGCCTGCCAGCACGGAAAATACAATCGTGATCACCGCCAATATTTTAATCTCCGGGCGCGAAATAAAATGATAGCGTAGCGCCTGTATCACTTTTTTCTTATCATAATTAAAAAGTATCTGCATATGCCGCTCTTATCGAAAAATAAGTTACAAATAGAGGCATTTATTTCGAAGAAATCAAAAATTTTTCGAATACTGTTTACGATCTTAAAATCCCATGCGCCAAAAGCGCGCTAATTTTGAAGGTTGTTTGTTTTTTCAGCAACTACAAAGGGCATCAAAAAATAGTTATTGATAAGGAATTTTACTACTTTTGCACATAATCTTATTCCGAAATTAGCACTTATGCAGCTATTGAATATTCTTTTATTACAGGCGGCGCAAACACAGCAGGCTTCAGGCACATCGGCGGAGTATATTCCCATTGTAGTGCATATTCTTTTTGCCCTGGCTTTTGTGGCGATACTGGTCTGGATATCGCACCTTTTGGGGCCCAAAAGGCCTACTGAAGTAAAGCTTGAAACTTTTGCCGGCGGCTTAAAAGAGCACCACGGCCACGCAAGGCAGCCGGTATCTGTAAAATACTTCCTGGTGGCTATTTTATTTGTGTTGTTCGACGTGGAAGTGATTTTCTTTTACCCCTATGCCGTGAACTTTAAAGCGCTTGGCTGGCAGGGCTTTATCACTGTATTGATATTTGTAAGCCTGTTTATAACCGGGTTGATTTATTTGTATAAGAAAGGTGCGCTGAATTGGGAAGATTAATATTGAATGAATCAAAACTAAGGAGAAAAAATTATGGCTCGTCCAGTAAGATTTAATATAAATGCAAAAGAGGCAGATATAAATGACAACATTGCACTGAGAGAAATGCCCGAAGGCCTCGCCGGTGAAGGTTATTTTGCTACCTCATTAGAAAAGGTGATAGGCATGGGAAGGCAGTTTTCCATGTGGCCCGTACCTTTTGCCACTTCCTGCTGCGGTATAGAATACATGGCCACGGTGGCCAGTAATTATGATATCGGCCGGTTTGGAGGGGAAAGGATGGCGCATGCACCACACCAGTGCGATGTGCTGATGGTAATGGGAACTATTTCCAAGAAAATGGCCCCCATTATTAAAAGAGTGTATGCGCAAATGGCAGAACCCAGGTGGGTGATGGCTATCGGCGCCTGCGCCTGTTCCGGCGGCATATTTGATACCTACTCTGTATTGCAGGGCATTGACCAGATTGTGCCGGTAGACGTATACGTTTCCGGCTGCCCGCCCCGCCCTGAAGGCATCATTGAGGGATTTATGCTCATACAGGAGCTCAACAGGAATGAAAGCCTGCGCCGCAGAAACAGTGAACATTACAAAGCATTATTAGGCACATACGGAATAGAATAATTACCAACCATGACAAACGAGTCTGTAAAAGAGAAATTAATAAGCACCTTCGGTGATAAGGTTTTCGCGTTCGATGAGCCTTACGGCATGCTAGAATTTCATATCCATGCCGAAGATAATATTGATATTTTAAGAGAATTGTATGAGAATGAAGCTTTCGCATTCCGTTTCCTGACCGATGTCACTGCGGTGCATTTCCCTCATAAAAAAGGACAGGAGTTTATGATCGTGTACCACCTGCACAACCTGGTGGACAATTTCAGGATGAGGATTAAGACTTCGCTTGATATAGAGAACTTAAATATTCAGTCAGCTACGGCGCTGTTCGAGTCTGCTAACTGGCAGGAAAGGGAAACCTATGACTTCTATGGTATCAATTTCGTGAACCATCCGAATTTAAAACGTATTTTAAACCCGGATGAAATGGATTATTTCCCCATGAGAAAAGAATACCCGCTGGAAGATCAGACCCGCCTGGATAAGGATAATGCAATGTTTGGAAGATAATTAAACACAAAATAATATATTCAACTCAAAATGGTTGAAGAACAGATACATACTAAAGACAACGAGCATATAAACCTTCCCGAAGGATTTATAGAGAAAAAAACGGTAACCATCAATTTCGGCCCTGCACACCCGGCTACGCACGGCGTGTTTCAAAATATTATGGAAATTGACGGCGAGCGCGTGGTTTCTACAGAAATGACGGTAGGCTATATTCACCGTGCTTTTGAGAAAATTGCAGAGCGCCGCCCGCTGTACCAGATCACACCGCTTACAGACAGGATGAACTATTGCTCAAGCCCCATCAACAACATGGGCTGGCATATGACCTGCGAAAAGCTTTTAAAAATACAGACGCCCAAACGCGTGGATTACATGCGCATCATTATCATGGAGCTGGCGCGTATTGCCGACCACATCATCTGCAACACCATTATTGTGCAGGATTC
Source organism: Haoranjiania flava (assembly GCF_025631005.1). Taxonomy (NCBI): domain Bacteria; kingdom Pseudomonadati; phylum Bacteroidota; class Chitinophagia; order Chitinophagales; family Chitinophagaceae; genus Haoranjiania; species Haoranjiania flava. Next base: position 79,719 of record NZ_JAOTPL010000005.1, read on the forward strand.
CGGCGCCTCTACGCCTTTCATCTACCTGATGCAGGACAGGGAGGCCATCTATGAAATTTATGAAGAGATCTGCGGATCACGCCTTACTACCAACATTGGCCGTATCGGCGGGTTCGAGCGCAATTTCAATGAGGTTGCCTGGAGAAAATTAGAAATTTTCCTGGAAAAGTTTCCGCATAAACTCAAAGAATTTGAAGCCCTTACCCAGCGCAACCGGATCTTCATGGACAGGACCATCGGCGTAGGGCCGATCTCTGCCGAACGTGCGCTGAACTATGGCTTTACAGGCCCCAACCTGCGTGCTACAGGCGTTGATTATGACGTAAGGATTCATACACCTTATTGCAGCTACGAGGATTTTGACCTGCAGGTGCCTGTAGGAAGCACAGGAGATGTTTACGACCGCTACCTGGTACGCAACCAGGAGATGTGGCAGTCTTACAGCCTCATCAAACAGGCGTATGAAAAGTGTATGGAATTTAAAGGAAAAGATGCAGAAGTGTATCATGCGGATGTGCCGGAGTATTATCTTCCCAAGAAAGAAGATGTATACACCAAGATGGAAGCATTGATCTGGCATTTTAAAATTATCATGGGCGAAACGGCTCTGCCGGCGGGTGAAGTTTACCACTCTGTGGAAGGTGGTAATGGCGAGCTGGGCTTCTACCTGATCAGCGATGGCGGCAGAACACCATACCGCCTGCATTTCAGGCGTCCGTGTTTTATTTATTACCAGGCATTTGAAGAGCTGATCAAAGGAGGGTTGCTGAGCGATGCGGTTATCAACATGAGTAGCCTGAACCTGATTGCAGGAGAAATGGATGCCTAAAGATTGGTAAGAAATACCAGGCAGAATTTAAAAGTTAAAGAACGAAATAGAGTATAATGATTCAGTTTTCGGAAGGTACGCTAAAAAAAGTGCAGGAGATTATAGCCCGCTATCCCGAAGGGAAGCAGAAAAGCGCTCTGATACCTGTTTTGCACCTGGCACAACAGGAGTCAGGAGGCTGGCTGGATGTGCCTGTGATGGATTATGTAGCAGGGTTGCTGCAGTTAGAGCCGATTGAAGTGTATGAGGTGGTTACGTTTTACAGCATGTTCCACACGAAGCCGGTAGGCAAATATGTGCTTGAAGTATGCCAGACCGGCCCCTGCATGCTCAACGGCAGCGACAACATCATTGCTTATATTGAAGAGAAGCTGAACATCGGGCCGGGTGAGACCACTCCCGACGGGATGTTTACCCTGAAAACTGTGGAATGCCTGGGTGCCTGCGGCTATGCGCCCATGCTGCAACTGGGAAAATTCTACAAAGAGCATTTAACCAGGGAAAAAGTAGATGCATTGATTGAGGAATGCAGATCCGGCGCTACGCTGGCAAAATAAAGAAATTTACAACGGCTTTTAATTTGATTTTTAATACAAAATGAAATTATTATTAGATAAAGCACACATTGAAGGCATTCGCTTCTTCGACACCTACCGCAAAAACGGCGGCTATACGGCAGTTGAAAAGGCGCTTAAAATGTCTCCGGATGAAGTTGTGGAAGAAGTAAAGAAGAGCGGGCTCAGAGGAAGAGGCGGCGCGGGCTTCCCCACAGGGCTTAAATGGTCTTTCCTGGCTAAACCAGAAGGCATTCCCCGCCACCTGGTGTGCAATGCAGACGAGTCTGAGCCGGGTACTTTTAAAGACAGGTATTTAATGGAATTTATTCCTCACCTGCTCATAGAAGGGCTGATTGTTTCAAGCTATGCATTGGGATCTAACAACACCTATATTTATATCCGCGGCGAATATGCGTGGATACCCGATATACTGGAACAGGCAATTGAAGAAGCAAGAAGCAACGGGTGGCTGGGTAAAAACATCCAGGGCAGCGGCTTCGATTGTGAGATATATGTGCACCGCGGTGCCGGCGCTTACATTTGCGGCGAAGAAACTGCTTTGCTCGAAAGCCTGGAAGGAAAACGAGGCAACCCGAGGATAAAACCTCCGTTCCCGGCCGTAAAAGGCGCCTGGGACCGGCCTACTGTGGTAAACAACGTGGAAACGCTGGCAGCGGTAGTTCCGATCATGAATATGGGCGGGGCAGCTTACGGAAACATAGGCGTAGGCAAATCTACAGGTACCAAACTTATTTCTGCCTGCGGCAACCTCAACAAGCCGGGCGTGTACGAGATACCTTTTGACCTGAGCGTAGAGGAATTTATATTCAGCGATGAATGGTGCGGCGGCATTCCCAACGGAAAACGTTTGAAAGCCTGCATTCCGGGCGGTTCATCTGTTCCTATTTTGCCCGCAAGCTTATTGCTGACTACTTCTACCGGCGAAAAAAGGCTGATGAATTATGAAAGCCTTTCTGAAGGGGGCTTTGCCACGGGATCGATGCTGGGCTCCGGCGGTTTTATTGTGTTGGATGAAGACCAGTGCGTGGTGAAACATACTTATACTTTGGCGCGTTTCTACCGTCATGAAAGTTGCGGTCAGTGTTCACCATGCAGGGAAGGCACCGGCTGGATGGAGAAAATATTGAAGAATATTGAAGACGGCCGCGGAAAAATGAGCGATATTGATTTATTGTGGGATATCCAGAGGAAGATTGAAGGCAATACCATTTGCCCGCTGGGCGATGCAGCAGCATGGCCGGTTGCAGCAGCCATCAGGCATTTCAGGGATGAGTTTGAATGGCATGTGACCAATCCGCAGGAAGCGCTGACAAGAAACTACGGCCTGGCAAATTATGCAGAACCAAGAATAACAGATACGGCGGCAGTACCGGCATAGTTGCTCCGCTGAAAAAGATATAAAATGGCTGAAGAACAATTATTTAAGGTAACCATTGACAACATTACCATAGAGGTTCCGGCAGGAACATCTATCCTGGAAGCTGCCAGGAAGATTGGCGGAGACGTTACACCCCCGGCCATGTGCTACTACAGCAAGCTGAAGGGTACCGGCGGTAAATGCCGTACCTGCCTGGTTGAGGTCAGCAAAGGCTCGGAAAAAGACCCGCGCCCTATGCCTAAGCTGGTGGCAAGCTGCCGCACAACCGTAATGGATGGCATGGAAGTAAAAAATATCACCTCCTCCAAAGTGGTGGATGCACGCGCAGGCGTAGTGGAGTTTCTGCTCATCAACCATCCGCTGGATTGCCCCATCTGCGACCAGGCAGGAGAGTGCCACCTGCAAGACCTCAGCTACGAACACGGCGATGCAGGCACACGCTTTGAGTTTGAAAAAAGAACTTTTAAAAAGGTTGACCTGGGAGATAAGATACAACTGCACATGACGCGCTGCATACTCTGCTACCGCTGTGTGTACCTGGCCGACCAGCTTACCAACAAAAGAGTACATGGTGTGCTCGACAGGGGCGATCATGCTCAAATAGCTACTTACATTAAAGAAAGCCTGGACAATGAATTTATCGGCAACGTAATAGACGTGTGCCCGGTAGGCGCATTGACAGACAGGACATTCCGTTTTAAAAACCGTGTTTGGTTCCTGAAGCCGCAGAACGCGCACAGGGACTGTCCTACCTGCAGCGGTAAAGCCACTGTATGGCTAAGAGGCGATGAAGTATTCCGCGTTACAGCCCGTAAAGATGAGTGGGGAGAAGTGGAAGACTGGATCTGTAATGAATGCCGCTTCGATAAGAAGCTCACCAGCGACTGGGTAATTGAGGGGCCAAGAGAGATCAACAGGCATTCCGTGATCTCGCAGAACCATTATACCAAAGAAACAAAAGACCCGCAGGAGTTTTTACCGGAAATTCTGGGCCGCAAGCCAAGGATTCTGCTCGACATCCATGATGTAAGCGATGTAGACAAGCCGGGCATAGACCTTAGCCTGATAGAAGGCCCTGCGCACTCAACGGATTTTGATACAAACACTAACGAAAACTACGAAAGCAAATGATATTGTTAGCTATTGACTGGTGGATAATCTTTGAGAAATTTATTCTCACAGTTATCGTAATTTTAGTATGCTTTCTGATAGCATTATATTCCACTTATGGCGAGCGTAAGGTTGCTGCCTTTATGCAGGACCGCCACGGCCCGAACCGTGCAGGCCCCTTCGGCTTGTTCCAGCCTTTAGCCGACGGCGCAAAATTTTTCTTTAAAGAAGAGGTTATACCCAATGCTGCCAACAAATGGCTTTTTATCTTAGGACCCATTATTGCCATGACCACCTCTTTGCTTACCAGCGCAGTAATACCCTGGGGAAGCCACCTGGAGATCGGCGGGCGTGTGATACAGCTACAGATAGCAGATGTAAACATTGGTATTTTATATGTGTTCGCCATCTTTAGCATCGGCGTGTATGGTATGATGATCGGCGGTTGGGCATCTAATAATAAATACTCACTGCTGGCATCCCTGCGCGGCGCTTCACAGATCATCAGCTATGAACTTGCACTGGGCATCACACTGATTGCAGTACTGATGATCTCCGGCACACTCAGCCTGAAGACAATTGTAGAGCAGCAAATGGCGCCGGGCGCTATGTGGAACATTGTATACCAGCCTCTGGGCTTTATTATATTTCTTATATGCATGTTTGCAGAGTGCAACCGTACCCCGTTTGACCTGGCAGAAGCCGAGCAGGAGCTGAACCAGGGCTATCACCAGGAATATTCTTCCATGAAATTCGGTTTTTACATGTTTTACGAGTATGTAAATATGTTTATTGCCGGTGCATTGATGTCTTCGCTTTATTTCGGCGGCTACGATATCCCTTTCTTTGACGAAAGCAGGCTTAGCACCAACTGGGCGGGTATATTAGGCATTATAACCATCGTGGTAAAATCATTGATATTTGTTTTCATATTTATGTGGGTAAGATGGACCATACCGCGTTTCCGGTATGATCAGCTGATGAAGTTAGGCTGGAGAGGGCTGCTGCCGCTGGCCCTGGCAAATATGCTTATCACGGCAGTGCTTGTATTGTTGTTTAATAAATAAGATTTTTTAAGAGGGAGATAATATGCAGAAGTTAACAGGCAAAAGTTACCAGGTAGACAGGCGCCCGATGAATTTCGGGGAGAAACTCTACCTGCCCATACTCAAAGGCATGGGCATTACCCTGAAACATATGTTCCAGAAAAAGGTAACTACTCAGTTTCCTGAAGAAAGACGTCCGTTCAGCCCGGTATTCAGAGGGCTGCATGTGCTGAACAGGGATGAGGAAGGCCGCGAACGCTGTACAGCGTGCGGGCTGTGCGCGCTGGCATGCCCTGCGGAAGCCATTACCATGGAAGCGGCAGAAAGGCTGGAAGGTGAAGAACATTTGTACCGAGAAGAAAAGTATGCAGCCAAGTACGAAATAAACATGTTGCGTTGCATCTTCTGCGGCCTGTGCGAAGAAGCCTGCCCCAAAGATGCTATTTACCTGAGTGAAACCTATCCGCCAACGGCTTTTGCCAGGCAGAAATTTATTTATAAAAAAGAAGATCTTTTAATACCTAACCCGATCACAGAAAAAGAAGCATACGAAAAAGCATTGGGCAAGGATATGGAAACAACTGCAGGAGCATTGAATAAAAGAAAATCGTAGTGTAATGATGGAACTAACTTCTATACTTTTTTGGATCTTGAGCGCAGCATCTATTGTGTGTGCTTTAATGGTGGTGATCAGTAAAAACCCCATGTACAGTGTGCTTTGGCTCATAGGCGTTTTTTTTACCATTTCAGGCCACTATGTAATGATGAACGCACAGTTCCTGGCAGTGGTGAACATTATTGTGTATGCCGGCGCCATTATGGTACTCTTTCTTTTCGTAATAATGCTCATTAACCTGGAAAATATCCCGCGGCCAAATAAAAATATCCGCATGAAGTTTATGGCAGTTGTCAGTGGCGGATTATTGCTGTGGATGTTCCTCTCTGCAATCCGCACGGCCGACGAGTTAAAGCCCGGACAGATGGTGGAAGTTAATACAGGCAGCATCGGGCTGATAGAAAACCTGGGAAAAACATTGTTTACGCAGTATGCCATACCGTTTGAAATATGCAGCGTTTTGTTTTTGAGCGCGATGGTGGGTGCCGTTGCAATTGGTAAAAAAGATTAAACTATAAATTTATAAAGACTTATGCCGGTAGAATATTATACAGCCTTATCAGCCATCTTGTTTACCATAGGTGTTGTGGGTGTGTTGTCAAGGCGCAATGCCATTATTATTTTTATGTGTGTGGAACTGATGCTCAACTCGGTAAACCTGCTGCTGGTAGCATTCTCTAAAATGCATCATGCAGCGCACCCGGCAACCGTGGCCGGTACGGAAGGGCAGCTGTTTGTGTTTTTTGTGATGGTAGTGGCTGCTGCAGAAGTGGCTGTGGGCCTGGCTATCATTGTGATGATGTACAGGAATGTGCGTTCCATAGATGTGAACTTCCTGAACAGGTTAAAAAATTAAAATCAGAAACGCTTTATAAATTATATTATGAATGTAGCTTTATTAGTGCCATTATTGCCTTTCCTGGGGTTTCTTATCAACGGGCTGTTCAGAAAACAACTGAGCAAATCCATGATAGGTATTGTTGGTTGCGGCGCCGTGCTGGCTTCTTTTCTTATTTCGTGCTATCTTTTCGGAAATGTGTATGCAGCATCTAAGCTCGGCAATGAAGCATCAACGGTTTATGCTTATTTCAATTTTATAAAAGTTGCAGATTTTACCATACCCTTTGCCTTCCAGATAGATCAGCTTTCTTCCATATTCCTCCTGATTATAACCGGTGTAGGGTTTTTGATACATGTGTATTCCACTTCTTACATGCACGAAGAGCCAAACGAACATTACGGCAGGTATTTCGCTTACCTGAACCTGTTCGTGTTCTCCATGTTGCTGCTGGTAATGGGCGCCAACTTTGTAGTAATGTTTATCGGCTGGGAGGGTGTAGGCCTTTGTTCTTACCTGCTCATCGGTTTCTGGTTCAAAGACATCAACAACAGCAAGGCTGCGCGCAAAGCATTTGTCATGAACAGGATCGGCGACTTTGGTTTCCTGATAGCTATTTTCTGGATCCTGGCTAAAGTTGGCTCTGCTGATTTTTCGGTTGTTTTCAACAATCCTTTACAATATTTTTCTACCGGGGATATTACCGCCATCACCTTATTGCTTTTCCTGGGAGCAACCGGAAAAAGTGCACAGATACCGCTTTATACCTGGCTGCCCGATGCCATGGCCGGGCCGACGCCTGTATCGGCTTTGATACATGCGGCAACCATGGTTACGGCCGGTATTTACATGGTGGCAAGAAGCAATATTTTATACACGCTGGCGCCAACTTCCATGATGATCGTTGCAATTGTGGGTGTTGCTACTGCTGTATTCGCTGCTACCATTGCGCTGAAGCAAAACGATATTAAAAAAGTGCTGGCATACTCTACGGTAAGCCAACTGGGATATATGTTCTTAGGCCTGGGCGTAGGCGCATTTGGCGGCGCGGTTTTCCACGTTATGACGCATGCCTTTTTTAAGGCCTGTTTGTTCCTTGGAGCAGGGTCTGTGATCCATGCAGTTGGCGGCGGGCAGGACATTCGCCGGATGGGCGGCCTGAAAAAATATATGCCCGTTACACACATTACCTTTTTGCTGGCATGTCTGGCTATTGCAGGCGTACCGCCGTTCTCGGGTTTTTTCTCTAAAGATGAGATACTCGCCGCGGCATTTGCCGGAAACCCGGTTTACTACGTATTGGGATTGATCGGCGCGCTGATGACAGCTTACTACATGTTTCGCTTGTATGGTATGACCTTCCTGGGCAAGTTCAGGGGAACTGCGGAGCAGGAAAAACATCTGCACGAGAGCCCCAAACCTATGACCATTGTGTTGATCGTGCTGGCAATACTCTCTGTTGGCGCCGGTTTGTTGGGCATACCTCCGGTAATGAAAGAAGGAGCACACGCGCTTAACAATTTCCTTGCGCCGGTTTTTGCCGACTCATTTGCTATCAGCCACCCCAAACACCCACCACACTCTACAGAATGGATGCTGATGGGAGTAACTACTTTGCTGGTGCTGGGCGTAATATTCTGGGCGTGGAAGAAATATGCCAACTATGCAGATAACAACCGTGAAGCTACAGGCCTGGCCAAAGTACTGGAAAATAAATGGTACGTAGATGAGCTGTACGATGGTATGATCGTAACACCACTGCACAGGTTTGCGGGCTTTTTGAAAAATGTAGTAGAGAAAATGGGTATTGACGGCCTGGTAAACGGCATGGGCAGCCTTGTGCATTACTCATCCAGGCAGTTGAGGCTGGTGCAGAATGGTAAGGTAGGATCTTATATTTTAATCATGGTATTGTCACTGGTAGGGTTGTTTGTATTGTTCTGGTTCCAGGGCGGCATATTAGATTTCGTTCATAAAATATTTGGATAGAGAAAGTTCGTGTAAAGCGCTTGCGGCAGAAACGATGCGAAAACTTTAAAAACACATTATGTTATATTTACTTATACTCATTCCGGTCTTAGCAGGTATAGGGCTATTCTTTGTAAAGGACAGAAGCGCTACAAAAGCCACGTCTTTGTTTGTTTCGGTAATAATTTTTTTGATAACGGTATGGCAGCTGGCATCGCCCGGCGTATTGCATACGGAAGCAGAATGGCTGCCGATGATGGGCGCTAAATTCAGCCTTACGGCAGATGGCATGGCCAAAATGTTGTGCCTGCTGAATGCTGTATCCATGCCGCTGATCCTTGCAGGTACCTATAACAATAATTACAGGCGCTCAGGCAGCTTTTACGCCCTGATGTTCCTGACGCAGGCTGGCATGATGGGCGTATTCCTTGCAGCAGATGTGTTGTTGTTCTACTTTTTCTGGGAGCTTGCCCTGATACCCGCTTATTTCCTGGCTTCCATGTGGGGAGGAGAAAAGCGCATCCAGGCAGCTTTTAAATTCTTTGTGTATACATTCATAGGATCTTTGCTTTTACTGATAGGAATCATTTACCTGTACACAAAAACTCCTGACAACTCTTTTGCCATAGCTTCATTTGCCAACCTTGACTTATCTGTCAGGGAACAAAACGTAGGCTTCTGGCTCTTCTTCTTTGCTTTTGCCATTAAGATGCCTATATTCCCTTTGCATACATGGCAGCCCCTGGCCTACCAGCAGTCTCCTACCGCAGCTACCGCTGTATTGAGTGGTGTAATGGTAAAAATGGGTATCTATGCCATGCTGCGTTTTGTGCTTCCGGTATTTGCTACCTCTACAGATCACTTTCAAAACATTATTATGTGGGCAGCTATCATTGGTATATTGTATGCTTCGCTGATAGCCATACGCAGCAACGATCTGAAAAAACTGGTTGCTTATTCTTCCATAGCGCATATTGGCGTAATGGCGGCGGCTATATTTTCTTACCAGAAACCCGGCGCCGAAGGCGTAATGCTGCAAATGTTTAACCACGGCATCAACGTAATAGGTCTGTGGATCGTGGTAAATGCTATAGAGCAACAATTGGGCACAAGAAAGATCAGTGAGCTTGGCGGACTGGCACAAAAAGCGCCTACGCTTGCTATACTGTTTACGATAATGGCGCTTGCCAACGTATCCCTGCCGCTTACCAACGCATTTGTGGGAGAATTTTTAATGTTCAACGGCATATTCAGGCACAGCATGTGGATGGCCATTGTAGCCTGTATTAGCATAATACTGGTGGCTGTGTATACGCTTAACATCATACAAAACGTATTTTATGGCACTACCAATGCACTTACCGAAAAAGCGCACGACAGCAATGCAGGCGTAAACACTGCATTGATATGTATAGCCTTGTTTATTTTGTTGCTGGGAGTTTACCCCGAACCTATATTGAACCTGACAAGAGATACTGTGACGGCTTTGTTTGCCAGATAATAAAATTAATTTTCTACCGGTAATTATTAATAAAAAGAGAGATGAACGCGATTATACTTTTAGCAATATTTGGAGTGATCATGATGCTGAGCAGTGCATTTATAAAGCGCAGGCGGACTTATAAATACATTGCCATAGGAGGCATAATCATCACGCTGATAGCAAATTTTTACGAAACGTATAACGGCGCTTTGGTGAATATTGACCTGCACGACCTGTTGCTTTTCACCCAGACCGGCTATCTCTTCAATACGATTATTTTATTGTCTACTGCCATTTATTTTATGCTGTCATCAGACGAGATCGGCCGCGTAGGCAGTAATGCTGGAGAATATTTTGCCTTGATATTCTTTGTGCTGTGTGGTATTTCCGTGCTTACCTGTTACAACAATCTCCTGATGTTATTCCTGGGTATAGAAATTATGTCCATACCCCTGTATATTCTCACAGGTTCTGAAAAGCGTAACCTGAAAGGCAATGAAGCAGCCTTGAAGTATTTTCTGATGGGCTCTTTTACTACCGGTGTGATGCTGATGGGGATAGCGCTTATCTACGGCGGCACAGGCACTTTCCAGCTTACAGGCGGCTATACAGACATTCCGCCCATGACTTCAGGTGTAAAATACATGTCTTTCTTTGATGTTACGGGTATGATATTATTGCTGGCCGCACTCGGTTTTAAGGTTTCAGCAGCGCCTTTCCATTTCTGGACCCCCGACGTGTACGATGGTGCGCCAAGCGTATTCACCTCATTTATGGCTACCATTGTAAAAGTAGGTGCGTTCGTTGCTTTCTATATTTTGTTTGCTGCAAGGGCTAATGAGCTGAGCGTTCAATGGAATGCTTCGGTAGGCATAAACTGGCATATGCTGTTTGCAGTAGTGATAGTGCTCACATTGCTTATAGGCAACATCACAGCAGTGTTCCAGTATAGCGTTAAACGCATGTTGGCGTACTCGAGTATTGCACAGGCCGGCTTTATGATGTTTGCCTTGTTCAGCCTGAACAAAATGGCAACGGAAGGGCTGGTATTGTATTCCGTAGCTTACAGCTTTGCCACCATTGGTATCTTTGCTGTGCTGATGAAATTAAAAGATTATTCTTACGACGGTTTTAACGGGCTGGCCAAAAAAGAGCCCGTATTGGCAGCCACAGCCATCGTATTTTTACTGTCGCTGACAGGCATACCGCTTACAGCAGGTTTTTTTGCAAAATATTACATGCTTGCTTCTGCCTTGCAGGTACCGGGGTACATGTGGCTGGTGATTGTAGCGGTTATTTTTGCCGCCGTAAGTGCCTACTATTATTTCAGGGTGATCCAGGCAATGTATTTCAAAGACGGAGAGCCAGAATTAAACAGTGAAATAAAAACAACTTTCAAAGCTGGGCTGATCATCCTGGCTGCTATTATTCTTCTGCTGGGCATTTTCCCGCAATATGTACTGAATTATTTGTATTTCTAAATATGCAGGAATAAAATAAGATATGGTAATGCTGGATAGCGTGGCAAACAGCTACCTGTTAAACAAAACCTTAAAGTAAAATGATGGCTTGCGCAACTGATCGCGCACCTGCATATCATTGAACATGCCGCTAAGCGTCTGCTGCAGGGCTTTGCTTTTGCCGGCTTTATTCACCACCCAGTTGAACAGCCAGGGCTGCTTCGTGAGTTTTTGCAGGGTTGCGCTGATCTTGAATTCTGCTCCGAAATAGCGCCATACAACCGCATCGTAATTTTCGCGGAAGAATGCCGCAGTGTAATTGTTTTGCTCTATTGCCTTCTCCGCTGCATGGGCTGCAAGCATGCCGCTGTAAAGCGCGTTGCCTATACCTTCGCCGCTGAACGGGTCTACCAGATGGGCTGCGTCACCGGCCAGCAGGTAGCCTTCGCCGGAAATAGCTGAAGGAGACATACGCATAGGCAATCCCCAGCCTGCGTTTTTGCCGGCAACCTCCGCTTTCACAAAACGATTTTTGATTGTAGGGTGCAAATCAATGATCTCCTGCATTTTATCCCGCAGATTGATCCTGTTGTTGCGTATATCTTCTGAAAGCATTACCAGGCCTACGTTTGACATGTTATTGGCCATAGGGAATATCCAGAAGTAACCCGGCAGCAGGCCTTTGATAAAATGCAGTTCTATAAAATTGTTTTCGTCCATGCCCTGCACGCCCTTATAATAGTTGCGTACACCAACTGCATAGGATTTTGCTTTGTCTTCTGCTAAGTGTATGTTTTTGCGCACCTGGCTTTTATCACCGTCAGCCGCAATGAGCAAGGAGGTTCTGTATTGCAGGGTTTGGTTGAGATATTTAAAATGCACTACAAACCCCGGGCTTCTTTCAACTGTAAGCCCCGATATGCCTGTAAATACCTCTGCATATTCACTCCTGGTTTTTTGAAAAAGAAAATGATCGAAATCAATGCGCCTGCAAGTAAAGCCGGTTATTTTCTCATTGCTGCCATTAAAAGGAATAGATATAGGCTTGCCGTTTGGAGCATAAAATTTTATGCCGCGGCTTAGCAGGGTGTTTCCGGAATCTTGTACAATTTCCTGGAGCCAATCGGGGTTAGCTTTGAGGAGCACCTGTGCAGTTTTACCGCTGCAACCGTCGCCGCAGACTTTATCCCGGGGAAATGTCTGTTTATCCAGCAGTAAATGCCTGATGCCTGCCTTTGAGAGAAACACAGAAGCGGCGCTGCCTGCGGGCCCCGCGCCTATGATGATCACCGGGATGTCTTGCATCTGCAATTAGTTAATTTTTGTAAGGACTTTGCTATAGTTTAAGGCATTGCTTCAGCAAATTTGCTGCTTTTATTTTTATAAAAAATTATTTTTCAGGAATTATTTCACAAAAAATCATTGAGGTGGGTGGGTGCAGATGGCTGGTGTCTTTAGGCTGAAATATAATGCCGGTATTGATGCTGCCCGGTTTCGGCTCAAAAGCAAGGTCATTGCATGTGTGTAAATTTTAGTTCGCCGCTTTGCGGCTGTTTTTAATGGTCGCATAGAATAGCCTTTATTCATTCACGGTTGGTATGCAACTTTGCTTATGGCTATTTCATTATACTATTATAACAAATTGCAGGCCTGAGCATTACCTGCCCGTAACCTGCAATCTGTAAATTTGCAATTTGCAATCAGCAACCTATTTCCCAAAGCTCACATCATCTACATTTATCCTTAAACGGTTGTTATTAGAGCGTAAGAAGGAGATGTTTACAATTTTGATACGCACGTCCTGCGTTGCTGTTGCATTGGTATTAAACACAGCTTCCGATAATACCCCGCGCGAGCCTGTTTGGGTACCAATCGACGTCCAGGTGGCGCCGCCGTCAACAGATTTAAATACTTCAATTTTTATTTCTTTATCGGCATCCGTGCTTTCGCTGAATTGCGAGCCGCCAAACTTCAGGGTAACTGTTTTCAGGCCTTTAATATCAAACTCAGTGTTGATAAAAGCTTCAAGCACATTGGTGCCCCTGAGCCTGATGGTTTTAGAACCGTTGCCTATATCGCCCGTGCCTGCAGAAGATGGCGTGCCGGGAATCGTTTCAGTGCCTAATCTCCAGTTGCCGGTTTCCAGGGCCTGTACTACGTTTTCTTCGTATTTTTTAGCAGTAGCCTTTTCAAAATCTTCTGTGATGGGGCCGGTAACGGGCGGTGTGCTCGTAGCATTTCTGCCACCTTCAATATCGGCCTGCGTACGCAAAATAAACTGTGGTTTATTATCATAAATAGAGACATAGCCTGTAACGCTCTTGGCACTATCATAGACGGTAATGCCGGATTTGTTTTGTATAAACGTTACGACCTCGCCGGTAGCATCTTTGATAAGTGATTTGCTTGGAAATAAAGCGTCTTTAATAGTGACCACAGTAGATTCCCAGGCTCTTGCATTGGCAATGATCTCTGCAATGGTGGCTACACGCGGAGTTACACTTCCCTTTCCGCTGACTTCTGAAGTTTCCACGCCGCTCACCTGTAAGCCGCCGCGGAATACGCTGAGCTTCAGCCCGCCCACGTACGCTGAGATTTTATCATTCAGATTGCCATCTGGGTTAAAACCTTTATTAAAGCGCAATTGTATGCCTGCGGTTGCATCCTGAACCCTATAATTTCCGGGAGACTCGTTGGAAGTATCTGATACAATCACGCCGTCGATCCGGATGCCTGCCGGGATGATAGAATCTCCCTTAGCATATTGCAGTAATTCTGCAATGGTGATGGTTTTTGCAACAGGTGCCTGTCCGCTGCATCTGGTACCGGTAAATTTCACATCAGCTGTGTCGCGGATAGTTAGCTGTATGGTTTTGTTGAAGACGCTTGATACACCAATCAAAGGTCCATTGCCCTGCGGTACAGGTAAGCCTGCAAAGGTGGCATAGCTGCTGTTTCTCATTACAATGGATTTTGTATCGTCACAGGGTTTAATGGTGAAGTTCACAGCGCTAACTTTTTGAGTGACATCCGCATAGGTCTTTGCAAGGTCTGCATCTTTAAATTCGGCATTGTTTATCTGTACCAATATGTTTAGCAACGGGTCATTGGCGCTGCCGTTAAATTCTGAAGGCTTTACTATTTTGGGAGTTACCTCATTGCCGAAAGAACCCGTAATAAGATACTTGCTGAACAGTGCTGAAGGAATGAGACCGAGATTCAAATACTTTCCGTCCTTATCCCGAACGGAGTCTAAACCAAGTTGTATATTTCCGCCATAATCTCCGAGCATCAGGCCTTTTACTTTTACATACACTCTTCTGCCAACAGGGTAGGAAGCATACAGGCTGTTCTGGTCCATTCGGATAGGTATGCCCCCGGTCTGGTCTTGTATGACTATTTGTTTGTAGAAATTTCCTGATTTATCATCAGCTACTACAATGCCTGAAATTACTTTATCCGCTTCGACTGTGATAAAAGACCCTTGCGTAGGATAGAGCGCTTTTAATTCCTGGATGGTCATTGTCACCGGGATATCAGGATCCTCATTGATAGGCGGTTGATCAAATTTTTTGTTACAGGAGAGTACGAACAATAGGCAGCCTATCGCCGTAATGCTCATTAATTGGTTTAAAAAATTATTTTTCATCTGTATGTTCATTTAAATTAATTAAAACGGAATATTACGCTGGCATAATAGTTTATGCCGTATGCATAGTAATATTTTGACGGAAATTTATTGGCGTTCAGTGTTTGAGGGTTATTGTCAAACCTGGCCTGTTCAAAACCGCCGGAGCGTATATTTGTATTGTTTAAAATATTATTAACACCCAGGTTAAAGACCAGGTAGCTCGGTTGATTGTTGAAGTAGTATTTTCTGGATAATCTTTTAGACCAGCCGCCGAAGAAATCCAGTGTAAATTGCGGTTCGTATTTTTCCTGCTTAATGGTAGATGTGTAAAAATCATTGACCTTAGGGTCTGTTATATCCAGGTTCTGGAAAATCTCTTTTGCTCTTTTCGAGGGTGCCGGATCAACCCACATGTTGTCGAAGTAGTTTGCCGTAAGGCTTACATACCAGTATTTCGGCGAACGATAAAAGAAGCCTGCGCTATATGCATTCTGCGGTGTGGAAGGAATGCGGTAGTCTTTCAGGTAGATTGTTTGCGGTGCAAATTTTTGCCCGCTGTTATCTATGGAAATAATGGCCTTTTGCCTGCTGTCGTAATAAGCTCTTCCGGCAAATGCTGCGCCATTGAATGTCAATGTTTGAGTGAGTTTTACTTCAAGTCCTATTTCAGTGCCAAAGAATAATTTATCTATACCGCTCAAAGAATAATTGATAAAATCCTGCCTTTCTATTACATCGCCGCCATCATAATAAAAACTTCTTACATCATAGCCATTTTTGCTTTGGGTGTAATAGGCGGTAAGCGTGGCTTTCACGCGTGGTGTTACAAGCCTGTAGCCGCCTTCAACGGTTTTAAATATCTCGCTTTGTACACTATCCTGCATCGTATTCTGCGTACGCGGAGCAATAAAAACATTTTCAAAGAAAGGTGGTGCGGTAAAGTAGCCTCCGTTTAAAAAGAAATAATTCCTTCCGTTGTACTTGTAAGTTACTCCCGCTTTGGCAGACACATTAGTAAAGTTTAGTTTTTTAGAATCTCCGTAGGATTGCTCCAGGAAAAGACCGTTCTTATTCAGGCCTGTCCTGTAAAAGTTTGACCGGGAAATTTCGCCGCCGGCAAAGAAATCAAAATTGTCCAGCACAATTATGCCCTGCGCCCAAGCAGCGGCACGGTTCATAGTCATGGTATAATCGTAGCCGTATTTTTCACCGGTTTTTACAATACGGTTGGGCGTGTTCACATCATGCTGCCATTTGTCTCTCTCCAATGGAAAAGCTCTTTGCGCAAACTGGTTGATGTTTACAAGGAAATCTCCGCCTAAAAGATCTTTCACTTCCTGGTAATAAGCATTTACCTGGTTTTGGAAATTGGCGCCGGCAGTCAGGGTCACTTTATCATTCAGTTGCGTTTTATACACCGTATTGGCCATGATCCTTTTCAGATCATTCACACGGTTAGATAAAATGTACAAGGAGCGTTTGCCTGTCAGCGTGTTGCCTGCATTGCCGTTAATGTTGTTCACAGTTTCTATGTTACCGTAGTTTACATCGTAGAGGCTGTGCCAGTTTATCTGCAATGCATCGGGATTATTCTTAAAATAATCGCGTAAAATATTGGCTTTATTCGGCTCGGTTAGGTCGTAATAGCTTGGCAGGTTCCGGTAATAATCCGGCCGCGGGTCAGGAGCATTGAACCAGTCTATGCCGGAAGTTTTTCTTTTGCCAAACACATAGGCTACAGAAGTCATCAGGCTGCTTTTGTTGGTTGGTTTGTACTCATGCACCGCCATAAACGCGGGTTGAAAAGTCTCAGCCACATTAGCATTTCTTTTTTTCCCGTTCTGGAAACCCCAGGCAGGGTTGTAGTAGTTTGTGCCTGCCAGGTCCATGGCTTCCTGGGTGCTTGGCGATTGGCGTCCGTTCTCAGTCGGCGTGCCGAAAGCTATCAGGGAAAATGTGTTTTTTGTGCCGATAAGCTTATCCACCGCAGCATAATAGCTCAGGCTTCTGTAATATGAGCCGGGTATATAGCCTTCATTAGCATAGCGCGGGCTGAGCATAAAACTGTAAGCCCAGCCTTTTTTATTAAATCCCGATCCGTGTGTCAATAGTATGCGATGGGTATAATTGCGGTTAGAAACAGCATAGCCTATTTGTGTTTGAGCCCATTGCGCACCGGCACGCATATCAATGTTGGTGTTAAGTCCAAGGCTGCCGATCGCAAAGTCGCCGGCGGCAAGGCCGTATGCATTTTCACGTGAGCGCATTACGTTGGTTAAGCCGGACCAGAGCCCGTAAGGTGTGAAACCGTTGTCGAGCCCCGTAAAGTCAATGCCGTTGAGATAAACAGCATCACCGTTTTCGTAACTGCGCAGCCTGAAGCGTGCCGGGCTGAAATTGTACGACACCGCAGAGAGGAAAGGGTCTCTCCCCGCTGTTAAAATGGATGATACCGTGCCCAAAGAGCCGTCTTCCAGATCATCGTCGTTAATGGTAATGGTTGGAAGATTATCTATAGCCTGCGATTTAATATCAGCGATCATAGAATCTGTGCGCGGAATGGTATCCGTGAGCAGATCTGCCTGTGCCATCAATGCTGAGCCTGAAACGAGTAGGAAAATCGTGAGTAAGCTTGCCTTCATAACATGTATTTTAGATTATAGCAAACAAATTGTATGTAAATATAAGCATTATTCGTTTTATTTGTTAAAAAAAGTTAACTTTATTTATTGGTATTCAGGTAAAGCGATGAAAAGGTAATTGATTGGTAAATATAAGCATATAATTCCCTGAGCAGAAACATACATTGAGCCATAAGAAGGTTGCATATGACCGAGGAATAAGCGAAGGTTCACTGCATGTTATTCCATGTGGCAAACAGAAAAACAAATTAAATATATACGCATGAAATAGCCATAGGCAAGGTTGCATACCAACCGCGAATGAATGAAGGCTATTCCATGTGACCATTAAAAAACAGCCGCAAAGCGGCGAACTAAAATATATACGCATGAAATAACCATAAAGATTAGGAATCTACACCAACCGGAATGAGTATTGAATCTAAAAAAATGGTTATTCCATGTGGCAAACAGAAAAAATAAAAATTATACACATGAAAAGATATTCACTGCTTACAATTTTTATCTGTGTCTTTATCTTTTGGGGTCAGGCACAAACTACTTATAAAACGGCAGTAGTAAGCTTTTACAACCTGGAAAATCTGTACGATACTATCTGGCACGGTAAAAATGATGATATTTCCTTTACCCCGCGAGGCTCAAAAGCTTATACTACAGCTATCTTTACCGATAAGATCAACAAACTGGCTACGGTTATTTCCCAGATCGGGACCGATGTAAATCCCGACGGCGCGGCTATCCTGGGCGTTGCGGAAGTGGAGAATCTTAGTGTTTTACAAACGCTGGTAGCACATCCGTTACTGGCAAAGAGAGGCTTAAAGATCATTCATTATGATTCTAAAGATTTCCGTGGTGTAGACGTGGCGCTGATATACAATCCAAAATATTTTCAGGTGGAAGCAAGTAAACCGTTGTATGTAGCCCTGCCAAGCGGCTCAAAGGATGCGGTTTTTACCAGGGATGTATTATGGGTTACAGGCAACATGGACGGCGAAAGGGTGGATGTGTTTGTGAACCACTGGCCAAGCCGTTCAGGCGGCGAGAAGAGGTCTATGCCGGGCAGGATGGCGGCTGCCAAAGCTGTACGCTCGGTAGTTGACAACCTGCTGAGCAATAATGCTGATGCAAAGATCATTGTCATGGGCGACCTGAATGACGATCCCGTGAATGAAAGCATCACTATTGGTTTGCGTGCTCACGGCGATGCCAGGAAGCTAAAAGCAGGAGATCTTTATAATCCATGGGTGGAATTTTACAAAAGCGGGCTGGGCACGCTGGCTTACCAGGATGCCTGGAGCCTGTTTGACCAGATCATTGTGTCGCCGGCTTTTCTTGACAAAAAGCAACAGGGTTTTTTCCTGTATAAGCATCATATCTTTAAACCCGGCTATCTGATAGAAAATATAGGCAAGTACAAGGGCTATCCTATGCGTACCTATAGCGGAGATGTGTACCGCGGGGGCTATAGCGACCACTTCCCCACCTACCTGGTGTTGTTGAAAAGAAGTGAGAGGTGAGAGGTGAAAAGTGCCATCCCTAAATAGTGTTGACCGTTTTTAAACTATTATCGTTGTGGATAATGTAGTCAAAAATAGTTTTTTGGTGCCGGGTGTTTTCCCTGGCATCATAGAATTTTATTTGGAAAGCTTTAGCGTCCTTTGCGCAGAGGCCAAAAAGAGTTTCAGTAACTGGATGATTGCAGTCAATTTCAAACATAATTCATAAACAGGCTATATTCCCAGCTTTTCTATGGCTGCTGCTGCAGCAGCCTGGCTGGCTTCTTTTTTATTGTAGCCGCGTCCTTCGGTTACAGGCGCACCGTTTAAAACAATGGCAACGGTAAATACCCTGCGCCCGCGGTCGTATTTCTCATCAATGGTTTCAAAAGAAAGCTGGTGGTTGTTTTTATTAGCCCAGCCGATGAGTTTATTTTTAAGGTTGATCTCTACCAGCTCCAGGTCTTCCACAAACAAATAAGGAATAACGATTTGGTTCAGTACCCACTTCTTGGTTTTCTCATAGCCTTTATCCAGGTAAACCGCGCCAACAATAGCCTCCAGTGTATTGCCAAAGATCTGGCTGTTCTTTATAGCGTTGTCGTGTTTGTTGAAGAAAGTAATATTGTTTAATCCCATCTTGATGGCAATAGCATTCAGCGTTTGCCTGTTCACCATTTTGCTGCGCATTTCTGTGAGGAAGCCTTCGTGCTTGTAAGGATATCTTTTAAACAGGTAATCTGCTATCACGGCGCCAAGCACCGCATCGCCGAGGTATTCCAGGCGTTCATTGTTTTCAATGGGGTTGTTGTTAGACGATGAATGGCTCAGTGCGCGCGTAAACAAGGGAGCATTGTTGAGCTTAAGCCCCAGGACATACTCAACCTGCTGTTTGGATGAAGATTTTTTTTTGCTGAAAATATTTTTCCTGATCAGTTTCACAAGATCATGCAACGTATTTCTTTACAATGATCGCAGCGTTGTGTCCGCCAAAGCCGAAGGTATTGCTAAGCGCTGCATTCACCGGCCTTTCCTGTGCCTTATTAAACGTCATGTTTAATTTCGGGTCAAGGTCTTCGTCGTCAGTAAAGTGGTTGATAGTAGGTGGTACAATATTATGCCTGATGCTCATAATACAAGCTATGGCTTCAATCACGCCGGCTGCACCCAGGCAGTGTCCTGTCATTGATTTGGTAGAGCTGATATTGAGCTTGTAAGCGTGTTCTCCGAATACATTCAGGATGGCTTTTATTTCTGCCATGTCTCCAAGTGGCGTAGAGGTGCCATGGGTATTGATGTAGCCAATTTCTTCTACATTCATATTGGCGTCTTTCAAAGCCTGTCGCATTACATTTTCCGCGCCCAGTCCCTCCGGATGAGGCGCTGTAATGTGGTAAGCGTCTGCAGTAGCGCCGCCGCCTGCAATTTCGCAATAGATTTTTGCACCCCGATTCAGGGCGCTCTCCAGTGTTTCTAAAACCAGTATGCCGCCTGCTTCGCCTATCACAAAGCCGTCTCTGTCCTTATCATAAGGCCGGGAAGCTGTCTGCGGATCATCGTTTCTTTCGCTGAGCGCTTTCATGGAGTTAAACCCGCCAACGCCTGCTTCGCTGATCACCGCTTCGCTGCCCCCTGTAAGCACAATGTCTGCTTTATCCATGCGCAATACATCCAACGCATTGATAATAGCGTGTGTACTGCTGGCACATGCACTCACCGTGGCATAGTTAGGCCCGCGGAGGTTGTGTCTCATAGACACTTGCCCGGGGGCAATGTCCAGGATCATTTTGGGGATGAAGAAAGGGCTGAAGCGTGGCGTGCCGTCGCCTTTAGCAAACTCCATCACCTCATTCTGGAAAGTGATAAGCCCGCCGATGCCGCTGCCAAGGATTACGCCGGTCCTGTCGGGATTGATGTTGTTCCTGTTGAGGCCTGCATCTGCCATTGCCTGGTCGCTGGCTACAATGGCCAGTTGGGCAAACCTGTCGAGTTTGCGCGCTTCTTTTTTGTCGAGCCCGTGTTCTTCGGGATTGAAATTCTTAATTTCGCAGGCAAATTTGGTCTTGAACTTAGAGGCATCAAAAAGAGTAATGGGTGCAGCTCCGGAAACCCCGTTCACTAATCCATTCCAATATTCTTCCAAAGTGTTTCCAAGTGGCGTGATCGCACCAATGCCAGTTACTACTACTCTCTTCTGATCCATAAAATTCTTTATAAAAGTTTTAATCAATATACGTAAAACCGTACTAACAGCGTGAAAAGGTATCAACGATGAGAGTACGGATTTATATCTTAAAGATTGTTGCTACCGCGAATATTATTTGGCGTGTTCTTCCAAATAGCTAACTGCCTGACCTACAGTAGTTATAGTTTCAGCCTGTTCGTCGGGAATAGAGATATTGAATTCTTTTTCAAATTCCATGATCAATTCAACGGTATCTAACGAATCGGCGCCCAAATCGTTGGTGAAGGAAGCCTCAGTAGTTACTTCTGATTCTTCCACGCCTAATTTGTCAACAATAATCTTTTTAACTCTGTTTTCGATTTCTGACATTGTAATTTAAATTTTAGTTACAAGGGCAAAAATAGATATTTTAATTAAAATAAAGAAGTTTCTCATCTTTTTTTTATTTAGCCTCCGGGCGTGCTTTTATGGAAAATTAATTAGTTGATTTTATTGATAAAAAAGATAAAAATTAATCAAAAAGAATTAATTTACGTGCAAGTTAATTATCCATTATGTCATTGCAATACATTGATTACGGAACAGCCCAGTACAAAGAAATGGTGAAATTAAAGAAAACTGTTCTTGAAAAAACTTTGGGAATAGATTTCAATACAGATTACCTTAAAATGGACCAGGACAATATCCTGCTGGGCTGCTACGACGACGGCAGGTTAGAAGGCTGTTGCCAGCTCAAAAGAATAGATGATAAAACCATGCAGCTGCGCCAGATGGCTGTAGCAAGCGGGCTACAGGGCAAGGGCATCGGCAAGGTGCTGTTGCGTTTTGCCGAAACGCTGGCAAAGGATCAGGGGTACAAACGCATTTACATGCATGCACCCGAGGCTTCCAGGGGCTTTTATGAAAAGTGCGGCTACGTGGTCTATGGCGAGCCTTTTTACAGGCAGGGCATCAGGCATTTGCTGATGGAAAAAAAGCTGTACAACATTTAGAAAATAAGATGTGCCTTGCTGGAAAGCTTATCAACATCTATCTCAGAGATCATTTGTACCTCTTTTGTTGAACGTACAATTTCTATAATTTCGTTGCAGGCTTCTTCATCAATATAATATTCACCTTTCATCAGCCATAGAAAATCTATGTGCTTAAATTCGGGTATCAGGTATTCGCCGTCGAAGGAATTGTCGTACAGGTAATGGGTTACTGCACTGTTCTGGATATTGTATTGGTAAACCGGAAAAAAATACTGCCGGTTTTTTTTACTGGTAATGATCTCAATATCTGTATTCAGCCGGAAGTCGTAGCCAAGCATTTTATTGATGTACCAACAGAATTTGTAATTCTTGAAATTGGTAACTATCCCGTAGGCTCGGCATCCCTCGAAGAAATCGTTGATCATTTCATCTACATTCAGCGAAAAGGTTTGCAATTTGGCCATAGGCAAATTTAGCCTGTTTTCCTGAATTCGTAAATAATTATACAAATCTAATTGTACTTTTGCCCTTCTCATGGGCAAAAACAATAAGAGTGTAAACATAGCTGTTGTTGGGAATCCGAATTGCGGCAAAAGTTCGCTTTTCAATCTGCTGACAGGGCTGCATCAGAAGATCGGTAACTTTCCCGGTGTAACTGTTGATAAAAAGACCGGCACGGCCAACCTGGGCGATGGCATTACCGCCAACGTGATCGACCTGCCCGGCACCTACAGCCTGTACCCGAGAAGAGAGGATGAATGGGTTACCTACAAATTACTGATGCAACAGGAGCCTGCGGTAAAACCAGATATTGTTTTACTGCTATTGGATGCCAGCAACCTTAAAAGAAATTTATTGTTTTGCAGCCAGCTGATAGACCTTAATTATAAGGTAGTAGTAGCCATGACCATGGGAGACATCGCTGCCAAAAAAGGGATTAAGATAGATGTGGACGGGCTTTCGCGCGAACTGGGCGTGCCCGTAGTGCCGGTAAACCCGCGTTCTGAAAAAGGCATACACGAATTAAAGAAAACACTGTCTTTTGCGGCAGGCTACCGCCCCGCAGAAATGGAGCATAATTTTATAGACAATAAGGCGCTGGCGCCTGAAGCCATTCGTGAGATCCAGTCAAAACATCCCGGCCTGCCATCTTATACAGCGCTGCACTACCTGATGCATCACCGCGAGCTTGACGGGGAAGAAAATAAAACAGTGTGCGAAATAAAAGACCGCCACCATTTCAACGATACAAAAATACAGGCGGAGGAGATATTGCACCGCTACCAGAAAATAAATCAGATACTGCAAAGCACCGTATCGGAGCCGGATCCGCTGAAGAAAAAAATTTTTACAGAAAGGATAGACAATATTTTACTGCACCGCTTCTGGGGCTATGTAATTTTAACGGCAGTTGTATTTCTTTTATTTCAAAGTATTTTCTGGCTGGCAAGTTTCCCGATGGATGCTATAGACAGCGGCTTTACACAACTCACATCATGGGTAGACGCTTTGCTGCCCGAAACCTGGTGGGCCGATCTTTTGGTGAACGGATTGTTGGCGGGTATCGGCGGCATTGTTATATTTATACCGCAGATCATGATCCTGTTCGGGCTCATCAGTGTGCTGGAAGATACGGGGTACATGGCACGCATTAGTTTTTTAATGGATAAGGTAATGCGCAAAGTAGGCCTCAACGGCAAGAGCGTAATGCCCATGATCAGCGGTTTTGCCTGTGCCATACCGGCCATCATGGCTACCCGCAACATTGAAAACAAAAAAGAAAGGCTGCTTACCATCCTCATAACACCGCTGATGAGTTGCAGTGCCAGATTGCCTGTATACATTATACTTACAGCGCTGGTGATACCCGATGTTTACTACTTTGGATTTATCTCTCTGCAGGGGCTGGTAATGATGGGGCTGTACCTCTTTGGCTTTGTAACGGCATTGGTGGTAAGTTATGTACTGAAGTTCCTCATTAACATACAGGAGAAAAGTTTTTTTATACTGGAGTTGCCTATTTATAAGGCTCCCCGCTGGAAAAATGTGGGTGTAACCATGCTGGAAAAAGGCAAAGTTTTCCTGGTAGAAGCCGGCAGGATCATTATGATCATCAGCCTTATTATCTGGTTCCTGAGCAGCTACGGCCCGGCCTCGCGCATGGAAAAGCTGGATCAGAAATATGAAACAATTGCGGCTGCAAATACTTATGGGGCTGAAGATATTGAAAGAAATTATTCCGCAGAAAAACTGGAAAACTCCTATGCAGGCATACTGGGCAAAGCTATAGAGCCGGCAATTGCACCGCTTGGCTTTGACTGGAAAATAGGCATTGCGTTGATTACTTCTTTTGCAGCCAGGGAAGTTTTTGTAGCCACCATGGCTACACTCTACAGTGTGGATGATGCAGATGAATCTACCTTAAAACAAAAAATGGCCAACGCAACACGCATGGACGGCTCCAAAGTCTATACGCTTGCAACGGGGCTTTCTTTATTGATATTTTATGTGCTTGCCATGCAGTGCATGGCCACACTTGCCATAGTGAAAAGAGAGACCAGAACGTGGAAGTGGCCTGTGTTCCAGCTTGTTTATATGACAGCATTAGCGTACCTGTTTAGCTGCATCGTATACCAACTGTTCAAATAGTGATATTTGCTTATTTAAAACATGATTATAATCACAAAAAAATTTCTGATCTAAAATGTCAGCGTAATATATTTTGTGATACATTTGTCTGTGCATTTTTTTAGAAAACGACTTAAAGAACATACTAAAGCTTAACCTTTAAAAAAACTTTTTTGTTTTTCAAGAAAATTCTTCTAAAATTGTGCCTTCGAAATTTTAAAACTAAAAACTAAAATTTATCATTTAAAAAAATTGTATTATGGCGGACATCAAACCAACTACTCCTGTAGCAACTAAAACAACAGCTACTCCGGTAAAAGCAAAAAAATCTTCAAACATTATTTCATGGATTGCTCCTTTTCTTTGTATTGTTTTGGGTTACGTTATCTGGCGTTTCTTGATCGGTCATCCATCAAACTTTACCAATCCTGATCCGAACGGTGGTTTCTGGCCCAGTCATGTAGGTCCTAAAGATGCGTTTTCCCGTATGTATGAAGGAGGTATTGTAGTACCGGTATTGCTTGGTACGCTTTTCACCTGTATCACTTTTGTGATTGAGAGAATGCTCAGCATTGCAAAAGCAGCAGGCAAAGGCAACATCAATGAATTTATCAGAAACGTACAGTTCGCTTTGGCAAACAAAGATGTAGATAAAGCTATTGCGCTTTGCGACAAACAAAGAGGTTCTGTAGGAAACGTAATGAAGCAAGGATTATTGAAATACAAAGAAATGATCCACGTGCCATCAGAAGAGTTAGATACAGATCAGAAATTAATGGTTATCCAGAAAGAAATTGAAGAAGCTACAGCGCTTGAATTGCCTATGCTGGAGAAAAACCTGGTATTCCTTTCAACCATATCTTCCGTAGCAACTTTGATCGGTCTGTTAGGTACGGTAATCGGTATGATTAAAGCGTTCTCTGCCCTGGGTGCTGAAGGCGGCGGTGGTAACGCTTCTGCAGAATTGTCTGTTGGTATCTCTGAGGCCCTGTATAACACGGCATTAGGTATCGGTACTTCTGCTATCGCTATCATCATGTACAACGTGTTTACTACACGTATCGACGGTATCACCTACGGTATTGATGAATCAGGCTTTACTTTACAACAAAGCTTCGCTGCTAACTACAAATAATTTTCTATATGTTTTTAGCTGTACCATGTGCAGCTAAAAACTTTTCTGATATTTTTTTTAAAAAAAATGCGGAAAATTTATGGAAAAGAGATGCATGGTGCATCTTATTAATGACACAAAACAAAAAATAAAAAATGGCAAGAGCGAAATTACCACGTAAGAGTACGTTTATTGATATGACCGCGATGTGTGACGTAACTTTCCTTTTGTTGTCTTTCTTTATCCTGACAACGAAATTTAAGCCCGATGAGACCATTGCCGTGCAGACGCCGAGCTCCGTTGCTACCAAGCCGGCGCCGGATAAGAATGTGATAACGATGACACTGGATAAAGACGGAAGAGCGTTTCTTTCTTTTTCAGAAGATCTGCAGGATCAGAAAAGGTCTATTATTGAAACAATCAATTCACAAAAGAACGCAGGACTGTCAGGAGGTGAAATAAACGCATTGGTAAAACAGGAGCTGATAGGCGTGCCCATTGCAAACCTGAAACAGCAGGCAACCCTTGATCCTAAGCAATTAGCCGGTCTTCCCGGAATTCCTGTAAAGGATACATCGAATAACGAGATGAGATTCTGGATCAGCGCTTATAACCAGGTATACCTGGGTAATGAAACCCCGCCCATGTTTCTTTTCAAAGGAGACAACGTATCTAAGTTCCCTCAGTTTAAAAATATCCTGAAAGCATTGACTGATAACAACGTGTTTAAGTTCTCAATGGTTACCAATCCCGAGCAGGCTCCGGAAGGTTCCGAACTGTGGAGAAAGCAAATGCTTGGTGGCGGTAAAGATAATGCAGAAACCGGCGCTCCGGAAGCATAAAACTATTTTTTAAAAAAGATTAAACTAAGCAGATATGGCAGATTTAGATACCTCGGCGCAGGACTCCAAGAAGAAAGGTCCAGGGGTCAAGAAAAGCGCTAAAAAATCTTTACGTGTGGATTTAACACCTATGGTGGATCTGGGATTTCTCCTGATTACGTTTTTCGTATTCACCACTACCATGAGCCAGCCTACAGGGATGTTCCTGAACATGCCTGACGATAAAGTGAAGCCGGGAGAAGAAACGCTAACTGCAGAGTCAGGAGCGCTAACGCTGTTGCTGGGCAAGAATAACCACATATACTACTATGAAGGCCAATTACAGGACAATTTTACCAACGTAAAGGCTTCTTCCTTCAAAGAGATCAGGGACGTGATACTGAATAAAAAGAAGAATACAGATCCTAAGAACTTTATGGTTATCATTAAACCGGGTAACGAAAGCACTTATAAAAATGTGGTAGATATTTTAGATGAAATGGCTATCAATGATATTGACCGTTATGCGTTGATAAATAATGTGGAAGAGTCAGATCAGCAGGCCATTACCCTGTCAGACGCAGCGAACCCCTAATTAAACAATTAAATTATTAAGATATGGATGCAAGTAAAATAGCAAATGCCGATTTTCTTGATATTCTTTTTGACCAACGGAATAAAGAATATGGAGCATACGAGCTAAGGAAGACCTATCGCAGGCGCCTCTGGGCCGCTGTTGTGGGAATGACTGTGATCGCCCTGGCTCTGGCAGGTTACCTGTTCTTTAACGTAGCCAATAAGAATAAAGAAAAGACGACAATGATGATCGAGGACATACAGTTGAGCCAGGTAGACCAGGCAAAAGTAGAGGCACCGCCACCTCCGCCATTGCCCCCGCCGCCACCTCCTCCGAAGTCCGAGCCGGTGAAATTAGATATTACTAAGTTTACTCCTCCAAAAGTAGCTCCGGATATACAGGTGAAAGAACCGCCAAAAACCCAGACCGAACTGAAAGAAGAACGTATCGGTTCATTTGACCAGGAAGGTTTGAAAACCGCAGCAGTAGCTCCTCCGGTAGAAGTTAGCGGCGCCGGTGGTAAAGCATTCGTAAACGTGGCAGCTACAGCAGCCCCTGCCGTGAAGGAAGACTATGATAAAGAGTTTACAACCGTACAGGTAGAAGCAAAATACCCGGGCGATTGGGAAAACTTCTTAAGAAGAAACCTGAACAACGATACACCCGTTGATAACGGTGCGCCTCCCGGACAATACAGGGTAACAGTTTCTTTCCGTGTGGATAAACAAGGAAATGTTACGGAAGTAAAAGCCCTGAACGATCCTGGTTATGGTACTGCCGCAGAAGCTGTAAGAGCTATTAAAGCGAGCGGTAAATGGGAGCCCGGTATTCAAAACAACCAGAAAGTAATCTCCCGTAAAAAACAAGCCATCGTGTTTGTAGTACAAGAATAATACTTAAAAAAACATAGATCTGATAAAAGTGGATATTGTAAAATATCCACTTTTTTATTTTATATTCGTTGCCCGTCTGATGCATACATGCAATAGCCATAAGGAAAAGTTGCATACCAACCGAAATGATTATATGGCATATTCCATGTGACGATTAAAAACAGCCGCAAGCGGCGCAAAAGCTATCTGCACTCATTGAAAAATAGTATATACGGATGAAACAACCCTTATCTGAAATTATCCTTGGCATAGACCCCGGTACACTGCAGCTCGGCTATTCGCTGGTGAGCTGCCGGGCAGAGAAGCTGGAGCTTATTGCTATGGGTACGCTGTTGCTTTCCTCCCATAAAGACATGTATGTACGGCTGGAAAAAATTCATGCAACCGTGCATGAACTGATAGCTTCTTACAAGCCTACCATATTTGCCATCGAAGCGCCATTCTTTGGCAAGAATGTGCAAAGTATGCTCAAGCTGGGCAGGGCGCAGGGAGTAGCTATTGCTGCAGCTATGCAGCACGGGCTGCCGGTGACAGAATATTCGCCCAAAAAAGTAAAGCAGTCTGTAACTGGTAACGGCAATGCATCGAAAGAGCAGGTGTGGGGCATGCTCAAAAATATTTTTGCCTTGCAGGAAGTGCCTCGCTACCTCGATGCCTCCGATGCACTCGCGGTAGCCATATGTCATTACTACCAGCTCAGCAGCCCGGTAAAAAGGGCTTCCTCAAATATGAAGAACTGGGCAGATTTCATTAAAAAAAATCCGGATAAGATCATAGGATAACAAACCAACATATTTATGTATACGCTGAAGAAATCTCTTGGCCAGCACTTTTTAAAAGATGAAACCGTTTCCCAAAAAATTGTTGAAGCGTTGCTGAACGAAAAGCCTGAGCGCTTGCTGGAGATAGGCCCCGGCGGCGGAGCGCTCACAAAATATTTACTTAAGATTGAGGGCATTGATTTCAAGGCAATTGAGCTGGATGAAGAAAAGGTACAGTACCTGTATAAACAATACCCAGCCATACAGGACAAACTTATCCATACAGATTTTCTCAAAGCCGTTAAGCCGTTTGAAGAAGCGTTCACTGTTGTCGGCAACTTTCCTTACAATATTTCTTCTCAGATAATGTTTAAAATTCTGGATTGGAAGGAAGAGGTGCCGCGCATCATCGGTATGTTTCAGAAAGAAGTGGCACAGAGAATTGCCGCCAGGCACGGTAACAAAACCTACGGCATTTTAAGTGTACTGATACAGGCTTTTTATGACACCACTTATTTGTTTGATGTACCTCCGGAAAGCTTTAACCCGCCTCCTAAAGTAATGAGCGGCGTGATAGAACTGAGGCTGCGCCATGATTTCCCGGAAATGAAAAGCCAGCGCCACTTCTTTAACCTGGTTAAAACAGCTTTTAACCAACGCAGGAAAATGCTGCGTAATGCAGTAAAGCCCTTGTTTCCGCCGGAAGCACTGCAGGATGAAATTTTTAATCTTCGTGCTGAACAGCTTTCCGTGGAAGATTTTGCCGCGCTTACATTTAAAATGCAATAAATTTTTTATTTTTGAAATAACCTATAATCTTATCACCATGCGTACATCTTTCTTCACCCTTGTACTTTTATTTTTATCGGTAAATGTTATGGCACAGGAAAACGTTACATATCAGAAACCTCCCAAAGAGATATTAGAGCTGGTAGATTTTAAAATGCCGCCGTCTGTACTGTTTAGCGAGAAGCAGAGGAAGGTTGTATTCCTTTACCGCAATACGTATAAAACATTGGCAGAAATATCCAGCCCTGAAATGAGGTTGGCAGGCCTGCGCATCAACCCGAAAACAAACATATCAAGTACTACTACGTACATTATTGACCTGGCAACCAAATCGCTGGATGCTGAAAAAATAAACAAGGTTGCCGGTTTGCCTGCTAATGCACAGCTTTCTAATTTCACTATGTCTCCCGATGAGCAATACATGGCTTTTACCAATACCGTATCAAAAGGCCTGGAGCTCTGGGTACTCGACATTGATAAAAACATGGCAAAGAAACTACCTGCCAAGTTGCTGAACGCTAATTTAGGCAACCCCATTTCCTGGTTCAGGGACAGTAAAAACCTATTGGTGCGAACAATTCCTGCCGGCCGCAAAGAGCTGATCAATTCGCAGGATACATTGCCCAAAGGCCCCATCGTATCTGTAAGTGACGGCACCAAAGCGCAGAACAGGACGTACCAGGATCTTTTGAAAGATAAAATTGATGAGCAGAATTTTGAAACGCTTGCTACATCTGAATTGCACAAAATATCACTTGATGGAAAATCTTCGGTATGGAAAACAAAATCCATGCACAGCGGCGTGAGCTTTTCACCGGATGGCAAATATGTACTGGTAGATGAAGTGCAACGCCCTTTCTCCTACATTGTACCCTACAGCCGTTTTCCTGAAATAACTACGGTGTACGATGCAGCAGGTAAAAAAGTAAAACTTATAAACAGCAAGCCTCTGATTGAAACCCTGCCGCAGGGATTTATGGCTGTGCAACAGGGTAAAAGAAACATTTCCTGGCGTGCCGACAAACCCTCAACGCTTTACTGGGTAGAGGCTTTAGACAAAGGCGATCCCGCTGAAAAAGTTGAATACAGGGACGAGCTTATTGTCTCAGACTTCCCTTTTACCAAAGAAGAAAAAATTGCCCGCACTAAGAACCGTTTTTCAGGAGTTACGTGGGGGGATGATAAAAACGCGGTGGTTTATGATTCGTGGTTCAACAACCGCAACAGCAAGATTTACCACATTGATCCATCATCCAGAGAAATGCAATCAAAGATCCTGTTCGACAGGAATTACCAGGATGCATACAGCAACCCCGGAAGGTTCGATACCAAAAAGAATGCATACAATTATAATGTCCTCAACCTGGATGCAGGCAACAATGCATTGTTGCTTGGTGAAGGCTTTACTGAAAAAGGCCAGTTCCCTTTTATAGATGAATACAACCTGTCAACCGGTAAATCACGCAGGCTATACCAGTCGGCTTATACAGATAAGGCAGAAAATCTTTCCAGGATCATAGACAGGGAAAAAGGAGAGGTATTTGTAAGCATTCAGTCCCCGGTAGAATACCCGAATTACTTTATCAGGAACATCAAAAATAATACCTTGAAACAGGTTACTGCTTTTGAGAATCCTTTTAAAAACATGAGTAAGGTAAAGAAAGAACTGATAACCTATAAAAGAGACGACGGGCTGGAGCTTACAGGCACCTTATACCTGCCTGCGGACTATGACGGTAAATCAAAATTGCCGCTCATTATCTGGGCATACCCGCAGGAATTTAAAAACAAGTCTACAGCGTCTCAGAACACCACCAACCCCAACGATTTTATATTCCCTTACTACGGCTCGCCGATTTACTGGGTTACCCGCGGCTATGCCATATTAGACGATGCCGCCTTCCCGATCGTGGGTGAAGGGAACAAAGAGCCCAACGATAATTTTATTGAGCAGTTGGTTGCCAATGGTAAGGCTGCTATTGATGTATTAGATAAGAGAGGCATCATAGACCGCAAAAGAGTTGCGGTTGGCGGACATTCTTACGGCGCGTTCATGACGGCAAACCTGCTGACTTATTCTGACCTCTTTGCTGCAGGCATTGCACGCAGCGGAGCTTACAACAGGACGCTTACCCCTTTTGGTTTCCAGAGTGAAGAAAGGCATTACTGGGACGCACCGGACGTGTACAATGCCATGTCGCCCTTTCAGAATGCACATAAAATGAAAACGCCATTACTGCTCATTCACGGCAATGACGACAACAACTCAGGCACCTTTACCATGCAGAGCGAAAGATATTTCAATGCCCTGAAAGGGCTGGGTGCGCCTGCGCGTTTGGTGTTGCTACCTAAAGAGAGCCACGGCTATGCAGCCAGGGAATCGATACTGCATGTTTTATGGGAGCAGGACCAATGGCTGGAAAAATACCTGAAGCCAGCAAAAAAACCAGTAGCAAAATAAAAAGTTTTTGTATCTAAAATGTGCGACCTTTGCGTAATTTTTAGCGTGATATGTCAACTTTAGATATAGTAATTTATTGCGGGATATTTGTTTTTTCTCTCACCGGGGCGCTGAATGCGCGTGCCCACCACATGGATATATTCGGCGCCATTGTGCTGGCTTTCGTGACTTCCTACGGTGGGGGTTCCATCAGAGATATTGTGATGGATGCCAGGCCTATTAACTGGATGAACGATAACCTGGCGCTGGCGCTTGTTATAACGCCGGTGATCATAATTTCCCTGGTAAAATTTAATTTCAACAGGCTGAGGAGGCTGATATTTTTTACCGATGCCGTAGGTTTGGGATTGTTTACAGTGGCAGGCATTGACCGCAGCGCGCAGTTTGGCGCCAATGAGCCCTACAGTTTGCTGATGGGAGTGGTTACAGCTACCTTTGGAGGCCTCATCGCCGATATTTTGTGCAACAATGTACCCAATCTGTTGAGGCGTGGAGAGCTGTATGCTACAGCCTGTGCCATCGGCGGAGCGGTGTATATTCTTTCAAAAAGGTTTGTAGAAGATTCCACATTCAGCCTGATCATCTGTATTTGCCTGATCGTGATCATCAGGATTATATCCAAATACAAAAAAGTGATGTTGCCTGAAGTGTAGTATCCGTCAGTCTTCTACGTACACCCGCTTTACGCGCCGGCCGATACCGGTGAGTATTTCATAAGTATTGGTTTCACACCAGGAAGCTAATTTTTCTATGGGCA
This sequence comes from Haoranjiania flava, assembly GCF_025631005.1. Classification (NCBI taxonomy): domain Bacteria; kingdom Pseudomonadati; phylum Bacteroidota; class Chitinophagia; order Chitinophagales; family Chitinophagaceae; genus Haoranjiania; species Haoranjiania flava. Next base: position 112,754 of record NZ_JAOTPL010000005.1, read on the forward strand.
GGTTGCTGCCGAATATTTCTACCACATCGCCTTCGTGCACATTATCAATACCGGTGATGTCTACCATAGTCATATCCATGCACACAATGCCTACCACCGGCGCCAGTTTGCCGTTGATAAAGACTGCGCCAGTGCCGTTGCTCATTTTGCGTTTAAAACCATCTGCGTAGCCTATGCGTATGGTTGCTATCACGGAGTCGCGCTGTAAGATCCCTTTGCGGTTGTAACCTACGCTTTCATTGGCTTTTAGGTGCCTTATCTGCGCAATGGTGGTCTTTAGAGCAATGGCAGGTTCCAGCAGCAGCTTCTTATTGTTGGTGCTGTCAATTCCATACAAGCCGATGCCCAGGCGCACCATGTCCATCTGCAGCTCCGGGTGTTGTATTATGCCGGCTGAGTTTGAGATATGCCTGAGGAAAGTATAGCCGGTATTTTGCTGAATCAGATCAGCACATTCGTTTAGCAGCGCAGCCTGCTGTGCCGTAAAAGCATCTTCCTGCTCATCTTCACTGGCTACCAGGTGGCTGAAAACAGATTTGATAACTACTTCCCTGCCTGCATTCAATATGGCTGTGATCCGCCCTATATCTTGCTTTTCAAAGCCGAGCCGGTGCATGCCTGTATCAATTTTTATGTGTACAGGATATTGTTGAAGGCCTTCGCGCCTGAGAAAGCTAATGAAAGAGTCAAGTATCTTAAAAGAATAGATCTCAGGTTCAAGATTGTAAGTCACTATTTTTTGAAAGGCATCTTCATCATCATCAATGTTCATGATCATTACAGGCAAGTGGATACCTGCATCGCGCAGCTCTACCGCTTCATCGGTGTATGCTACCGTAAGATAGTCTACATGGTTGTATTGCAGCAGGCTCGCTACTTCCAGGCTGCCGCTGCCATAGCCAAACGCTTTGACCATAGCCATCAGCCGGGTGCCTGCGGACAGGTTTTCTTTATAGGCCTTCAGGTTGTGCGCGATGGCTGAAAGATTTACTTCCAGGAAGGTGGAATGTATTTTCTTTTCAAAAAGCGGTACAATAGTTTCAAATAAAAAACTTCTTGCACCCTTGATCAGGATGGCCTCGTTTGCGTAAGCCTGTGAATTAAAATGATTGGTAAAGTCTTTGGCAGAAGTGTAAAATGTGGTTAAGTTCAATGCATCCTGCACTATATTTTTACGGCTCTGCCATTCCTGGCCTATGGCTATGAAACGGTTGATATGCCTTGCTTTCAGCATTTCTGTTACAGCGGTATAATCGCTATCCGCGGCATCCGGAATGTCGGAAAGTATAACTGTTTTGGTCAATGGCTGCTTTGATAAAAAGTCCAGCGCAATAGAAAGAGACTGCAGATCAAAACTGTAACTGTCGTTGATAAAAATGCAATTGTTGATACCGGGTAAAACCTGCATGCGCATCTCAACCGGCTGCAACAACAATATTCTTTCGATGATCTTGCCAACCGGTAAGCCAAAGTTCAGCGCTACAGCAATGCACATCAAGGCATTGTGCAAAGAGGCGTCATCGGTAAAGGGAATGTGTATTTTAAAACATGCATTTTGGTATACAAGAGCTATTTCAGTAAAACTATCCTGCTGTTTTATTTCTTTTACCCGAAGTGTACAGCTCGCTTTTGTACCGATGGAAAATATTTCGCAGGTTAGTGTTTCAGCCAGCATAGTGCTTGCCAGTGCATCATCTGTATGTGCAAAAACTATACGGCATTGCCTGAATAATCTGAGCTTTTCTGATAACTTTTCTTTTTTTGAGCTAAAATTATTTTCATGCGCTTCGCCGATATTAGTAAGTATGCCGATAGTGGGGTAGATAATTTTTTCAAGCTTATCCATCTCTTCTTTTTTTGAAATGCCTGCTTCTATAATTGCAAGGTCATTTTCGGAATTCATTTCCCATACGCTTAGCGGCACGCCGATCTGGGAGTTGTAGCTGCGCGGGCTTCTTACAATATCATAATCTTCAGAAAGCAGGGTGTAGAGCCATTCTTTCACAATGGTCTTGCCATTACTGCCGGTAATGCCTATTACCGGATAGCGGAATGATTGCCTGTGTTGTGCCGCTATTTTTTGCAAAGCATCTAAAGTATTGTCAACAAAAAGTACATTGGCACCTGGCAGGTTGGCGGTATAATTTTTTTCAACAATAAAGTTTCTTACACCCAGCTGATACACATCTTCCACAAAATTGTGGCCGTCCCTGTTTGCTGTGTGCAAAGCAAAGAATAAAGATTCGTGCGGGAAGGATATGCGCCGGCTGTCGGTAGATAAATGTTTAATAATATTATTGGTATGCATGATCGCTCTGCAGCCAAGCATTTCCTTTATCTGTTGAATTGAATACATAACCTTTTCTTGAGGCGTAAAGGTACAATTCAGAAAGAGAAAAGCGCTATAAAAACTTACAGCGCTTTGATCTTAACAGGTCACTTTACCTTTATACGCAAACCTGCTGAATGGCTTGTAAACTCAGGCGCATACATGCATTGAATGCTGGCAGTGCCCACGGAATAATCTCCGGAGTGTGTGATGTGTAATGGGTAATCAAATACGTACGTGCCTTTGCGCAGGTAGCTGATAAAGAAGTTGCTGGAAGCATCTTTGGTAGCTTCGTAGTAGCCAAGCCCGTCCTGCCATTTGTAACCGCTCAATACATTCACAGGCTCCATAGAAGCTGCACGCATATCTTTCAGGTGCAGGTATTCCATATCCCTGTCTGATTTTAATTCTACTCTTACCACAACCTTGTCGCCAATATTCAATACATCTCCGTTATTTACAGGCAGTAGTTTTTTGCCGGCGCCTGTATTTTTTTCTATGAACAGTTGCTTCTTTAAAGAGAGCGGCGTGGCTGCGGGTGTGATCTTATCCATCTCTTCAAAGTATTGCCAGTACACGCTGCCATAAGCCGGCGTACGATTAACATTGTTTTTATCGTTGGAAGAAGTTGTCACTTTTATATCCGCCATATCCCTGCCGGCCTGCTGTTGTGTAAATGTTTGTTTTACATATCCTGCACCTGCCTGTCCTTTCTCTGTGGAGATAGTTGTATTATTGCCCAACTGTATCACTACATTTTTGCTGCTGCCGATAAGGTTATTTACCTTTAGTAGGGCGTAACACGCATCGGCAGTGGCTTTGGTGGTACGCCAGTTGTTGGTTTGCTTGTTCCTGATCAGCCAGTTCTGCATACCGTTCACAGATTCGCGCAATGGATGGTTGTTTTCACCTTCGGCAATTTCATGGGTTACTTCTATCATCAGCGCCTGTTGTTCTATCGGCACCTGGTACCAGTAATATCCCCACTGCATATCTTTCCAGTAAGTACCCTGCACCTTGTCTTCCACAGCATTTTCCAGCAGCGATTTAAGGATAGTTTCCTTAGCAAAAACTTTTTCATTGTTCCTGTAAAAAATGCCTGCCAGCATGCCTTTGAAGTACGAAGACTGATCAATCCAGTATTTCTTCGCCTGCCCATAGAAGTATTTTTCTGCAGCAGTAGCCGGCTTTTTATCGAAATAGCTGTTGGCAAAAAGATAGTGTATCTGTAAGCCGCTCACATTGTTTTTAGTAAGGTCCTTACTGTATTTTTTCAGATCGTTATAATCTTTGGTAATGGCGTTCCGCAGGTATTGCCGCGCCTTAGCCGTGATCTGGTTCAGCGTGTTCAAACTGTTTGCCGGTACGGCCTCCAGCGTTTTTAACCTGCCAATGCCCGTAAGGATATATTGTGTAATGTACCTGTCTGCATCGCCGCCTTTGAACCAGGGGAAGGAGCCGTCAGCCAATTGCATATCGCTGAGCTGGTTGATGCTTTTATTAATACCTTCGCTCATTTTTGCCAGGTCGAACAACAGGGCAATATTTTTTCTTTGTTCAGTTTCATTTTCTGCCTGTACCAGCCACGGCGTTTCCTGCAGCAGTATTTGTTTCAGTTCCTGGTTTTTCTGCAGGTTACTTTGCAGCGCAGTTGAATCTTTCAGCCATTCATTGAATATTTGTTTAATGCCCGGTTTTGTGTTCACGATATGCGTAGCAAGCGCGTTGGCATAAAAACGGTTAAACACCTGCTCAGCACAATCATACGGATACTCCATGAGGTATGGCAGTGACTGCACGGCATACCAAACCGGGTTGGCAGTAAACTCTACAGTCAACGATTGCGTTTGCAATGTATTGCTGGTATGATTTTTTAATTTGTGGAATGTATAGTTTATTGTGGTATCACCCTGCTGGAACACAGGCATAGCCTCGGTTACAAGCATTTTATTGGTAAGTACGGGAATGATATGTTCTTCGCCGTCGCTGAATTTTCCCGATGTGCCTGCGATCTTTATAAGAATGGGCTCTGTGGCATCAGCAGGAATGGTTACCGGGAATTTCACAGAGGTGCTTTGCCGCGCAGCTGCTTTAAAGTTTACAGGAGTAGTCGGAGCCGTCCACCCGGTGATGGGTTCACGCGTAATGGCATTCAGTATCTGTATTTGTGCAATGCCGTCCAGGTTGTTTTCTGATAGGTTGCTGATTTTGGCGCTAAGCTCTGCCTTGTCGCCCGCACGTAGAAAGCGCGGCATGTTCGGTTGCACCATCATTGTTTTTTGTGAAACAATTTCTTTTTCGCTGTAGGCATGCTGCAGCGTTTTGGTGTATGCCAGGTTCATCCATTTCCATTTAGTCATTGCGTCCGGCATAGTAAATTCAAGCGTGTACGATCCATCTTTACTGGCATATACGTGCGGCAAAAAGAAAGCGGTTTCGTTGAAATTGGTTCGCAAAGGTTGCTGTATAGCGGGCTCTTCTTCTACACTTATAGGAGCTGCATCCGGACTGGCAGCTTGTTGCGCATTATCAGAGGAAATTACATGAATGTCTTTTAAATTTCCAGCGCTTGCGGCATCACCTTTATATCTGGCTTCTAACTGAACAGTTGTAAATTCCTTATCATATTCTTCTTTTACAAGTCCTCTTATCATAATACCACGCCTGTTTTCGTAATTAAGGTTCATAAAATAATATCGGTCAGAAAATATCAGGTGATCATATATTTTTGCTTTTATGCCATAAGAACTATTATAATGGTCTGCATTCGTGAATCCGCTTTGAGCCGTAAACTGCCTGTAGTCTGTATTCCAGGCATGATGCGGTATTTGGGTATTCGTTATAAATGGATTATGCCATTCATGAAGCCTGATTTCATCCAGTGAAGCATCATACATGGAGGAAAGCAGTTCTGCTTCTACATTTTTATTATTTTGGCCGGATATTTTTATCTGCCATTTCTCTTTCGCGCCGGGCTCGGTCTTATCCCTGAATGTAGCATACGCAATTTCCAGATTTTTGGTGCTGTCAGTCACCATCACTGTATTATCAGTGGTATACAGCCGGTTGTGTTTAATAAAGCCATAGACATAACTGGAAGCATTGAGATCGTTGGCAGTAGTGGTCTGTACAATTGTTTTAATCTCGTTATTCAGTTTGAAATCAGAAAATACTATTCCGGATTTTTCCCCGGGCTTAGCAGTTTTTTTTGCCTGCAATATATGTACATCTTCTGCCGCAGTACCTATTTTAAAGATATCCTGCTCCCCGATTTTACCTGCCGATTTTACTTTGCTTACCCACAGGTATTCTTTCTCTGTTAAACGAACGGCATCATCATTATAGATGCGTATATACTTCCTGTTTTCAACATCATTCCCGTTCTTGTCTTTTGCTGTGGCTTCTACCAGGTACCAGGCCGGTGCGAGCTTCGTGTTTCCCAGGCTGAAAGCTTTGTTTTCATTGGCTTCCGCGGTTTTGCTGTAAACTTCTTTAACCTTATTCCAGCTTGCTTTATCGGTTTCATTATCATACTCATCGTGGGGGAAATAGCTCAGGTAGGATTGTTTATCCATCACGAACTGATCCGGACGCTGCCAGTAGCGTTTGCGTATCAGGCGGCCAGGCATTTCCAGCGCATAAATTTTCACGGTAACAGTTGCGGGTACTTCCTGATCAGAAAGGTTTGTAGCTTTTACATTGACAGCTTTAAATTTACCCGCTTCTCCGTTTTCGTCATTTTCAATTTCCAAAATCAGCGACTGGCAGCCAATACTTATTGACGTGTTGGCCTCCCTGGTTTCGCCATTGTTATCGATAATTGCAGCTTCTACCTGGTAGTTAAATATTGGCTTCAGATTTTTATCAATACTCTCGTCAGGCACAGCTTTAAATGTAAAAGAAAATTTTCCGTTGGCATCTGTTGTTACAATCTCATTGTGTATTTGCGCACTGGGCCTATTTGGCATAAAGCCGCGCCATAGCCAGGGATAAGGATAACGTGCTAACCGCGTAACATTAATTTTCACCTGTGCGTTATCAATGGTATTGCCCGCAAATGCTTTGGCTGTGCCGGTTACGGTAATGCTGTCATTCAGCCTGTAATCGGTTTTGAGCGTATCCAGTTCAACGAAGAAAGTAGGGCGTTTATATTCTTCTACATTAAAATGAACAGTGCCGTTAAGTTCTTTCGTGTCGATAAAGAAGCTGCCGGTTAAAACATTCAATGGTAGTTTAAACGAACCGCTGAAACTACTGAATTCATTGGCCTTTACATATACAGAATCTATTATTTTATTGTTTGCGTCGTATAGCCTTACATTAATTTTGCCGGGGGAATTGTACAATTTCTTTTGTTTTGTTTTTTGCTCCAGCGTAGTGAGTATACCTTTAAAATATACAGTCTGCCCCGGCCGATACAAACTTCTGTCTGTGAAGAAATGTGCTTTGGCTTCATCATGTTCAAATTGTCCTGAGCTGATTTCAGGTTCACTTACGCTCTTCTCGTTGCTGTAATAATAGTAGTGCCCGTCAAACTCAATCCTGTCGCCGTCTTTGCTGATATAGCCGCGCCCTGTTGTTTTTAAGGGTGGAGCTTTCGCATAGCCCTTACTGTCTGTTGTTACAGTTGTATAAATAGGCGCTAAGTTTTTCGTGCCCGTTTGAAAGTGAATAACAGCGCCGGGTACAGGCTTTCCGGTTTCCCTGTGCAGTACAAAATAATTGCCTTCATTTTGCACATAGGCAAGATCTGAAACATCAAACAGCCGGGCAGAGAGTTTGCTTTTGATGCTGAAATCAGCATCGTCACTGGTTAAGAGCACATAGCGCCCTATTGGCAATGCATCAATTTTTATTTCGGTAAAGTGGTATTGATAGTCCTGCGGTAACGGCAGCTTTTGCATAAATGACTGCACTATGTTTTTGTTTTTTACAATAGCTTTCCAGAATATGTCGTTGTTGTAAAAATTTTCTTTGGATGTTCTTTCCCATTTTATAACCCGTACAAATAGCTGATCTGTATTTTTATATTTTAGCAGCGCACGCATGGGTTTTCCTGGAACATTGATGTTTTCCGTGGTGATCTCCACAGATTTATTAAGGATATGCTGCCTCAGGTTTTTTAACGCAGCCACTGCACTGGTGCTGTCGTTAGATGGTACAAACTTATTAATGATATCCAAAGCCGTGATGTATTTTAAGCGGTGGGTAGAATCTTTGTACATCTCATATTTTCCCGCCATATCGAAATAATATTGCGCCAGCAGGTAAGCGGCTTCTTTGGTGTATTTATTATCAGGATGTTTTTTGAGAATATTTTCCAGCGCCTGTACATACAACGTATCTTTCCCGGCTGCCGTTGCGTGTTGGTACATCCATGCTATGCGGTTTACATCTGCATCCACAAGGGCAGATGTGGCGTTGTTCGCCAGATAATATTTCAGCAGGTCCTGGAATGTTTCTACTGCTATTTGTTTGGAGGAAAGTGTATCTGCTGTTTGCAGCGGTAATTTTATAAACCGCTCTGCGGGTGAAAAATATTCAGGCTTATTGAGCAGGAATTCATTCTCCGGTTTTATGGCCAGGTCATCATTGTTTTTGTAATAATCCAGCTTGTAATTTACCAGCACATCATACATGGTCAGGCGGAGTCCGGGCGTATTGCCTTTTTCTATTACTGCGCTGTAATCCTTTAGCTGCGCTTGTTTCAGCGCTCCTGCGTTAACGAATATCGTATCAAAGATACCCGCGATGCGTTTGTTAAAATCAGATGCGTTCCAGGTAAGGATGTCCGCTTTGCCTGTGTTTTCTGCCTCTGCGCGCTGACGTATGCGCCAGCCGTTGTTGTTTTTATAATTTATCAGTTGCTGTGCCTGCAAGGCGTACAACAGGCTTTTTGCTACAGGCTCGCGGGTGGTTTTTATTTCATTGCCGATGGCTTGTACGTATTCATTGATCTCCTTGTCGCTGGACTTATCTTCCAGGTTGAATTTGTAGTACAAAGCCTTGATCATTTCACCGGCATCGCCATCTTTTTTTGCACGGTTGTAGATGTTGTTTACAATAACAAGCGCAGATTTAGGCAGTGATTTTTTTATGATCAGGGTATCTGCCTGCTGCCATTCTTTTTTATATTTATTCGTTTGAGCGTTAGAAGCCATGGCTGTAAAAATCAGTAAAGCAAAGAGAATAAGTTTCTGCATAAAGAATTATGTTTATTATAAGATGCAATCAACCTGTAAATTACATAAATGTGTATAATAAATTTAAATGCCGCTGTTAATTTAACGAAGCAAGACTTATTAAGCGGCCACGAATACACGAAAGCGCGAAGGTCTTTTTTGAAGCTTGTGTCTTCTTATGATTATTGTGGTAAAATAAATCCTCCGAAACACAAAGGGCCACAAGGGTTTGCGGAAGGTGCAACAGCGGCCGCGAAGACACGAAAGCGCGAAGGTCTTTTTTGAAGCTTGTGTTTTCTTTATGATTATTGTGGTAAAATAAATCCTCTGAAACACAAGCGCCACAAGGGTTTGCGGAAGGTGCACCAGCGGCCGCGAATACATGAAAGCGCGAAGGTCTTTTTTGAAGCTTGTGTCTTCTTATGATTATTGTGGTAAAATAAATCCTCTGAAATATAAGAGCCACAAGGGTTTGCACAAGGTGCACCAGCGGCCACGAATACACGAAAGCGCGAAGGTCTTTGGCGAAACTTTGAGTCTACATTCTGGTAAAAATAAAAAAGCGCCCGGATAGCCCGGACGCCTTAGTATATTTTGTTTAGCGAGGTGAATAGTCGTCTTCAAAATCGTCTGTTTCTAAAAACAGGTCATCGTCGTTACCGAAAATATCATCGTCTTCAAAGTTGAAATCTTCTTCCCCGTCTCCGCCTTTCTTCTTTCCTTTGGCAGGTTTTTTGGCAGCAGAAGATTTTGATTTCGGAATATCAAATTCATCAAAATCAGGGTCCCATTCTTCTTCATCGTCCACCGCATTCCAGTCGTCGCCTAATTCATCATCTTCAAAATCATCTTCATCCTCTCTATCTTCTTCTTTCGTTTTTTTAGCAGATGCATTCCTGCCCGCTTTTTTGGAAGGTACTATATCTTCATCCAAAAGTTCGTCATCATTTTCATCAAGTTCATCTTCATTTGTTTTCTTCTTAGAAAGAGGAACTTTATCCTGCGTTGTGTCTTTCACTTTCTGTGATTGTTTCTTTATAGGTTTTGCTGCCATAATTCAAAAAATTTCTATTGTAAAAATCTTATGTCTTTTCTAATCAAACAAAATTTTTTACTATAAAATTCAACTCGTTTATAAACTTACAATTTGTTCTCGTCCGGGGCCGTTAGATACGTATTTCACAGGGCATCCCAGGTATTCATTAATAAAATTAATATAATTTTTCATATCTGCGGGCAGGTTTTCGCCGGCGGTAATTACAGAGCTGTTTGTATTCCATCCTTTGAACGATTGGTAGAGCGGCTCTATGTTGTGTCTTTCCATTTGCAGCGGCAATTGCTGCGTGGTTCGGCCGTCTACATTGTACGCTGTGCAGACTTTTAATTCTTCAAAAGAATCAAGCACATCTGCTTTGGTCATGATCACCTGTGTGGCGCCGTTGATCATGCAGGCAAATCTCAGTGCAACGAGGTCTATCCATCCGCAACGGCGAGGGCGGCCTGTTGTAGCTCCGAATTCAGTGCCTATCTCTCTTAGTTTCTCGCCATTCTGGTCAAACAATTCCGTCGGGAACGGCCCGCTGCCTACACGTGTGCAGTAAGATTTGGTGATGCCGTACACTTCTTTGATCTTCTGCGGTGCAATGCCCAGGCCGGTACAAACGCCCGCAGAAATGGTGTTGGAAGAAGTTACAAAGGGGTAGGTGCCAAAATCAATATCCAGCAGCGCTGCCTGAGCGCCTTCTGCCAGTACTTTTTTGCCTTCGGTAATTTTATTGTTGATGAAATACTCACCGTTGATGATGTTGAGCTCACGCAAAAATTCTATTGCTTCAAAGAACTCTTCTTCCCATTGGGAAATGTCTTCATTAAACCCGAAATTATCCAGCAGCCGCTGGTGCTTCATGCGCAGCTTAATGTATTGCGAGGTGAAGTTCCTGTTGAGCAACTCGCCTACGCGCAAAGCGTTCCTGCCCGTTTTATCCATGTATGCAGGTCCTATACCTTTGAGGGTGGACCCGATCTTACCTTCGCCTTTCTGCATCTCGGAAGCCTTGTCCAGAGCGCGGTGTGTAGGAAGGATCAGGTTGGTTCTTTCAGAGATGTAAAGATTTTTCTTCACGTCGATGCCAAAAGAAGCCACATTGTCGCACTCTTTTTTCAGGGTAACAGGGTCAAGCACTACGCCGCCGCCAATGATGTTTATCTTTTCCTGGTGAAAGATGCCAGAAGGGATCTGGTGCAGTACTACTTTTTTATTGTCGACATACAAAGTATGTCCGGCATTGGGGCCGCCCTGAAAGCGGGCAACAATGTCGTAGGCCGGGGCGAAATAATCAACAACCTTTCCTTTGCCTTCATCGCCCCACTGTAAACCCAAAATAACGTCTACCATTTGTGTAAATAAATTATAATTGTAAAAGGCAAATTTAGTTAGTTTCACGCTAAATGTCAAACACATTTGTGCGCATGTTTTCTAAGCGTTCGTGGTATTAAATTAGAGCACTAAGGGGTAAGGTGGTAAGTTTTTATTTGCAGTCAGCTGCGCAGGATCTTTTCCATCTTCTTCCCCTTTGCCAGTTCGTCTGCCAGTTTATCGAGGTAGCGCACCTGGCGGGTTAAATCATCTTCTATTTCTTCGATCCGGTAGCCGCAGATAACGCCTGTAATGAGGTGTGCTTTCGGGTTTAGCTTAGCCTGGCTGAAAAAAGTTTCATAAGTCACCTCATCTTTTATCAGCTGCGCCAGTTTTTTGTTGTCGAATCCGGTGAGCCATTTTATTACCTCATGCAGCTCTTCCTGCGTTCTGCCTTTCTTCTGCACTTTAGCGAGCAGCAGCGGGTAAATCTTTGAGAAAGCCATATTGGCAATGCGTTTGCGGGCGGAGGATGTATTTTGCATATGATGAAAATATAAATTTTTAGTGATTAAATGCGATACGCGGCTTTATTGAGGTTAACTTTTATTCTTCTTTCTTTCTCATCAGCAATGATATGATGATCAGTGTGCCCAATACTGCTGAAATGCAGATTGCGGTTACGTTTCCCTGTGATCAGTTCCAGCCGGTTAAAAACCTTACAGTAACGATTTCTAAAGTGAAGCCTCAACGGTCACCGGTATTTCAAATTTACATTTTGTTTTTCAATTCTGTTTGCCGGGTCTGTTTTAACTTGTATACACAACAACCAGCGCGCTGTTGAGGTAAATGTATTTCCAAGCCAGGATGAATGTACACTGGCGCAAGCGTCCGCTTGTACCGGTAATGCTCGGATAGTCTGATCTTCGATATGTTCTACAGGGCATCAAGAGTGTAGATAAAAATAATTTTTAATCCGTAAAAGTTTTTTGAAGCAAAATTAATGCAAGTGCGATCCCTGCTAATAAACAGTTATTATTTTACACTCAGCAAACCAGTGAAATTTCGTAATTTTAATTATGGAAAGGTGGTTATTGTATTAGAGATTTTAAATCCCCCTATACTGCTTCGCGATTGCAAATCACGAAGAGCAGGGTTAGTTTTATCAATAAATATCAAAACCGATTTACATATTGTATAATAATGAAATATTCAAAGTCTCGTCGTGACAGATTATAAAAGTCAAGGTACATGGTAAAACATTATATAATTTTATTGATATGCTTGTGTATATCAATCTCTATCAGAGCTCAGTTTAATAAGATGTTTTTCAACAGTATAGATAATGATATACTGAGAACAGAAATTGCCAACTACATGAAGAGTAGTGATAGTGTTTTTTCCCAAAGAGCAGAAAAAGCTGTAGTTGTCGTTGTTGATAGTATAACAAATACTGAAATAGTTATAAGCATGCATACGCAAACTCATGGTCCTTTCTTGCTAAAAGAAAACATTCATTTTTTTGCAGTTATTAACAATAGGATTGTGCCTATAATAATTCCACAAATTAACTTCCTATCTCTTCCGCTGAATATTAAAAAGATGTATATCGAAAAAATATTTCCCAAGCAATTTGCATTTTTAAATAGAAGCAAATATGTTAATGGTCTAAAACAAGAGTTAGTGCCAAATTTTGATGAGGATTATATAAGGACGATTTATATACTTAGATAAAGCGAGATGTTGATGAATTAGGTAAATAATAAAGTGTAAGTCTCACACTGGCGCAAGCGTCCGCTTGTGCCGGTAATGGTTTGAATCTGCAACCCGCTCTTCTTGATGTTCCGCAGGGCATCTCTAAGCCTAGATAAAATAGATTGTAATCCGTAAAAGTTTTTGAAACATATTTAATGCAAGTACACCCTGCTAATAAACATTTATTATTTTACACCCACCAACAGTGAAATTTCGTAATTTTAATTATAGAAAGGCGGTTATTATATTAGAGATTTTAAATCCCCCGATACTGCTTCGCGATTGCAATCACGAAGAGCAGGGTAATTCTCTGCTATACACCACCAAATAGTAAGAACTCGTTACAAATTTTAATAGCTACAGGCGCAGGAGCATTAATAGGTGGAGCAACCTATGTTGTAGCTTCCCTACACTGGCACAAGCGGACGCTTGCGCCAGTAATCGGGGTGCCTATTCTTTTATATTGGAACTTTTGGCTTTCAAATTTATCAGCAATTCTTTATCTACCTACACTGGCGCAAGCGTCCGCTTGTGCCGGTAATGCACGGATAGTCCGATCTTCGATATGTTCCGCAGGGCATCTCTAAGCCTAGATAAAATAGATTTTAATCCGTAAAAGTTTTTGAAACATTTTTAATGCAAGTACACCCTGCTAATAAACATTTATTATTTTACACCCACCAACAGTGAAATTTCGTAATTTTAATTATGGAAAGGCGGTTATATTAGAGGTTTTAAATCACCTGATACTGCTTCGCGATTGCAAATCACGAATAGCAGGGTAATCCTCTGCTATACACCACCAAATAGTAAGAACCCGTTACAATTTTTAATAGTCGCAGGCGCAGGGGCATTAATAGGTGCAGCAACCTATGTTGTAGCTTCCCTACACTGGCACAAGCGGACACTTGCGCCAGTAATCGGGGTGCCTATTCATTTTATATTGGAACTTTGGCTTTCAAATTTATCAGCAATTCTTTATCTATTGTATGTAGCTTAGCTAAACGATTCAACCCCGGCACCCACATCTTCAAATGCTACACGACACAGTATAGAACGGTGGTACTATACAAAAAACAATTACCGCAGTAAAGCTGCTGCTTAATCATCGGGGTTTATCATTCCTTCCCAACTTTAGCCAATCCAACCTTGCGGGTGGATCAAATCAAGTATATTTTAAGGCTTCAGCACGCCCAGCTCATTGCCCACCTTAATGAACGCCGCAATGGCTTTGTCCAGGTGGTGTTGCTCGTGGGCGGCGCTGAGCTGTACACGAATGCGGGCCTTGTCTTTGGGCACCACCGGGTAGAAGAAGCCGGTCACGAAGATGCCTTCCTGTTGCAGGGCTGCAGCAAAGTTCTGTGCAATCACAGCATCATAGAGCATTACAGGTACAATGGGGTGTATGCCGGGCTTGATGTCGAAGCCTGCTGCGGTCATCTTTTCGCGGAAGTAGGCGGTGTTGTATTCCAGCTTGTCGCGCAGCTCGGTTGTTTCGCTTAGCATATCCAGGATGGCGATGGAGCCTCCCGTAATGGCCGGGGCCAGGGTGTTGGAGAACAAATAAGGACGGCTGCGCTGGCGCAGCATTTCAATGATCTCTTTCCTGCCGGAGGTGAAGCCGCCGCTTGCGCCTCCAAGGGCTTTGCCCAGTGTGCCGGTAATAATGTCTATCTTACCCATCACGCCGCAATGTTCGTGGGTGCCGCGGCCGGTTTTGCCAAGAAAGCCTGTAGAGTGGCTGTCGTCTACCATAACCACGGCATCGTATTTTTCTGCCAGATCTACAATTTTGTCCAGCTGGGCAATGGTGCCGTCCATAGAGAAGGAGCCGTCGGTAACAATGATGCGGCTGCGCAGGTGAGCGCTGTCCAGCAGCTTGGCTTCCAGGTCTTCCATATCATTGTGCTTATAGCGGTAACGCTGTGCTTTACACAGCCGCACCCCGTCAATGATCGAAGCATGGTTCAGCTCATCGCTGATGATGGCATCTGCTTCGCCAAACAGGGGCTCAAACACACCGCCATTGGCATCGAAGCAGGCAGCATACAAAATGGTATCTTCCGTGCCTAAGAAGGCAGATATTTTTCTTTCCAGTTCTTTGTGTATATCCTGTGTGCCGCAAATGAAGCGCACGCTGGAAAGACCGTAGCCTCTTTCTTCCAGCGTTTTCTGAGAAGCTGCTATAGCCTGCGGGTTATTGGAAAGTCCAAGGTAGTTGTTGGCACAAAAGTTCAGCAGCGTTTGCCCGTTTACCTGTATTTCCGCGCCTTGCGGGCTTTCAATCAATCTTTCTTTCTTAAACAGGCCGGCTTGGGCTATATCTTCCAGCTCTTCGCTGATGCGTTTTACAAAATGCTCATTCATGTATTTCAGATTTAGAATATGTGATAATTGGCTTATAAAAGTAAG
Organism: Haoranjiania flava; assembly: GCF_025631005.1. Taxonomy (NCBI): domain Bacteria; kingdom Pseudomonadati; phylum Bacteroidota; class Chitinophagia; order Chitinophagales; family Chitinophagaceae; genus Haoranjiania; species Haoranjiania flava. Next base: position 127,788 of record NZ_JAOTPL010000005.1, read on the forward strand.
TAAATTATTCTGTGGAAAACGCTGTTTCCAGTGCACAATCGTTTTTAACCTAATACTTTTTCCATGGCAATGCCGCGTGAGCCTTTTATCAGGATGTAAGCGTCCTGGAGTTGTTGCGCGCGCAGCCACTTGCCAGCCTCTTCCGGTGTGGGGAAATACAGGAAGTTGTGGCCGGTTTTTGCAAAGTCGCCGCCCACGAGTGCTACGTGCTTCCACTTGTATTGTGCTATCTGGTCCACCAGCTGCTGGTGTTCGGCTATGCTGTCTGCGCCCATTTCTTTCATGGCGCCCAGCACTAATACTTTTCTGCCGGATTCAATGCCGGCCATATTTTCTATGGCTGCCATCATGCTGGAAGGGTTGGCATTGTAGGCGTCAAAGATAATTTTATTGGTTCCCTGCTCCACCAGTTGCGAGCGGCTGTTCGAAGGTGTGTAGCCTGCAATAGCTGCTGCCACTACATCCTGGGGGATGTGAAAATATTTACCGACTGCTGCTGCGCAAAGTATGTTGGGCAGGTTGTAGTCTCCTACCAGTTGCGTTTCTATCATCGGTCCATCTTTGATCTGTACGGCTATATACGGCTTGTTGTGAGCAACGTTGCCGCTTACAAACCCTTTATGAATTCCGTAGGGAATAATTTTTTCAATACCGGCAGACATCTCGTGCAGGTAGTCATAATCATCAAAAATAAAAGCCGTGCCGTTATTGCCGCGAAGAAAATCAAACAATTCCCCTTTGGCTTTCCTTACACCTTCCGGGCTGCCGAAGCCTTCCAGGTGCGCCTTACCGCAGTTGGTAATAATGCCATGCGTGGGCAGTACGTATCTGCAATAGGCTTCTATCTCTTTCAGGTGGTTAGCGCCCATTTCTATTACAGCTATTTCGGCATCTTTTTTAATTTTCAGCAAAGTCAGCGGTATCCCGATGTGGTTGTTGAGGTTGCCCTCAGTAGTATATGTAATATATTTTGAGCTGAGCACGGTATGTATAAGCTCTTTGGTAGTGGTTTTGCCGTTGCTGCCCGTAATGGCTATAAAAGGAATGTCGAAAGTGCGGCGGTGGTGAAGTGCAAGTTCCTGCAGACTGCTCAGCACATCTTCTACCAGTAAAATCCTGTCATGCGGTGCGCCTGTAAGTTCATCAGCTACCACGTAAGCGGCGCCTGCATTCAGTGCATCGTGGGCAAATGCGTTGGCATTGAAGTTTGGCCCCTTCAGGGCAAAGAAAACATCGCCTGGTTGCAACTTTCTGGTATCTGTCTGTACGGTAGGATGCTGCAGGTACACCTGGTATAAATCGCCTGTGGAAATCATATAACAAAAATAGCAATTGATATTGACCAATTGCTGTTTTTAAAGGTGTTTATAAATATTAATTTATCCTGACTGTAATAATATTGTCCCTGCCGCCGCTTTCCTTAATCATAAGGGTGATGTTATAATCCCTGGTGCCCTGCAATTTTCCTGCAATATACTTGGTAGACCCCAGCTCTCTCTGTGAGATCAGGTTGAAACCGGAAATTTTCTCCGAATCAAAAAACGTCTTCAGGGTAATGGAAGCCTGTGAGCGGCTCACACTCCTCATCTCATCCCTTTCAGGCAGTTTAAAATCTATTACATCACTGAAATACCTGCTTATTTTATTTACGTCGGCCTCTTTTAATGCCTGGATGATATCAATATTTACCACGCTGGGTGTGTAAAATGCTGCATCAGTTTCGCTCTTATCATTGACAGCAAGCAGTGGTGTTTGCAGCAAACTAACAAATAATAAAGCCAAAATTATAATTAAGTTCTTCATTTCAACATCATGCTTAATTCTTCTATTGTAGATTAACTAAAAAACTGAACAATTTTTACGCCAAATTTATGGATTTTCATATAATATCCGGTAGTTGTTGGAAGATATAAATTTTACTAACTATAACTTATTCTAAAAGAAGTAGTTACGAGCTGCGTAGGTAAAGAAAATAACCAATGATTAACAAGTAATAAAATTTGCAAAAAACGAACAAAAATGCATTTTTGTTCGTTAAAATCTATGGGTACAACATTAAAAAGCCGTAATTTTGCACTGTGATCAGCTGCGGCCCAAAAACCGCGTCAATAGAAATAAGAGAGCAGCCGCACACATCGTGGTGAAGATTTTTGGTGCGGAAAAAATAAATACACACATGAAATAACCATAAAAATTAGGAATCTATACCAACCGAATGAGTATTGAATCTAAAAAGCTGGTTATTCCATGTGGCAACTGAAAAATAAATAAATACACACATGAAATAGCCATAAGCAAAGTTGCATACCAACAGTTAATGAATAATGGCTATTCCATGTGACCATAAAGAAAAAATAAAAAATACACACATGAATAACAAAGCAATGCTCATCATTATGGATGGATGGGGACTGGGACAAAATCCTAACGGCGATGCAATTAAACAAGCTAACACACCTTTTACAGACAGCCTTTATGAAAAATATCCGAATTCTACGCTGGTTACCTGCGGAGAAGCCGTAGGCCTGCCAGAGGGGCAAATGGGCAACAGCGAGGTTGGGCACCTGAACCTGGGTGCCGGCAGGATCGTGTATCAGGAGCTGCAACGCATCAACGTAGCCATTCGCGACCGTTCATTTCATCAGAACCAGGTATTGTTGCAGGCTATCAATACGGCAAAAGCCACATCAAAACCTTTTCACATCATCGGACTTGTAAGCGATGGCGGTGTACACAGCCACATTGACCATTTTAAAGCCGTGATAGATGTGTGCAAGGAGCAGGGCCTGGCAGACGTGTATGTACATGCCTTTACAGACGGAAGAGACTGTGACCCTAAAAGTGGCCTTGGCTTTATTGGCGAATTACAGGACTATATGAATGCCGCAGGCGTTGGGAAAATCGCCAGCATTACCGGCCGTTATTACGCCATGGACAGGGATAAACGCTGGGAGCGTGTAAAGCTGGCCTACGATGCGCTGGTAAACGGCGCCGGTGAGCAAAGCCACGACCTGCTGAAATCAATAGAGCAGTCCTACGAAAACGGTGTTACTGATGAGTTCATCAAACCCATTATCAATGCCGCGTTGGCCAACGATCCTAAAGCCAGGATCAAGGATGGCGATGTGGTGCTTTGCGCCAATTTCCGTACAGACAGGTGCCGCGAAATCACCATGGCGCTTTGCCAGGTAGACTTCCCCGAGTTTGATATGCACAGGCTGAAGCTCGATTATACCACTATGACAGAGTACGATGCTACTTTCCTCAATGTGAAGGTGATGTTTGAAAATGATAACCTGCACAATACGCTCGGCGAGGTGCTGCACGCTGCCGGCAAAAAGCAGATACGCATAGCAGAAACAGAAAAGTATCCGCACGTCACTTTCTTCTTCAGCGGCGGCCGCGAGCTGCCTTTCATGGGCGAGGAAAGGATTATGGCAGCTTCACCAAAAGTGGCCACCTATGACCTGCAGCCTGAAATGAGCGCTTTTGAACTGAGAGACAAGATCATCCCTGAAATTCAGAAAGAATCAGCCGATTTTATCTGCCTGAATTTTGCAAACACAGACATGGTGGGCCATACAGGCGTATTTTCAGCCGTAGTAAAAGCCGCAGAAACCGTGGATAGCTGCGTGGCAGCCATTGTACCTGAAGCCCTGGCGCACGGCTACTCCATCTTCCTGACTGCCGACCATGGCAATGCAGATAATATGGTGAATGAAGACGGTTCGCCCAATACACAGCATTCCATGAACCCGGTACCCTTGTTCTTTATCAGCAATACTTACCATACTACCCGGCTGAAACCAGGCAAGCTGGCCGATATTGCACCATCCATATTGAAAGTGATGGGTATAGAAGCGCCGATGGAAATGACGGGCGAGGTATTGGTAGATTAATGGTAATTAATGACAGAATATATCCATATAGGAAGAATTGTGGCATCGCACGGCGTGCACGGCGACGTAGTGGTTGTGCACAGCCTGGGCAGCCGCAACAATTTTAAAGACGTGAAGGCCCTGTTTGTGGAGCAGGTCAAAAATTCTTACATACCCCATTTCATCTCATCCGCCACCGCGCGTGATGCCGAGCAGACACAGGTAAAGCTGGAAGGGACAGACTCTAAGGAAAGTGCGCACAGGCTTATTAAAAAAAATGTGTGGATCACCGAAGCCGATTTTAACCGTATTGCAGATAAGAATGCACCCATTTCATTGCTCGGCTATAAAATCTATAACAGGCAGGATCTGTTGGGAACCGTGGAAGAAGTGATAGAGCAGCCGCACCAGGTGCTGCTAAAAACTAATTTTAAAAACAAAGAAGTACTTGTGCCCCTGCATGCAGGCACTTTGGAGGCCGTTGACAGGAAAACCAAAGAAGTGCGGGTAATACTTCCCGATGGTTTGTTAGAGATTTATTTGGAAAATTAATTGGGAAATAGGATTTTATACCTTACTTTGCATACGGATATGATTGATTTAAATTATTGTACTGCCTTACAATATTAGAAAAGCAACAACTTAAGTAGTGTTGCTTTTTTTAATGCAATTATATCAGCCTATTGCAGGAGCATGTAGCTTTATGAAGATGTTTCTTTATTTACACCTGTGAAAAATAAACTAATTGCACAGCCAGGTTGCCGGCAAATCTTTATTGCCGCGAAGAGAGTTTTCTCGCTTTTGTGGTTTTATGTTGCAGCAGGGGTGCCTTACGCCAAGTGATGGTACTTCCATACCTTAGAAGCTACGGGAGAAGCCGGCGCCATGTGAAGGCATATAGATGCTGTATGGTAAAAAATGTCAGCAAAAACATCCACCCTTTGGTGTTTCGCAAGTTGCTGTTATTTATTCCGCAGTGATTTTGCGGGTATGTTCATCCACGATGTCAATGTGCAGGTAGAGCGTTTCATCGGGTAGCAGGCCTGCTGCCTTTTCGGGCCATTCTATCAGGCATAATGCGCCTGCGTACAGCGCGTCTTCCACACCTGCTTGTATCGCTTCCTCTTCATCTTTTAAACGGTACCAGTCCATGTGAATGATCTTGCCGCAGGCTTCACTTTCATATTCGTTGATGATTGAAAAAGTAGGGCTCGACGACACATCTTTTATATGCAATACTTCCCTGCAAAGCGCATTGATGAAAGTGGTTTTGCCCGCGCCCATTGGCGCGTCAAACGCCCAGTAGCGCCGGTTTTGAAAGGCTTTGAAAAATGCGGCCGCGGCCGCGGCGATGTCTGTATGGGTAAAAGTTATTTCCACAAATATTTATTATCAAAAGTAATAAAATCAATTGACAGAAACTACCAGCTCTTTCAGCTATTGTATAAAAATCATTAATTTTATTGCTTAAACCAGATTCATGTACAAAAATATTTTCAGCTTGTTCTTCGGTTGTTTGTTTGTCACGGTAATGCAGGCGCAGGAATTGTATATGCCGCGTAATGTGAAAAAAGCTTATCTCCATGGCACCCGTTCCATGACGGGCGCACCCGGGAAAAACTATTGGCAGAATAAAGGTGTTTATGACATGCAGGTAACCGTAACCCCTGAAAACGGCATGGTGCAAGGGTTTGAGACGATCAGTTATTCTAATAACAGCCCTGATACCCTGTATGAATTAGCCCTAAGATTTGTAAACAACATGCACAAGCCCAATGTTGCCCGGAGCAGTACCGTGCCGATGCAATTTATTACACGGGGCTTGCAGATAACTTCTTTAAAGATCAATGGCGAGCCTTACAAAGTAAATTCAGACAACTGGGGTACGGTAGAAAAAATAAAGCTCACAGCTGCTTTGATGCCCCGCAGTAAAATGAATGTAGAGATAGCATGGAATTACCCCTTATCTGAGCTCAGCGGCAGGGAAGGCCGCATAGACAGTACCACTTTTTTTGTTGCCTACAGCTACCCGCGCATTTCTGTGTATGATGATTGCGACGGCTGGGATATGCTGGAACACAACGGCGCACAGGAGTTTTACAATGATTTCAATGATTATAAAGTGGCGGTAAAAGTGCCTGCAAACTACGTGGTATGGGCCACAGGCGACTTCCTGAATCCGGATGAAGTGCTGCAGCCGGCAATAGCTGCGCGGTTGAAAGATTCTTACGTTTCTGACAGTGTAGTACATATAGCCACGCGCGAAGAAATGATCGGCGGCAAAGTAACCAGGCAAAATGAATGGAATACCTGGAAGTTTAGCTATAACCACATTACGGATTTTACGTTCGCTATCAGCAATCATTACGTTTGGGACGGCGGCAGCACAATCGTTGATAAAAATACAAAACGCCGCGCTTCCATGCAGGCTGCCTACGCTGCTACTGCTGCAGACTTCACCAATTCTGTGGCTTGGGGAAAGCAGACATTGCATTATTATTCAAATGTAATGCCTGCTGTGCCGTATCCATACCCGAAAATGACTGCCTTTCACGGCTACGGCGATATGGAATTTCCTATGATGGTAAATGATGAAACAGTGCCCAACAATCTGTTGAGTGCACGCATGTTGCAGGACCATGAAATGTCGCACACGTATTTTCCTTTTTATATGGGTATTAACGAAGCGCGCTATGCCTTTATGGATGAAGGCTGGGCAGTATATTTTACGTACCGCTTATCCTGTGAGCTGTTCGGAAAGCAGGTGGGAGACAGCATCCTGGCAAACTCACGTATCAAACGCTGGAATGCAGATGCATCAGCAGAGATGGATATGCCACTAATTACAATGTCTTCTCAGCTTGCGGGCAAAGCGTACAGGGCAAACTCCTACAATAAAGCAGTAGCCGCCTATGCTGCTTTACATTCACTGCTGGGCGAAGAAAAATTCAGGCAGGCATTGCACCATTATATGAAGCTGTGGCATGGCAAACATCCCATTCCCTGGGATTTTTTCAATAGCTTTAATACAGCAACTGCACAAAACCTCAACTGGTTCTGGAACAACTGGTTTTTCTCCAGTCATTATATGGATTTAAAAATTGATGAAGTAAAAACCGGTAAAAAAGATTGTGTGGTAAAAGTCTCAAACCCTGGCGGGCTCTACATTCCTGCCAAAGTGATTGCCTACTATAGCGATGGCACCACAGCAGTTAAAGAAATACATGTAGCTCACTGGGGATTCAATAAATTAACCTACAAACAAATCTCTTTTGTACAGAAGCCAAATGTGGCGATCAGTAAAATAACGATAGACAACGGCGTATTTGCAGATGCAAATCCCGAAAATAATGTTTGGATGAAATAGTAAAACGATGCAGGAAGAAGATATTTTACCGGAAGAAAATACCGAAGAAGTTTACGAGCGTAAAACCTTTACCATAGATAAAGGGGAGGAGCCGAAGCGCGTGGATAAATGGTTGCAGGCACGACTCGAAAATGCTACCCGAAATAAAATACAACAGGCCATAGATATTGGTTTATTAACGGTGAACGGAAAGCCGGTAAAAAGCAATTACAAAATAAAGCCGGGCGACAACCTGGTGCTGCTGAGCCTGGTAAACCCGGAGTATTCAGAGATTGTACCTGAAAAAATGCCGCTCGATATTGTGTATGAAGATGATGCCGTGCTGGTGATCAACAAGCCGCATAACATGGTGGTACATCCGGGCGTAGGCAATTATTCAGGCACTTTGCTCAACGGTGTGGCCTGGCATTTAAAGGAGCACAATCCCGGCATTACAGAAGATACATTGCCGCGCTTCGGCATGGTGCACCGCATAGATAAAAATACCACCGGCCTGATACTGCTTGCTAAAACGCCCGAAGCTGCCGTGCACCTGGCTAAGCAGTTTTTTAACCATACCGTAGACAGAAAATACCTGGCAGTTGTTTGGGGCGATGTGCAGGAAGATGAAGGTACCATCAACGTGAATATCGCGCGCCACCAGCGTTTCAGGAAAATGTTTACGACTTATCCTGATGGGGAAACAGGCAAGACAGCCATTACCCATTATCGCGTGCTGGAAAGATTGAATTATGTAAGTGTTGTAGAATGCATGCTGGAAACAGGGCGCACCCACCAGATACGCGTACACATGAAATCCATCGGCCATACGCTTTTTAATGATTGGGAATACGGGGGTGATAAAATCCTGAAAGGCACTATCTATGCCAAATACAAACAGTTTGTAGAAAATTGTTTTGCTATTTGTCCCCGCTGTGCGTTACATGCAAAAACATTAGGCTTTGAGCATCCTGTCACCGGGCAGCGTATGTTTTTTGAATCCGCTTTGCCTGAAGATATGCAGCAGCTAATCGAGAAATGGCGAAAATATGTGCGTGTAAAACCGCTGGAAGAAGAGTAAAGTTTTTATGTATGCATATTGAAGAGATAAGAGCCTATTGCCTCAGCTTCGGTGAAGTAGAAGAGTCATTCCCTTTCGGCGATGATACACTCGTTTTTAAAACTAAAGGAAAAATATTCCTGCTGCTGTCGCTTGACAGTGAGGAGCTGCGTTTCAATGTAAAATGCGATCCGGAGGAAGCCATTGAGCTGCGCGAGAAATATGCAGCCATCCTCCCCGGATGGCACATGAACAAAAAGCACTGGAACACGGTGATCGTGAATGGTGAATTGCCCGGGGCACTGTTAAAACAGCAGATCAGCAATTCATACAGGCTGGTGCGCGGCAAGAAATAGCCTGTGCAACTTTCCAATGCAGGGATTAATGTTTACTTTTGCTTCCGTATCTCCTGCTTATAAAAATGAACAAAAGAATTTTCGTAGAAAAAAGAGGCCTTTTCGATGTAGAAAGTCCAAAGGTTTTTAATGAAATCAAAAGTATCGTTCCGCATATCCGAGACGTAAAAATCTATAATGTTTACGATATTTTTGGCTTGAATGATGAGGATTTTTCAAAGGTGGTAAACAGCACATTTGTAGACCCGGTGACTGATATTCTTCACCCGCAAAACCCGGCTAAAGAACTGCATTTCGCCACAGAATATCTCCCCGGGCAATACGACCAGCGAGCCGATTCAGCACAGCAGTGTATTGCCCTGCTAACCGGTAATAACGCTGCCCGGGTACGTAGCGGCAAGCTCTTCGAACTTTTTGGCATTTTTGAAAATGATCTGGCGAAAATCAGGCACCTGCTCATCAACCAGGTAGAATCCCAGGAGAAAGATTTAGCGCGGCTTGAAATCCCGGCAGAAGAAATGCCGCATCCGGTAATTACGCATGAGGGTTTCAAAGATCTTAATGCCGGCGCACTCAAAAATTTCTACGAAAAACATGGCTTCGCCTTTGACCTGGACGATCTGCAGCATATTCAGCATTATTTTAAATCCGAAAACCGCAATCCTACAGAAACCGAACTGAAAGTTCTGGACACCTATTGGAGCGACCACTGCCGGCACACAACTTTTGAAACGGCTTTAACAGACATTAGATTCAATGGCCCTTATAAAGAAACTTTAGAAACAATTTTTGCCGATTACCAGGAAAAAAGAAAATTCCTCGGCCGCGAAAACAGGGCAGTCTCCCTGATGGATCTGGGAACTATTGCTGCCAAATATTTACACAAAACCGGAAAGCTTGATAATCTGGTGGTTTCAGATGAGATCAATGCCTGCACCGTAGAAATTGAAGCAGCATACGACGGCAGGAAACAACCGTGGTACCTGCTGTTCAAGAATGAAACCCACAATCACCCGACCGAAATCGAGCCTTTTGGCGGCGCTTCCACCTGCCTGGGCGGCGCCATACGCGACCCTTTGTCCGGGCGGGCTTATGTATACCAGGCCATGCGTTTAACCGGCGCCGGCAATGTGCTGGAACCCATTGCTGAAACCTTGCCGGGAAAACTTCCTCAACGCACCATTACGAAGCAGGCAGCCAACGGCTATTCCTCCTATGGCAACCAGATTGGCCTGGCCACCACATTAGTTAGCGAAATCTACCACGAAGGTTATAAAGCCAAAAGAATGGAAGTTGGTTTTGTAGTTGGCGCCGTGCCTAAAGACTGGGTAAAGCGCGAAAAACCCCAAGCCGGAGATGTAGTGATCGTGTTGGGTGGCGCCACAGGCAGAGACGGCGTGGGCGGCGCTACCGGCAGTTCCAAAGAGCAGGACGAAACTTCCATTCATACGCTTTCCACAGAAGTACAGAAGGGCAATGCGGTGGAAGAGCGTAAAATCCAAAGGCTGTTCAGGAACCCGGGAGTTACCAGGCTAATTAAAAAATCCAATGATTTCGGAGCCGGCGGTGTGTCAGTAGCCATTGGCGAGATTGCAGAAAGCATCGAAATTAACCTGGATGTAATGCCGTTAAAATATGAAGGGTTGAACGGAACTGAGTTGGCGATCTCCGAGTCGCAGGAACGTATGGCGGTGGTGGTTGCTGCTGAGGATAAAGAAAAATTCATTCAATTCTGCCAGAAAGAAAATATTTATGCTTTTGAAATCGCCCAAGTCACCGGCAGCGGCAGGATGCAGATGTTCTGGAAAGGCAATAAAATTGTAGACCTGAGCCGCAGTTTTCTGGATACCAACGGTTGCGCAAAAGCTCAGTCGGCAGAAATTGCACATTTAAATGAAATTAAAAATCAGCATATACCCTTCACAGAAGAAAATTTTAAAAATATTTTAGCCGATAAAAATGTAGCTTCCCAAAAGGGCCTCCACGAAATGTTCGATGCATCCGTGGGGGGCACTACGGTAGCGATGCCTTTCGGCGGAAAACACCAGGAAACCCTCATGGAGGGCAGCGTGCAGACCTTGCCGGTCCTGGATTCCCAGCATGTGGAAACCGTTTCTTTTGCCAGTTGGGGCTATGATGCAGATCTGTCGTCGGAAAATTCAATGATCGGCGCCGCAAACGCAGTAGTGGAAAGCGTGGCCAAAATCGTGGCCATGGGCGGCGATTACAAAAATATACGTTTGAGTTTCCAGGAATATTTCGAGAAGCTCGGAACCAACCCACAGAAGTGGGGCAAGCCTTTGGCTTCCTTGCTGGGTGCATACGATGCCCAGATGAAGCTGGAGCTGGCGGCCATCGGCGGCAAGGATTCCATGAGCGGAACTTACCAGGACCTGAATGTGCCTCCTACCCTGATTTCTTTTGCCTGCGCCCACGGTGAGAAAGCCCATGTAATTTCGCCCGAGTTCAAAAAAGCCGGAAATAAGATTTATTTATTCAACCATCAATCCAAAGAAAATGGGCTGCCGGATTACGAAAGCCTGAAAAAAATCTTTGAGTTCATTCATGAAAATATTAAATCGAAAAAAATAGTTTCTGTAAAAACCGTTAAAGAAGGCGGCGTGGCTGTGGCCATTGCCAAAATGGCCTTTGGGAACGGATTGGGCGCGGAAATTTCTCTGGATGAAAACCTGCTGCTCGGCAAAAATATTGGCAGCCTGATCATGGAAGCCCAGGAAGAACTTTCAAGTAATATGCTTCAGGAAATAGGTTTCGTAAACGACAGCAAGGAATTAAGCATCAATCATCTCAAACTTCAGATCTCAGATCTTAAATCTATCAACAAAGCCACGTTTGAAGAGCTTTTCCCGACCAAAGAAAAAGAAAAAATCGTGGTTGAGATGGATGAAAAGCTAAACGCAACCGTTCCTCGCAACATCATCCTTAAAAAACACGGCATTGCGAAACCACGGGTTTTTGCACCCGTTTTCCCGGGCACCAACTGTGAATATGAAACCATCAATGCCTTCCGCAAAGAAGGCGCAGAAGTGAACAGTTTGCCGCTTATCAACCTCAATAACCGGCTGCTGAATGAGAGTATCGGCCAGTGGATCAATGAAATTAAACAGTCACAGATCATTGTGTTTTCCGGTGGATTTTCGGCCGGTGACGAACCGGACGGCTCGGCAAAATTCATCGTGAATGTGCTGAAAAACGAACGGATGAAAGAAGCTGTGCACGAGCTTTTATCTCGAGACGGCATGATTCTCGGCATTTGCAACGGCTTCCAGGCACTGGTAAAATCGGGGCTGCTGCCGTACGGTGAAATCCGCGACCTGGATGAAAATTCTCCGACATTAGCTCACAACGCCATCGGAAGGCATATTTCGCAAATGGTGCATGTGAAGGTAGTTAACGACGATTCCCCTTGGCTGAAAGGCACTAAAGACCACATCTTCACCATACCGATCTCGCACGGTGAAGGCCGTTTTATGGCTTCGGAAGCTGTGCTGGCCGGCCTGTACAAAAATGGCCAAATCGCCACACAGTATGTAGATTTAGAAGGAAATATCGCTCATGGCATGCCGTTTAACCCCAATAATTCACTGTTTGGAATTGAAGGCATCACTTCGCTCGATGGAAAAATTTACGGGAGAATGGGACATACCGAACGTTTCTCGAAAGGCCTCATGAAAAACATTCCGGATGCCAATTACCACAATATTTTCAGGAACGGGGTGGAGTATTTCAGGTAGGCGGCGCCTCTTTAATGGCGTAAACTTTTATCGTATATTTGTATATGCTGTCGCAAAAGCAGATAGATATAATTGTGCATACCATGTTGCCATACAACCCTGTGAAAATAGGCGTGTTCGGCTCTTATATGCGTGACCGGAATGACGACAGAAGCGATATAAATATTTTATATCGTTTCAGAGGCCCGATCAGCATTTTTCAGAAATCAGATATTGTAGAAGAGCTTAAAATGAAACTTCAAAAAAACGTAAACTTAGTTTCTGAGAAATGTATTTCCCCATATTTAGAAAAACAGATTCAACAAGACCTGGTTGTTATTTATGAAGATAAATGATTTATGAGCGCGTTGCTTAGATAAGCTTAATTAATCCTAAAAAAACTTATATCAAAAACCCCGAACTATTTGTTTAGCTGATTATCTTTGAACGGAAATCATGCTATAAAAATGTTTCCAAAACTTATCGCTTTAGAATTAAAGAGTCTTTCGTTCAAAAGCTTTTGCCGGCAACCTGGTCATGAAAATACTGCGCGTATTTATGACCATTTATTTTTCTCTTGTCTTTATTGGTTTAGGCATAGGCCTGTTCTTCCTGATAGATGAGCAGTCTGCGGAGGATCCGTTGCACGTTATCTGCCGTTTTCTATTATACGCTGTGGTGGCGGATATTTTACTGCGGTATATGTTTCAGCAATTGTCTACCCAAAATGTAAAACCTTTTTTATCGCTCAACATAAAAAGAAATACGCTGGTAAAGTATAGCATGCTACAGACATTTACCTCGTTTTTCACCTGGGGTTATGGATTGCTGTATGTGCCGCTTGCCATCACGCTGATAGTTAACGGCTATCCCGTGCTGAATGTCATTGCCTTAAGCCTGGCTATTTTTTCCTTCTACCTGTTCAATAATTTCCTGAATATTCTTATCAACGGAAAGAATATTGTTGCCGTTGTTATATTCGCTGTAATTGCTGTTTTTGCATTGCTGGATTATTATGGCTTGTTCCGGCTGTCAGACTATTCACAACATATTTTCCTGGCATTTTATAACCATCTGTGGTTATGGTTGTTGCCTCTTGTGCTGATGGTCTTTACCTGCTACCTGGCAGCGCGCTATATCAAAGGTAATTTTTACCTGGACAAAGCGTTTGACCTTAAGAGCAGTGCAGGACAGAGCGGCGACATACAATTCCTGAATAAATATGGCGCTATCGGTACTTTCATCAACAACGATATAAAGCTTATCAGGAGGAGCAAAGCCGCTAAGGCTACCATCTTCAGCAGTACCATGTTTTTGTTTTACGGATTGCTGATGTTTTCTTCAGACGCCTACCGCTCACCGGCAATGATGACATTCCTGGGAATATTCACTACAGGCGGCTTCCAGTTTTTCTTCGGGCAGAATGTGCCGAGCTGGGACAGTTCTTACTACCCGCTGATGATGACGCAGCAGGTGCCTTACAAAGAATACCTCAAAGCCAAATGGTGGCTGATGAATATTGCCACTGCCGCAAGCGTTGTTTTGGTGATATTCTATGCTTACTGGGGATGGGAAGTGTATGCCACTTTCTTTGCTGCCGGCTTATACAATATTGGCGTTAATTCACAGATCACGCTGCTCAGCGGCGCCTTTAACAAAAGGGCGATTGACCTGAATAAAAAAGCAAAAACCACGGGAGGCAAAAACAGCTTTAACATGAAAAGTATTTTGCTTACTTTGCCCAAACTTGTCCTGCCCATGATTGTATTTGCTATTGTAAAACTGTTTGCAGGCACAGTTGCGGCAGTGGCAAGCCTGGGCATACTGGGGTTTGCAGGATATTTGTTGAGAGATAAAATTTTTGATTACATAGCCAGGTTGTATAAAAAAGAAAAATACACCACGCTTGCTGCATTTAAAGAAACGGAATAAAAAAATTAAAGATGATCACTGTACATAACCTCACCAAACAATATGGAGCAAACATTGTTTTAAATATACCGGAACTATCCATACCTCAGGGTCAAACGTTCGGATTGGTAGGCAACAACGGCGCAGGCAAAACCACGCTCTTCAGCCTGCTGCTGGACCTGATAGAGGCTACAACGGGCTATATCCAGATAGGAGATAATGTTGTAAGCCGTAATGAGAACTGGAAAAGTGCCGTATCTGCTTACATTGATGAAACTTTCCTGATAGGCTATCTTACGCCTGAAGAATACTTTTATTTTTTAGGTGAGTTGAGGGGCATGAACAAGCCGTCAGTGGATGAGTTTATTCAGCCATTCACCACTTTTTTTAACGGTGAAATTATTGGTGTAAAAAAATACATACGCGATCTTTCCAAAGGCAACCAGAAAAAAGTAGGAATTGTTGGCGCCATGATCGGCAATGCACCTATTGTAGTACTGGATGAACCGTTTGCCAACCTGGACCCTACTACGCAGATTGTGCTGAAAAATATTATCAAAGAGCGGTCAAAAAACTCAGACGTCACATTTCTAATCTCCAGCCACGACCTTATGCATACCACGGAGGTTTGCAGCAGGATCGTGGTGTTAAACAAAGGTGTTGTGGTAAAAGACCTGGCTACGAATGAGGCAACTTTGGTTGAACTGGAGAATTATTTTTCTTCTACGGTAGAATAAAATAAGCCACTCCAGGAATGAAGCGGCTTTGGAAATAAAACTAAAATTTATGTCAGTAATCGTTCTGAAAAAATAATGTTGCTGCCGGAATATAAGATGCCCGGAATAGCAAAACGTTTAATACGAACGATCGTGTTCCTCAGGATGCATCCTGGCTGGGAAAAAATAGTATGCAGTCATCATGGCCATAAAACCCATGACAGGATATAAGTATAAACAGGATTGCAGGCTTTCATTGAAATACAAACAGCTACTGAATAAAAATAAAAAAAACCGGCAGTATTCGGCGGATTCTACAACCATTACTTAGCACTGAAAGGCAGCTTCAGTTTAGGCTTAAATGCATAGCAGCAACAAAGCGCTGCGTAAAATTTATACGGCTGTTGTCCGGTGATAAGAACTATCTTTGCCAAAAGATTCTGCGTTGTTAAAAAAGTTTTTTTACAAAAAAATCTATTTTGTTGTATCGTTGATCGGCGTAGTGATCGCTTGCGGCCTGTGGGTTATCAATGCCGGCTGCGCCGATACGAATCCTTACAAATTGTCTGCCCAGAATCGTTATGCCGGCGATGAGGCCTGCAAAAGCTGCCATGCGCAGGAGCATGCCGATTGGAAAATATCTGATCACTTCAAAGCCATGCAGCATCCTAACGACACCACCGTGCTGGGAGACTTTAACAATGCAGTGTTTGCTGCCGATGGCGTTACCAGCCGATTTTTTAAACGTGATGGAAAATTCTTTATCCATACAGAAGGCGACGACGGTGTTAACCGCGATTACGAGATCAAATATACATTCGGCCATTATCCTTTACAACAATATCTTGTGGAATTCCCCGGCGGGCGAATGCAAGTGACGCGCCAGAGCTGGGACAGCCGTGAAAACAAATGGTTTCACCAGTACAAAGGAGAAAAGATCCCGGCCGGAGACTGGCTTCACTGGACCGGCAACGCGCAAAACTGGAACACTATGTGTGCTGAATGCCACAGTACCAACTTGCTGAAGAATTATGATTTTGAAACTGATACCTACCATACAACTTACGACCTGGTGACGGTAAGCTGTGAGAGCTGCCATGGAAAAGCGCAGCATCATATTGATTATATGAACAGCGCGGCCTACAAAGCAGGTAAAAGACAAAAAGGTTCTTTTGTAGAAACCCTGGCTGCACATAGCACACAGGCCATGGAGATCAATGCCTGCTTCCCATGCCACTCGCGCAAAGGCAACATCAGCGCTGATAAAATTGTATCTGCTGAATTGCTGGACAATTATATTCCTGAAATCCCGGCGACAGACCTATACTATGCCGACGGTCAGGCGCTGGATGAGGTGTATAAGTATGCTTCCTTTATCCAGAGTAAAATGTACAGGCATGGCGTAAAGTGCAGCAATTGCCACAACCCGCACAGCGGCAAGCTCATATTCTCCGGCAACAAACTCTGCGGCCAGTGCCATGCAGAGAGCAAGTACGATACGCCTGCGCACACCTTTCACGCGGTGAACACCACCGCTTCGGAATGCGTAAGCTGCCATATGCCTACCAAAACTTACATGGGCAATGATGTGCGCCACGATCATGTATTTCGTGTGCCGCGCCCAGACCTTTCTGCCAAATATGCCGTACCCAATGCCTGCAACGATTGCCACAATGATAAGCCCGCACAATGGGCTGCCGATGCTGTGGTGAAATGGTATGGCCCGGAAAGAGTGTACCATTTTGCAGAAGACCTCATTCCCGGCAGTATGGCCGGAGCCGGCGCCGAAGCTCATTTAAATAAAGTGATTAATGACAGCGCCACACCCAAAAATATTGTTGCTGCTGCAGTGCATTACCTGTCGCAAAGCAATACCTCCGGCGCCCTGCAGGCCATTTTAGCACAATTAAAAAATGCAGATGCACTTGTGCGGTACAGGGCATTGCGCGGACTGGCAAACTTTTCGCCGGAGCAATGGAAAACTGCTGTAATCCCCATGCTGGAAGACAAGGTGCGTGCAGTGCGCATTGCAGCGGCTGATCTGCTGGTAAGCGCCGAAGGGACGGCAATTAATCCTGATTATGGAGAAGCGTATGTACGCGCAAGAAAGGAGTTGAACACGTATGTTTTATACCAGACGGATTTTGCTGCAGGCAATGCTTTGGCAGGAGATTATTTTCTAAAAATGCAGGATTATACGCTGGCAGAAAAATTTTATTTAAGAGGGTTGCAGAAGGATAATAAAATGAATTATACCCGCCTGAACCTTTCTGCCGTGTACAACATGCTTCAGAGAAACAACGATGCGCTGAAAGTGTTGCAGGAAGCGCTGAAGTATGATGATAAGAATGACCGTATCTATTTCAACCTGGCATTGTTGAATAATGAAATGAACGATATGCAGAGCGCTGAAAAAAATCTTGCCAGGGCGGCTGCTCTCAACAGTGCCAACCCGCGTGTTTACTACAACTACGGCATTTTGCTGCAACAAAACGGTAATACAAAAGCGGCTGAAAAGCAATACCTCAAAGGGCTTAGTTTATCTCCTGATGACCTGGATATCAATTATGCCATCGCTGTTTTATACCTGCAGAATGGTGATGTAAAAAAAGCTGTGCCTCACGCCCAGGTATTAAAAAAGTTTGGCGCCGGCAACCCGCAATATGCACCTGTATTGAAGGAATCGGGTATTTGATTTTTAATCTCTTTGCGCGGTAGTGCTCGCTAATAACAATTTGCTTAATTATATTTAATTTGCAGCATGAATGTGTTGATAACTGCTAAAGTACACCAGGTGCTGCCTGAAACGCTGAGAAATAAAGGCTATGAAGTGATTTATGCACCTGAGATCACTTACGAAGAACTGGAAACGGCTATTGCTGATATAGACGGGCTGATTTTGACCACGCGCTTAAAGGTTGATAAAAATATTCTTGACCGCGCGCCGAAGCTCCGGTGGATAGGACGTTTGGGCAGTGGCATGGAATTGATTGACGTGCCTTATGCAGAAGCGAAAGGTATTCAATGCGTGAGCAGCCCCGAAGGCAACAAAAATGCTGTTGCAGAACAGAACCTTGGCGTATTGCTGAGCCTGCTTAACAATGTAAAACGTGCTACACACGAAGTAGCGCAGGGTATCTGGAAGCGCGAAGCCAACCGTGGTACCGAACTTTCAGGAAAAACCGTCGGCATCATCGGCTATGGAAATACCGGAAGTGCATTTGCCGGATTATTGCAAGGATTCAATGTGACTGTACTGGCACATGATAAATACAAGTCAGGCTTTACAAATAATTATGTACATGAAGCCACTATTGAGGAAATTGCACAACGCGCAAATGTGATCAGCATGCACCTGCCGCTTACAGAAGAAACCTGGCATTATGCAAATGAAGAATTTTTTAAAAAGCTGGCAAAGCAGCCGGTGTATATTACCGCATGCCGCGGCAAAGTAACTGATACTGCGGCTTTGATACATGCTTTGCAGAATGGCTACATCTCAGCCGCCGGTGTAGATGTGCTGGAAAATGAAAAACTCAGCACCTATACCTCCCAGGAATACGAAACGCTAACCTGGCTTACACAGCAGCCAAACGTAATAGTAACGCCCCATATAGCAGGTTACACCCACGAAGCATTTTACAAAATGGCTGCAGTAGTGCTGGAGAAACTGGGCTTGCTGTAAGGGTTCAAGAAGGGTTTTTCTCAAGCGCTTCTATCAGCGCTTTGGCTACAGGCCCCGCAGAGAGCGGGTTCTGGCCGGTTATCAGCAATCCGTCTTGTTCTACATGGCTGGTATAGGGTATCATGGCAGCATGAAAATCTGCGCCAAGCTCTTTCAACCTTGTTTCAAGTTTGTACGGAATATTATCGCTTCTGAAAGCCAGCGCTTCTTCGGTATTGGTAAAACAGGTAATGCGCCTGCCTTTCAGCAATCCGGGTTGTTGTTTTTCTGCTGCCAGCAATGCAGCCGGCCCGTGGCATACGGCAGCTACCGGTTTATGGCTGTTTAAAAATTCAAGAATCATTTTCCCGCTGATCTCATTGGATGCCAGGTCCCAGACTGGGCCGTGGCCACCGGGGAAGAACAATGCGTCAAACTCCCTTCCAGCCACTTCTTCCAGTGTAAGCGTATTATTAAATTTCTCCTGCGTATCTGCATCATTTTTGAACCTGCGGTTAGACGCGGTAATATTTTCGGTGAGCGTACTCATGGGGTCTACCGGTATTTTCCCGCCTTGAGGGCTTGCAAGCGTAACGTGATAGCCTTTATCTACAAACTCATAATACGGATCTGTGAACTCCCCCAGCCATACGCCGGTGGTACTGTCGGTATTCTCCATTGTTTCATGGGAAGTGAGTATTACCAGTATCTTTTGCATAGTATTGTTTATTTTCAAAAGTGCAATAATCATTCCACTATAAAACAAAGATGCCTGGCAACCACGGCTGCCAGGCATTGATTGTGAAAATGAAATGGTAACGTTACAACTCTTTCACCTCTCCCAATAACTTTTGTAACACCGCTTTGGCATCGCCAAACAGCATTCTTGTTTTATTGTTGTAGAACAACGGGTTTTCAATAGCTGCATACCCTTTGCCCATGCCGCGTTTAACCACAATGATATTTTTGGAATCAATCGCTCGGATGATAGGCATGCCGTATATCGGGCTTCCCGGATCATCAAGCGCAGCGGGGTTTACCACGTCGTTGGCGCCTATAACCACCGTTACGTCTACGTTCTGCATTTCAGCATTTATTTCGTCCAGGTCAATCAGTTTTTCGTAAGGCACATCAGCCTCGGCTAAAAGTACATTCATGTGGCCCGGCATACGCCCGGCTACCGGGTGAATGGCATATTTTACTTCCACACCTTTTTCGGTAAGTAATTTATCCAGCTCGTTGATCAGGTGTTGGGCCTGCGCCACTGCCAGCCCGTAACCGGGGATGATCACTACTTTATGTGAATAGCTCAGCAACACGGCCGAGTCGCTCAGGGATATTTCCTTGATGCTGCCTGTAACATCCTTAGAGGCAGCTCCGCCGCCGCCAAAAGAGCCGAGGATCACGTTCAGCAGGGAACGGTTCATAGCTTTACACATCAGGATGGTAAGCAATGCGCCCGCTGAGCCTACAAGCACACCACCCGTAAGCATCGCACGGTTGTCGTACAGGAATCCGCCCATGGCAGCAGCCACACCAGTAAATGCGTTGAGCAGGGAGATCACTACAGGCATGTCTGCACCCCCTATAGGCACTACGAACATGATGCCGTAGAGCAGGCTCAGTACCAGCAGGCTGTAGAGTAGCAGACTTGTCGGCTGTGCCACTACCATGTAAATAGTAAGTGCGGTCACTGCCATCAATAAGGCCAGGTTGATGAAGCTCATCGCCGGTGAATGAATGTCTTTGATCTTGCCGTCCAGCTTAAAGAAGGCGATGATGCTCCCGGAGAAAGAAACGCTTCCGATTACCAGCCCGAGAGAAGTGGCTATGAGGATGCCGACAGGAATATTGCCATTGTACAAATGCGTCATGTGCGGCAGTTCTATCAGCGATATCAGCGCAGCCGTGGCGCCTCCCATACCGTTGAAAAACGAAACCAGTTGCGGCATAGCGGTCATCTTCACTTTTACGGCTATCATCCAGCCTACAACTGTGCCTATGCCGATGGCCAGCAAAATAAGTGGAATATGTTTAATGCCATTACCTGCACTGTCTGTGTGAAACGCAATGGTGGCAACGATTGCCAGCACCATACCGGCAGCCGACCACAGGTTGCCGCTGCGCGCCGTTTCCGGATGGCTGAGTTTTTTTAAGCCGAGGACAAACAGTACAGAGGCAAGGATGTAGCTTATTTCAAGAATATATTTTCCAATTTCCATTTTATATTTTTTGTAGTACTCTCACAGTACTGTTTAAGCATTTTTATGATGAGAAGCAGTGATCGACTGAAAGCTCCGGGGGATTTAAAAAAAACTACTTGGAAACTTTCTTTTTCTTTTTAAACATTTCCAGCATACGGTCGGTAACTACAAACCCGCCGACTACATTCAGTGTTCCCAGCAATACAGCCAGGAAGCCGAGGATGAGGGCTGTAACGGATTCTGAGTGCCCCATAACAATGATGGCGCCTACGATCACAACGCCGTGGATGGCATTGGCGCCCGACATCAGTGGTGTATGCAATACTGCAGGGACGTGGGAGATCACTTCCACACCCAGGAAAATAGAGAGTATTATGATGAAGAGCGCATCGCTGTGTTCAAAAATCAATTGCATGATTTGTTCCATATTCAGATTATGTTGTTATAGATGTAAGAATGATTTTACCCTTTCGCTCATTACCTGTCCTCCATGTGTAACGCAGGTGCCTTTTACAATATCATCTTCAAAATTCAGGTTTAGTTTGCCTTCTTTATCAATGATCAGTTTTAAGAAGTTTAATACGTTGGTACCAAACATCCTGCTGGCTGAAGTGGGCAGTTCTGAAGCAAAATTGGAATTCCCGATGATGGTAACGCCTTTATGAACAATAGTTTCATTGTCCCTGGTAAGTTCGCAGTTGCCGCCTGTAGACGAAGCAAGGTCTACGATCACGGAGCCGGGCGTCATTTCTTCAACGGTTTCTTTTTTGAGCAGCAGCGGAGCGGGCCGTCCGGGTATCTGCGCTGTACAGATCACTACATTAGATTTTACTGCACTGTCGTGTATTGCTTGCGCCTGTTTGGCTTTAAACGCTTCTGTCTGTTCCACTGCATATCCGCCGGCAGAGGAGTCGTCTGTTGCGCCCTCTACTTCTACGAATTTTGCGCCCAGGCTCATCACTTCTTCCTTCACCGCTGCGCGCACATCAAATACTTCTACCACACCGCCCAGCTTGCGCGAGGTAGCAATTGCTTGCAGGCCAGCAACACCGGCGCCTAAGATCAGCACTTTAGAGGGTTTAATAGTGCCGGCAGCAGTCATGAACATCGGGAAAAACTTAGAAAGCGTGTTGGCTGCAGTAAGTACGGCTTTGTAGCCGGCCACGGTAGCCATGGAAGAAAGTACGTCCATTGCCTGTGCCCTTGTGGTGCGCGGAACTACATCGAGCCCGAAAGCGGTAACGTTTCTCTGCATCAGCTCTTCCACATACGCCTTATTTGCCAGCGGGTTCAGGATTGCTATAATCATTTGTCCCGGTTTTAACAGGCGGAGTTCTTCGCTGGTAAAGGGGGTGATCTTTGCGAGTATGTCTGCTTGCGTGTACACCTCTTCTCTGGTAGCGATGGTTGCTCCGACGGCTTTGTATTCTTCATCTTTTGCAAAAGCTTTTTCGCCAGCGCCCTGTTCAACTATAACAGAAACGTGCATATTTACAAAGGTCTTTACGATTTCAGGAAGCATTACAACGCGGTGGTCATGAATTTCTTTTAGAATGCCAATCGTCATAAAATTATTTATATGAGTAGTGATTAATGTTTTCAAATTTCGTAAAAATATCTAAGGATAATCATGATATTTATCAGTTGCATTAAATGCATAAAAAAATATTTTGTCAATGTCAGCTTTTGACATACTACCCTGTGTACATTTGTTATAACAAAAACAGGATAAATTATGGACAAAAATCAGATAAAAGCCGCACTGATAGAACACTCCGGAAAGATATTGGCTTGTGGAGACAAGGATGATGATTTTGATGATGTGCTGGAGCTTGAAATAAAGATTCTTAAAAAGTTCGGGCTGCCACCAACTTTTGAAAACCGTATGATAATTGAAACCTTTGGGTTGGATGGAAACCTTGCCAATACGGATTTGGATAATGTTATAAATACTCTGGCGCAAAAAGCTACTGAACACTTTACTGCGCCTATAATAGGTGATCAGGAATTTCTTTTAATAAGCAGAAATAAAGACGAATCGTATGACAATGTTTTGCAGGCTATCGGCTTAGGAGGCAATGATTACCAGGTTTTCATATACGAAGAATTGTTTTGTAAAAATCTCATTGATGTGAACACAGCGTTGACAGAAATGAAAAAAGCAGAATCTTTTTCGGCGGAAATGAACAAATTGATTGTTTTTTCAAAATCTAAAAATAAAATTATTAAGGCGTTGAAGAAAGCACGCGTCCAATTTCCAGAGAAATATTATCAGTACCGCGTAAACTCGACTATCACAAAGGAAGAAATTAGTTTTTTAAGAAAGTTAGAGAAGAACTTTTTTAAGAATACTGAAGAACGCCCTTATTTTATCTCGCAGGAGTTGTTACATAAGCAAGAAAATAAATATTTATGTGGGTACTTTCTTGATGCATCCGGCGATATCTACTTTCTGGCATTCGCAGGTTCCGGTAATAAATTCCGAAGCTATTTGCTTAAAGGAAACTTAAAACATACTTTGCAACTATTCAAGAAAGTACAACAAACCAATTTAGCCAATTTGTACAAAGCAGAAATTATAAGTAGAATACAAAACCGTAATTTTGATGATGCTTACTTTTCTTTTGGTTCTCCGGAAAGGCAATATCTGAAACTTATCAATAATTGATCATTCACAACATAAATTTCACCAATGCCATACCATAAAAAAATAAAAACCTACTTACACATACTGGAAAAGTTTAGCGGTATAAACAGAGTAAATCTCAATAGCATACAACATTCACTGAAATGCAATTATCTTCCTGCATCTCTAAGCAGCATCAATAGAGCAATTAGAGAACTCCGAGCAATGGGTTATGATATTTGCTGGAATGCTGAGGAGAAATATTATACGCTTGAAAGCAGCCCCAATGAAAACAATAAATTGCTGAAAGGCACGCTGAATCTTATGGTGTATGCAGATTTCCTTAAGGAAATTACTGAAAGTCCCGAGGGCATCCTTGATTATATTGATTTCGACGAAAAAATTGTAAGTAAAGGCGCTGAATACCTTAAACAGATATTCGACGCAATTAAAACAAAAAAATGGCTTAAAATAACTTATTCCAATTTTCGTGACGATAAACTTCGTAAACACAAGCTTGCTCCACTAATGATTAAGGAATACAATGCCCGTTGGTATTTGTTTGCAGTGTTGAAAGCTCCATCATGTAATAAGCAGGACGAAGCGTACTTTTTTGGTTTAGACAGGATTGTGAAAATGGCTATTCTGAATGATAATGTACCTGAAGGAGTGTTTCAGCGATTACAGTCGATACAAAAGCTAAAGAAAGAGAACAAGCAAAAAGAAATATCTCCTAAAGACTGGATGCGTGAATTCATGGGTGTGATTTTTTCAAAAGAGAATGTACAGGAAGTTATCCTTAAAATAGAGTCTTCTCAGGCGCCTTATGTAAAAAGCCAGCCTTGGCATCATACCCAAATTGTTTTGGCAGACGAGCCGGATAATTTTCAGATAGCTTTATACCTTAGGCCGAATGAGGAATTGGAATATAAAATACTTTCGTTTAGCGGAAGAGCGGAGGTAATAGCGCCTGTAACGTTCAGAAAAAAAATAATTAACACATTAGAAAAAGCTTTACGTTTATATCATGAATAGAAAAATATCAAACAATAAAATTTTCAGGTGTTAAATTCATCTAAATTAAGGAGAGTGGAGATTTAATACACGTAAAAGCTATTATAGTAAACCAATGTGGCGGTAAGGGTGAGCTATTTGATATTACGAAAATAGATTTACTTGCCTTCTCAATTTATCACAACTTTGGATATAAAGATGTAGTGGTTGACACAATTGAAAGGGATCAGCAATCTTTGAGTTTATACAATAAAAATCATAAAAAATGAAAGTAATTTTAAGTAGAAAAGGGTTTGATTCAAAAATGGGCGGTAAGCCAAGCCCAATTATTAATATTGATGGCAAATGGAAATATTTACCTTTGCCTATTCCCTATCCTGTGTCTGATACAATCTATGATGATATTGTTTTGTACAATAAGTATAAAATATCCGATGTAATAGAAGAGTTAGTTTCTGAAAAAATTAGAAAGAAGAACAATATAAATGCATCTGACAAGTGTCACCTAGATCCTATTTTAGAGTTAACAAAGATTGGTAACAAAACATTACAACCTGCGTTGGGGCAAAGTGATCAGGCAGAATCTGCATTGAAGAAATGTGGGGTTGATAAGGGCGATGTTTTTCTGTTTTTTGGTTGGTATAAGTTTGCTAAAAAAAATCAAGAAGACAAATATCAATATTTTAGCAAGGGTGATAAAGATCAATTAAGAGAGTTGTTAGGATTAGAAGGTAGGGCAAACAATGCGCTTCTGGATAAGATCATTTCAGACGGTATCCATGTTATATATGGTTATTTGCAGGTTGGCGAAAAATATGACTTGTGTGACGAAGGTCATAGCAATATTCCTGAAGGCCTAAAATGTCACCCACATTACAAATTCCATCAAGAATATTTTTCAAAAAGTAATAAAGAAAGAAAAAAGCTTGAACCCAAATTAAAGACTAATACTCACAATTCAATTTATGCTGCAGCTAGTTTTTTAAATAATCAAAAAGGTATCCCTGGCTCTGGTTTATTGAATTATCATAAAGATTTGGTTCTATCGCACTTTGATATACCGCAGTCCGAAACCTATAAAAAGAGTCAGTGGAAGAAAGATTTCTTCTCATGTAACAATTATACGTTTACTCATATAAAACAAGAAAAAGATTATATACAATCTCCAGCCAGAGGACAAGAGTTGATCTGTAAAGATAATGCATTACAACAATGGGCAATCAATCTCATTGAAAACCATAAACAAAAAAAGTAAGTAGAAAATGGCCATACAAAAGATTGCCCATGACTGATAACTTATAATCGTAATGAGCACCTGGCAATTCAATAAGAGAATCAAGATCGTACTGACGCAAATGATTTCACAAGTCACAGGTTCAAAATCTCCATGATTACACTACTTTTGTCATGAACCTAAAAGCTGTTGATGTTATACGGAGAAATCTTTGCGGAAGCGCACAAGCCATCCAGGAAAAAAATTACTTTTTCTATCAAGCCGCCATTGAGAAGCTATCTCAAAAGATACGGCCGGGAAGTGCCGTTGCCGGTAGAATACAGGGATATGATGCGTTTTACCTATGCACGCCCTTTGATAGACAACGAAGGAAAGGAAACTGCGTGGGAAGAGGTAAGCTATGACATGCGCGAATGGGAATACCTCAATGAATCGCTGGTAAAATGCTACTCAATACTGAAGACCGAAGGCGACTTCTCCTTTGCAGGCAACCTGCGCATTGAGCGTATTGATTTCTGCAGCTTTGGCAACAGCCAGCCATTCCGCATCAAGATCATCAACGTACACAACGGACACTACGATTTCTTTTACATAAAAAAAGCAGACGCCAGCCGTGTCTACGGGCTGGAGCTGGAGAATATGCTCTCCACTTCCCGGGTAGTATTTCATACCTGCAATGAAACACTGGTAGAAGAGCATATAGCCGGCGTGCCGGGAGATGTATTTATAAAAGATTACCTGCAACGCCCCGATACAGACATGATCAGGGTGGTGAAAAGTTTTGTAAAGTTCAATGAAGTGTGCTTCATCAGGCTGTTGGGCGATATGCGTTCTTACAATTTCGTGGTGCGCGTAATACCCGACATTGAAATGATCCACTATAAATTCAGGGCAATAGATTTTGACCAGCAATGTTATGAAGGCCGGTCAAAACTGTATATACCGCAGTTTGCCAAAGAAAACTACCCGCTCGTAAAGATCGGCAGCGAACTGCTGAACCAGGAATCTTTTAAACAATACCGTGCTGAAGAGCGTTCCAGGCTTGTGTACCGTATAGCTGTTGAAAGATACAGGATGAAGGCGCTGATGGACGTAATGATTTATGATGAAATATCTGTGCCTGAAAAAATAGACCAGCTGAAATTGGAGCTGGCAAATTACCACAAAGATATTGGCTTCTTAAAGCTGAAGACAATGGGGCAGATATTGAAAAGGCACATGAAAAAAATATTAGGCCCGCACATGGCTAATTTTTCAAAATCGGGCAGAAAGAGAATGCTTTAAATTAAATTTTATCAGCGATCAGCCGGTACCAATAATAATTTTAAGATATAATAATTTATTTTATCTTTGCAGCGCTATCCGGCAAATATAAAAACGTAAGTCGTGCTTAAAAGGTTTTCTGTATTTTTTATACAGCCCAAATATATTTACGGGTTATACCTGATCGTTTCGGTTGTTACTGCCATTTCCAAATATTGTGGCAGTGATTATAATAATTATAAAATATTCAAAAATGTTTTTTACAATGCACGTGCAGCAAGCAACCTGTATGCATTCTATCCCGAACAGTATTGGGATTGTAATCACTACGGTATTTTATTCGGCCTGATAATTGCGCCGTTTGCTTTATTGCCCGACTGGCTGGGCATAATATTGTGGAACCTGGCCAATGTATCGCTGTTGATATATGCTATCAGCCGGCTGCCGTTTTCTGATACTAAGAAAGCAATATTTGCCTGGCTCTGCCTGCAGGAATTAATCACTGCCTTATTAAGTTTTCAGTTCAACGTGGCGCTTACGGCATTGCTGATATTGTCTGCCTGTTTTATTATCCGGCAGCAAGAAGTAAAGTCCGCTGCCGCCATACTCGCCGGTACCTTTGTAAAGATATACGGTATAGTGGGCCTCTCTTCTTTTTTCTTTATCAGGAATAAAAAGAAATTTATTACAGCTTTCATTGTGGTTGCGCTGGTATTTTTTTGCCTGCCCATGTTATTTTTCGGCGCCGGCTTTACGGTACAGTCATATGCCGACTGGTATATACGCCTGCTGGAAAAGAACCAGGCAAACTTAGCTGCCACAAGCGGCCAGGACATTTCTTTGATGGGCGTGTTCCGCAGGATATTTCACAGGCCTGATATCTCCAACCTTGTTTTTTTAGCTATCGGCTTACCCATCTTTGCTTTGCCTTATTTGCGTATAAAGCAATACAGCAATATCTATTTTCAGTTGTTAATAGTAGCATCAACCTTACTGTTTGTAGTGCTTTTCAGTTCGGGCTCAGAGTCACCCACGTACATCATAGCGGTTGCCGGTGTCATGATCTGGTTTTCAATACAAAAAAGAAAAACACATTGGGTTTATTTCCTGTTGTTTTTTGTAATGCTGCTTACCTGTTTTTCACCTTCAGATATTTTTCCGGCATATATTCGCAGGCAATACATCAATACCTATTCTTTAAAGGCCTTGCCTTGTATTTTCGTATGGTTGCAGATAATTGTGGAATTGCTTACAGTAAAAGATTTTGATAAGAAATACGCGTTACGTTAAAACTTGCCTGATGAATAGCCTGATAAAATCTATAAAAAGATATATGGTAAATTTCAACGATAATACCGGGAGCCATTGAAAAAATAAAAAAAATTTCGGATGAAAACAATATCTGTTGTTATACCCGCTTATAACGAAGCTTCCAATATAGAAGCAGTATTCTGTAAGGTCAGGCACGTTTTTGATAGCCTGGCGGATTATGCATTCGAAGTAATTTTCGTGAATGACGGCAGCAGTGATGGCAGCGGCCATATGCTTCAAAAGCTTGCCGCCGAAAATACTGCTGTAAAATATATAGAATTTTCCAGGAACTTCGGCCACCAGCTTGCCCTGAAAGCAGGCATGGATCACGCTTCCGGAGATGCAGTGATTTCTATGGATTGCGATATGCAACATCCGCCAGAAATGATCGGCCAGATGATAGCTGAGTGGGAGCAAGGCTACGACATTGTGTTTACGCTGAGAAGCTACGCTAAAAAAGCGCCGCGCTTCAAGAGATGTTCTTCACGGTTTTATTATAAATTTATCAATACTATTTCTGATGTGAAAATAGAAGAGGGCAGCGCAGATTTCCGGCTGCTCGACCGGAGTGTGGTAAACGTATTAAACAATATTGAAGACAAAGAACCTTTCCTGCGCGGATTAACGCGGTGGGTGGGCTTTTCGCAGAAAGCAATTTACTACACGGCCGATGAAAGGTTCTCCGGTGAGAGCAAATACAGTCTAAAGAAGATGCTTCGCCTGGCTATGACGGGCATCACTTCTTTCAGCACAAAGCCGCTGCACATTGCGGTATATTTAGGTTTCTTTTTTGCAGCCATGTCATTGCTCTACATTCCTTATGTGATCTGGTCTTTCGTGTACGATGTTGAAATCTCCGGCTGGGCTTCGTTGATAATGACTATCGTTTTCTTCGGAGGGCTGCAGTTGGTGATACTTGGCATCCTCGGCATTTATATTGGTAAAATATTTAAGCAAACCAAGAACCGCCCGGCGTACATTATCAAAAACAAAAATTTCTGATCATGGTTTGTATAAGTTTCGATGTGGAAGAGTTTGATATGCCATTGGAATACAATGGTACCATATCTTTGGAAGAACAGTTGAGTATCTCGCGCACGGGCGTTGAAACCATACTGAACCTGTTGAACAGGTATCATGTAAAAGCTACCTTCTTTATCACTGCAGTGTTTGCTCAAAACAATGAAGATATTATTAAGCGCATGGCAGAGCAAGGCCACGAGATTGCATCGCATACTTATTATCACTCCGCCTTTCATGAAAGAGACCTGCTGCATTCGAAACTTGTTTTAGAAGCGATCAGCGGCAGCAAAGTGTATGGCCTGCGAATGCCGCGTATGCAGGATGTAAACCCCGAGGCCGTTGCTGATGCGGGTTACAGATATAACTCATCGGTGAACCCTACCTGGTTGCCGGGCAGGTACAATAAGCTGCACATACCGCGCACGCTGTATAAAGAAGGCAGGCTGATACAAATACCGGCATCTGTATCGCCGCTGTCGCGGTTTCCTCTATTCTGGCTGAGTTTTCACAACCTGCCATTTAATGTGTACAGGTACCTGCTAAAACGCGCGTACGATAAAGACGGCTATGTAAACATTTATTTTCATCCCTGGGAGTTTGCAGATATCAGTAATCAGAACTTCAGGCTGCCATCTTATACCATTTCCAATACCGGCGATAAGATGACACGGCGTTTTGCCAGGTTACTGGATTGGATACGCGCAAATAATTTTCCTACAGGCACATTGTATGAACTAACACATCAAAAGCCCGGGTATTAGTATTTTGCAATGCTGAAGAAGAATAAATATACATTTCACAGGCTGATGTTGCAGATGCTCGATATTTTTTATCCGGTATTCAGGAAAGTAATGCCCAAGCAGGTGTACCGCTTCCTTGCTGTGGGGGGCGTATGTTTTTTAATAAACATAATTGTATTCCACTTCAGCTATCATTTGTATGATTCGGGCAAGTTTGGCCCACTGCCTGCACCTGCCTATATTGCAGCGTTTTTTACCTCGTTATCTATAACTGTGCTGGTTGGTTTTTACCTGAATAAAAATTATGTGTTCCGTGGTTCTGTGCTGGAGAAGCGCACCCAGTTTTTCAGGTTTTGTTACTCTACTGTTTTGGAAGCAATTATTTCTTATTATCTTTTAAGGTTCTTTGTGGAAGGCCTGCACTGGCATCCTTCGCTGGCGCTGATAGCCGGCGTGGCAGTGATACAGACGGCCAATTATTTTATTCAAAAGCATTATTCTTTTAAAAGAACGCATTAAAAACAGGTTGTAAGAAAATGCACCGTCTTGTATTTCTAAGCGTAAATTAACAATTTTAATATGTAAATTTGTGCTCTTACTTTCTATAAAAATTAATACAGATGAGCGATTTAAAAAAGCCGGTGATCGGTTTTACATGTGGCGATATTAATGGAATTGGTTTAGAACTGATCATAAAATCTTTGAGCGATACGCGTATCAATGAATTGTGTACACCGGTAGTTTTTGCCAACAGTAAATGCATTAATTTTTATAAGAAAACAATCGGGGAGATCAACTTTGCATACAGCCCGGTAAAAGATAAAACCAGGCTCAATCAAAAGCAGATAAACCTTTTCAGCTCCTGGGACGAGGAAGTAAACATCAATCCCGGGCAGCTGGATGAGCAGAACGGCAAGTACGCATTTCTTTCTTTGCAAAACGCGGTAGACGCGTTGAAAGAAGCGTGGATAGATGGCATTGTTACTTTGCCGATCCATAAAAAAACAATACAGTCAGAACAGTTTCAGTACAGCGGCCATACGCCTTACCTGCGCGATGCTTTCGGCCGTAAAGATGTGCTGATGCTGCTTGTAGCAGACAATATGCGCGTGGCGGTGGTTACCGAGCATGTGCCTGTGAAAGAAATTGCCAATCATATTTCTACAGAAGTTATTATGGGCAAATTGCAGTTGCTCAACGAAAGCCTTAAAAAAGATTTTGGTATAGACAAGCCGAAGATTGCTGTGCTGGGCCTAAACCCGCATGCCGGCGATGAAGGGCTGATTGGCGATGAGGAGGAAAAAATTATTAAGCCGGCTATCAGGCAGGCAAAGCAAAAGGGCATGCTATGTTTCGGGCCGTACAGTGCAGACGCGTTCTTTGCGCGGGGGCAGTACAGCCGCTTTGATGCCGTGCTTGCCATGTATCACGATCAGGGGCTGATCCCTTTTAAGTCTCTTGCAACAGGAGACGGGGTAAACTTTTCAGCAGGTTTGCCCATAGTGCGAACAAGCCCCGATCACGGGACTGCTTTTGATATTGCAGGGAAAAACAAAGCCGACGCTGCTTCTACACTGGAGTCGCTTTATAAATGTATCGATATTTTAAGAAGCCGCCGTGAATACACCGAAGCGCATAAAAACCCTGTGAAGCGCACCAGTGAAAAAGTAATCGGTAATGTAGATGAAGAAGTGAAGGATGATGCCGAAAGCTAATGATCACCAGCCTTTCATGTATTCTTTAATCACGCGTTCGTTTTCTTTTACAGCTTCATCCTGCCAGCGCGGGTTGTATTTTACAAACCAGCTCAGCCAAAGGCTTCGTGCAAACCGCATGAACAACGGCTGCATTACCAGCAGCAGGACCAGGTTTACAAAAAACCAATAAAACACCCGGTTGTCATCTATCGAGAAACTCATCCCGATCAATACTTTCCACGCAATGAAAGTTGCTACGGAAAAAGCCACCGTTAAGGCATAGCTCACATAGCTGGTACCATAGTAGAACCCAACCTCAATATCCGTAGGTTGCCCGCAAACGGGGCAGGTTTCGTTCATTTTCATGAACCTGTTATGCTTTAACGCATATGGCTTCCGCGAAACAAATAGGTTGCCCTGCCTGCATCGCGGGCATTTGTTGGTTAAAACAGACAATAAATAGTTGGGTGTTTTCTTTTTCATACGAACAGTTGAGTGCAACAAAGGTAGTATTTTAAGAATTTATCTGAAATAACCATAAAGATTAGGAATCTATACCAACCGTGAATGAGTATGGAATCTAAAAAGCTGGTTATTCCATGTGGCAACTGAAAAAACAAATAAATATACACACATGAAATATTCATGAGCAATAATATGCACACCAACCGGGAATGAGTATTGAATCTAAAAAAATGGTTATTCCGTTTGGCAAACAGAAAAACAAATAAAATATACACACATGAAATATTCATGAGCAATAATATGCACACCAACCGGGAATGAGTATTGAATCTAAAAAAATGGTTATTCCATGTGGCAACTGAAAAAACAAATAAATATATACACATGAAATAGCCATAAGCAAAGTTGCATACCAACCGCGAATGAATAAAGGTTATTCCATGTGACCATAAAGAAAAAATAAAAAATATACACATGAAATAGCCATAAGCATAGGTGCATACCAACCGCGGATGAATAAAGGCTATTCCATGTGACCATAAAGAAAAAATAAAAAATATACACATGAAACCAAATGCTTAAATTTGCCTTCCAAATTACAGCGAACATGACTATCTCTTATAAATGGTTGAGTGAATATTTACCCGAAAAAATTGAACCCGAAAGATTATCCAGAATACTTACTTCCATTGGGCTTGAAGTGGAGAGCCTTGAAGATTATGAAAGTATTAAAGGGGGACTGAAAGGCGTGGTGATTGGCGAAGTGCTTACCTGCGAACAACACCCCAATGCTGATAAATTAAAATGTACTACTGTGAATGTAGGTGCAGAGGCGCCCCTGAAAATTGTTTGCGGTGCACCAAATGTAGCTGCAGGTCAGAAAGTGGCAGTAGCAACAGTAGGCGCTACACTATATCCATCCGTAGGAGAGCCAATGACTATGCGGGTTGCAAAGATACGTGGAGAGGAGAGCTACGGCATGCTGTGTGCAGAAGATGAACTCGGCATGGGCCAGAGCCATGAAGGCATTATGGTGCTGCCGCAAGATCTGAAGCCCGGCACGCCTGCTTCGGAATATTTTTCCGTTTATGAAGATAAAATATACGAGATAGGCCTTACGCCCAACCGCATGGATGCCATGTCTCATTTTGGCGTGGCAAAAGATGTATGTGCTTACCTGGTACGGCATGAGAACAAAGGGCAGAAGCCTGTAAGCCCTTTTAAAAACGGCTTCAAAGCAGACAACAATAACCTGCCTGTAAAAGTTACGGTAGAAAATACGGAAGCATGCCCCCGCTATGCCGGCGTAACCATAAGCAATGTCACCGTGGCGCCTTCACCTCAATGGCTGCAGGACAAGCTTAGAGCCATTGGCCTGCGCCCCATCAACAATATTGTAGACATTACCAACTTTATACTGCACGAGACAGGACAGCCCCTGCATGCTTTTGATGCTGCAAAGATCACCGGCAATCATGCGATTGTGAAAAATCTTCCGGAGGCAACAACTTTTATCACTTTAGACGAAAAAGAGAGAAAACTTTCTTCCGAAGACCTGATGATCTGTAATGAAGATGGGGGCATGTGCATTGCCGGCGTTTTTGGAGGAATCGAGAGTGGTGTAACGGAAGCAACTACAAATATTTTCCTGGAAAGTGCAGCCTTCGATGCGGTGTCGATCCGTAAAACATCTTTCCGCCACGGGCTCAGAACCGATGCTGCTACACGCTTTGAGAAAGGGGTAGACATCAGCAATACCGTAAATGTGCTGAAGCGTGCAGCCATGCTGGTAAAAGAAATTGCAGGAGGAGAGATAAGCTCGGAAGTGGTGGACATTTACCCGGAACCTAAAGAGAAAAAAACAGTTTCTTTAAAATATCATTACCTGAAAAAACTCAGCGGCAAAAACTACCACCACGATACCATTGTGAATGTGCTGGAAGCGCTGGGCTTTGAAAAAGTAAAAGATGCTACAGATGAAATTGTGCTGGCAGTGCCCTACAGCAAGCCCGACATTAGCCTGCCCGCAGATATTGTAGAAGAGATCTTACGTATAGACGGCCTGGATAATATTGAGATCCCTGCAACCATCAGCATCACACCCGCTATTGACCCGTATACTTTAAAAGAAGATACCAAAGAGAAGATCGCTAACTTCCTGGTGGGGCTTGGTTTCAACGAGATCATGACCAACTCCATTACCAACAGTAAATATTATACCGAAGAAGAGTTAAGCTCTACTGTAAAAATGCTGAACAACCTCAGCGCTGAACTGGATGTAATGCGCCCATCCATGCTTGAAACCGGCCTGGAGGCATTGGCTTATAACATCAACAGGAAAAATGCCAACCTGCAGTTTTTTGAATTCGGTAAAACTTATGCTGTCAAAGAGGCCGGCCAATATGCCGAGCAGGAAAAACTGGCTTTGTACATTACAGGTAAAACGTATGAAGAAGCATGGAATGAAAAAGGAAAGCCGCAGTCTTTTTTCCGGTTGAAAGGAATTGCAGAAGCAGTCATGCATTTGCTGGGTTTTCAAAAACTTAAGTACAAAATCCTGGAGCAGGAAGCCGGCGTGGCGCTGATATCAGATAAGATACAAGTGGGAAAGATCATTACTGTACCTAAAAACAAAGCCACACAATTCGACATCAGGCATGAAGTTTTTTATGCGGATATTGATATGGCTGCTGTACTTTACCTGAAAGAAAAACAAACCATCCTGTATAAGGAAGTGAGCAGGTTCCCGGCCGTGCAGAGAGACCTGGCAATGGTATTGGATAAATCGGTAAATTATGAAAGCATCCAAAACATCATCAGCAAATCAAATTTAAATTTATTGAAAGATGTGCGCTTATTCGATATTTTTGAGAGCGATAAATTAGGCAAGGATAAAAAATCTGTAGCCATCAATTTTACTTTTATGGATGATCAGAAAACACTCACCGATAAGGAAATTGATGCTATGATGAGTAAGCTTACCAATGGTTTCATAAAGGAATTAAATGCAGAGGTAAGAAAGTAAAAAAAATGTAGCGTATTCCAGTTATTCACAACCAAATTTATACCCGGATACTATGGATAACACACAGCTTCAAAGCCTTGAAGAAAAATTGCAGCAGTTGCTCCGGCGCTATAAACGCCTGCAGAAAGAGAATGAAAATCTTAAAGAAGAACTTCACCGGACTTCAAAAGAACTGGCATTGAGCAGGAACGATATTTCTGTATTGCAGCAACAGCTGGATGTAAAAAAACTGGGCGTGCAAAACTGGACAGACCAAGAGAAGAAAACGCTGAATGCAAGAATTGACGCCTATCTGAAAGAAATAGACAGTTGCCTTCACCTGCTAAACTCTTAATAGCTGCATGACAGACATCATTGTGATCAATATTGTAGTAGGCGACAGAACCTATCGTTTAAAAGTAAATAAAAACGATGAAGAGCTGGTGCGTAAAACAGTAAAACTGATCAATGATAAGATTGTATTTTTCAAAATAAACTTTGCCGGGAAAGACATGCAGGACTACATTGCTATGGCTATACTCTGGTTTGCTACAGAACAAAACCAGGCCGGGCAATTCATGATCAAAGAGGAAGAAACAAAAGCTCGCTTATCTTCACTGCAATCCTTACTGGATCAGGCTTTAGATGAAGAAGAATAAACAGATTGTTTAACTCTTGGATGCAAGGATTAAATGCAGATCGGTATATTTCAGGCCGAACCTTTCACTGATATGAAAATTTGTTGAGTAGCCTTTGTACAGGTATATGGCATCGCGCAGGTTAAAATCGTGCCACAACAAATGCTCAAAACCGCCTTCATCTGCAATGTTCATCAGCAAGGGAGACAAAACGTTGCTGATAGCCTGGCTGGCCGTGCGTGCAAAGCCGCTGGCAATGTTAGGTACACAATAATGTATTACTCCGTATTTGGTAAACGTAGGATTTTCGTGGGTAGTAATTTCGCTGGTTTCAAAGCAGCCTCCCCTGTCTATGCATACATCCACAATCACACTTCCCGGACGCATCTGCGCAACCATTTCTTCCGTAACAACTACAGGAACGCGGCCTTTGGTATTGTTTAATGCGCCAACGGCTACTTCACAGGTCTTGATTTGCTTGCTCAGAATGTTCGGCTCTATAACACTGGTCCACACGCGATGGCCGATGTGGTTTTGCAGGCGTTTAAGCCTGTAGATATCGTTGTCAAAAACTTTTACCGAAGCGCCTAAAGCAAGCGCCGCTCTTGCAGCATATTCGCCTACGATTCCTGCCCCGATGATGATTACTTTCGTTGGCGGTATGCCGCTGATGCCGCCCAGTAAAACACCTTTTCCATTGTTCAGCGAATCAAGGTGCTGCCCGGCTATGAGCATAGAAGCGCTGCCTGCGATTTCACTCATGCTTCGCACGATCGGGAAGCTGTCGCTGTCATCTTTGATGAGTTCAAAGCCAAGCGCCGATATTTTTTTGTTTAATAAAACTTCCAGTATTTTTTTATTCAGCAGCGAGTAGTGCAGCGGTGAAATGATGGTTTGATTTTTTTGTAAATGCGGCAGGTCGCATTCCGTGATCGGTGCACTTTTTATGATGATGGCAGATTTGAACACTTCTGCCCTGGAGCTTACTATTTTTGCGCCGGCATCGCTGTAGTCTTTGTCGGTAAATTTACTTCCTTCACCCGCTTTGGATTGCACGGTTACCTGGTGGCCATTGTTTACCAGCACCTGCACTGCTTCGGGTATCAGGGAAATGCGGTTTTCCTGCATGGCTTCTTCTTTGGGAATGCCTATCACCAGCCTGGCTTTACCCGGTTTTACGTCTAAGGTCTCTTCCAGGGTTTCATAGCTGAACTCAGCTGCTACAATAGGTTTTGCAGTTGCCATACAATTATTTTATACAACAAAAATAGTCAATTATGCATTAAAAAAAGTTCCGCAACAGTTTGTACGGAACTTAATTTTATCGACGTGGAAAATCTTATGCTTCAGGTTGTGCAGTTTCTCCTGTTTCTCCTTCCGGAGTGCTTTCAGCAGAAGGAGCTGCCTCTTGCTGAGCAGTTGCTTCTGTAGATTTTTCAACTTTTTTGAAAGCAGGTCTGCGTTTGTCCTTTTGTTGCTTTTTGTGCTCTTCGGCTTTTTTGGCAACAGCTTTTTCATGTTCGTCGTACCAGGCCTGAAACTTTTCCATAGCGGCAGCTTCATCGAACAAGCCTAATTTCACACCTCTCAATAAGTGTTTTAAATAAAGCACTCCTTTGAAAGATAAGATCTGGCGTACTGTGTCGGTTGGCTGTGCTCCTTTGTGTAACCATTCCAATGCTTTCTGGCGATCGAGTTGAATAGTTGCAGGAACTGTCAATGGATTGTAGGTGCCTAGTTTCTGGATGAATTTTCCATCTCTGGGAGAACGTGCATCTGCTACTACGATAAAGTAGAACGGACGTTTTTTGCTCCCATGTCTTTGTAATCTGATTTTTACTGCCATAATTAAATAGACATTTAAAGGGCTTAATAATAGGGTTTAGGTTATTCCGAAAAGTTCGGAGTGCAAATGTAGGGAAAATGATGATAAAACAGCCTGATCAGCTTATTATTTAGTAAGTTTTTATATTTCAGCCATCCTGAAATCCACAACTTTGAGCTGTACTGTTTTCACTCCGTTCCATTCATTGAGGTCTAAGGTATATACTACATCAATATATTTTGTTTTTCCCGAGCACAGTGCTTCAAATTTTTCTGACATAAAAAAGCCTATACCTGTGAATATGGTGTTGTGCTGGCGTAGCACGAACTTTACATGCTTTTCTTTAACCACCCTGCAGCCGTCCAGTACTTCTACATTGCGCGAGAGAAATACCGGGCGCATATTAGCCGGCCCGAAAGGCTCCATCTGGCTGATGATATTGTAAAAAGACAGGGTGATATCTTTAAAACTGATCTCAGTGTCGATAATTATTTCCGGCGAAAGAGATTCCTGGGCAATGGTTGCTGCTACCACCTGCTCAAAGGCTTCCGCAAATTTCTCCACGTTCTCCGGAAGCAGCGTTAAGCCTGCCGCAGCAAAATGACCTCCGTATCCCAGCAGGTGTTCCCGGCATGCATGGATAGCTTCGTACAGATTAAAGCCTGTAACGCTGCGTGCGCTGCCGCTTACGATCCCTTCGTTTTCCGTGAGCACAATTGTTGGGCGGTAATAGGTTTCAATAAGCCGGGAAGCTACAATGCCCACCACGCCTTTGTGCCAGTGCGGCCTGAACACTACGGTAGATTTGCGTGTAAGAAATCTTTCATCATTCACGATCAGATCTAATGCTTCGGTGGTTATAAATGCGTCCGCTTCTCTCCTGTCTGTATTGTCGCTGTGCAGCGCCTTTGCCAGCTCAAAAGCCTTCTTCGGATCTTTTTCTATAAACAGGCTTACGGCTTTTTTGGCATCGTCCATACGGCCGGCAGCATTGATCCTTGGCGCTACAATAAACACAATACCGCTGATGTCTACATAATCTTTTTTTTCTGCAAGCTCCAGCAATGTTTTAATGCCCACAGAAGGGTTAGTATTTATTTTTTTTAAACCATAGTAGGCGAGTATGCGGTTCTCCCCGTCAATGGGTACAATATCTGCCGCAATAGCTGTTGCTGCCAGATCAAGGTATTCCAGGTAGCTGTCTGCCGGCATAGCGAAATGTGCCGCCAGTGCCTGCATCAGCTTGAAGCCTACCCCACAGCCGCACAATTCTTTATACGGGTAATGGCAATCTGCCTGTTTGGGGTTTAAAACGGCTACCGCTTCCGGTATCACAGCCTCCGGCAGGTGGTGGTCACAGACAATAAAATCTATACCGATCTGGCGTGCATAAGCTATCAGCTCAACAGATTTAATGCCGCAGTCCAGCGAAATCACCAGGGTAAAGTTGTTTTCCCGTGCAAAGTCTATTCCCTGGCGGGAAATGCCATAACCTTCGCGGTACCTGTGGGGGATGTAAAAATCAACCTGGCCGTAAATTTTTTTCAAAAAAGAAAATACAGACGCTACTGAAGAAGTGCCGTCTACATCATAATCTCCATAAACCAGTATTTTTTCCTGCTTCTGGATGGCAGCCTCAATCCTGGCGACTGCTTTTTCCATATCTTTCATCAGGAACGGGTCGTGCAGCCTTGCCAGTTCCGGCCGGAAAAATTCCTTTGCCTTCTCGAAAGTATAGATTTGCCTTTGCGTAAGTATTCTGCAAAGTATAGGATTTATCTTCAGCACTGCATGCAGGGCCCTGGTGTGCAGTTCATCATATGGTAATATGGTCCATCGCTTTTCAGGCATTAATATTTTCTGTCGGTGGTAAATCTCACAAGTTCTTCCAGCGCATCACGCACGTCTGTTTTAGGATAATGAAATAAAAGTTCCAGGGCTTCATCGCGGAACCGGTACATTTTTTCGGTGGCGTACTGAATGCCGCCTGCTTTTTCTACCTGGCTGATCACGAAGGCAACTTTTTCTTTGTCCTGGTTTTGATTTTTAATAATGTAGATGATCTTCTTTCTTAAATCTGCATCACAATTGTTCAGCGTGTAGATCAGGGGGAGGGTTAGTTTTTTTTCTTTAATGTCGTTGCCGGTTGGCTTTCCTATATCTTCTGATCCATAATCAAACAGATCGTCTTTGATCTGAAAGGCCATGCCTACTTTTTTCCCAAAAAGTTCCAGTCGTTCCACATCTTCCATACGCTCAAACGTGGAGCAGGCGCCAGCGCCGCAGGAGGAGGATAGCAGAGAAGCTGTTTTGCCATCTATAATATTATAATAAACATTTTCATCCAGGTTAAGCTTGCGCGATTTTTCCACCTGCAGCAATTCGCTCTCGCTCATTTGCTTTACAGCCTTGGACAGAATTTGTAACGTTTTAAAATCTCCGTTGTCCAGTGACAGTAAAAGTCCTTTTGAGAGCAGGTAGTCGCCCACCAGCACAGCAATTTTGTTTTTCCAGGCTGCATTTAATGAAAGGAAACCTCTTCTTTCCATTGCTTCATCTACCACATCATCGTGTACAAGCGTAGCAGTATGCAATAATTCTACCAGTGAAGCTGCCCTGTAACTCTTTTCATTGATCTCCCCTCCCAGCTTGGCGCTTAAGAGAACGAACATTGGCCTGAGCTGCTTTCCTTTGCGTTTAACAATATAATGCATTACCCTGTCGAGCAAAGGTACTTTACTCTTAACGGCTTGTTTAAAATGTTCCTCAAATTTCTCCAGTTCTGTTTCCAGGACCTTAGCAGCTTTTTTCAACCTTGTTATGCTTTTAGTAGATTAGCACGCAATATAATTAACATTTATGGTAAGCTACCTAAAATATGTGGGTATTTTTGCCAAAGATTTGACCGGATTTATAAGTTTGGCATGGTTTGTGATTTGTTAAAATGTGTAAATTTGTTTACAATTTAGTTCTTACCTGGGTTAACAATAGTGAAGCGTTATTTTAAAACAAAATTTACTATTAGAATTTGGTAATTAATAATATGTGAATATCTTTGCATCGAATATTCGGAAATAAAACCTTAAACAAAAATTTTAAATCATATCTATGGCAAACAAAAAGTACACTGTGATGCTGGGCCTATTAGGCTTAATTTCTACAGCTTCATTTGCACAGGAAGTTACCACGGTAGAGACTACTACAACTACTACCACTACTACTCCTGTGAACCTACACAAAACTTATGTAGGAACCGATGCAGATAATGCATGGGTTTATAATTCTGAAATGGTAAAAAATGCTGATCAGCAAAACCGTTTCGTAACGGATGCTTATCCTTACCCTGCAAAACCGAGAAATATGTGGGAGTTAAGCTTAGGCGTAGGACCGTCTTTCCTGATCTCTTCAATTGATCCTACATTAGGCTATGGCGCTACTTTCTCTTTGAGGAAAGCAGTAGGCCACGTATTCTCTATCAGGCCTCAATATGGTTTCCATATTATGTACGGCCATGATTACCGTGCCAGAACATCCGCTTTGAGTGCAACTCCTTACCTGCACAACTACAGGACTAATATGCACCAGGGATCATTAGACCTTTTGGCCAGCCTGAATGCTATCAGCGGCTACAGAGGTAATTCTAAAGTTGACTGGTACCTTTTAGCTGGTTATAGTTTTAACTCAGCAAGAGTTGGCGTTAACGTTGATGGAGGTCAAAAGTTAGCAGGTGTTACCGGTTCAAGATCAGATATTAGGTCTAAAGTTAAAGATGCTTTCTCTTCTGAAGATAACCCATTCCTGTCTCTTGAAGATAACAAGCGTTACGAAACTATCGTGTTAGATCGCGGTGATGGTTCAAGATCTAACGCAGTTGGAAGCGAAGACAGAATCAACCGCCATGGTCTTAACTATGGTATGGGTGTAGCTTTTAAAGTATCTCCTCGTTTCAATATCGGTGTTGAGCAGAAATTTACTACTGTTTTAAATAACTCTGATATCTTAGCAGGTCTTGCAGTTCAGCCTCAGGGACGTAATGCAACTGTAAGCTCTACTCAGTTGAAATTCAACTTTAACTTAGGTAGCTCTGCAAGAGCAATTGAACCACTTTGGTGGGTTAATCCTAACAACTACGTATATTCTGAGTTGAAATCTACAAAACCACTTCCAGATGCTGATGGTGATGGCGTAACTGATCAATTCGATCTTGAGCCTAACACTCCTGCTGGTTGTGCAGTTGATACTCGCGGACGTAGCTTAGATACAGATGGTGACGGTGTTCCTGATTGCCGTGACAAACAAGTTGTTACTCCAAACACATGGTTCCCTGTAGACGCTGATGGCGTTGGTACTGACCCATGTTGCAACCAGGCTCCTGTAGTTGTTGCTGCTGACTGCGCAATTACAAGCTTACCAAGCGTAACTTTCTCAGGTTCCAGCGTAAATCTTAGCAGCGGTGCTGAATCAGCTTTAGCAAATGCAGCTTCTCAACTGAACGCTAACCCTAACTGTAAAGTGAAAGTTGTAGCTTACGGTTCATCTAACAAAAGAGCTCAGCAACTGAGCTGGGATAGAGCAAACGTAGTAAGAAACTACTTAGTAGAAAGACAAGGTATCTCTGAAAGCCGCATCATCTTCCAATATGGTAACGATGGTAACGCAAACGCAGTAGACCTTTACCCAACTACTGAAGAAGGACCAAGCACAGTTCCTGCTCCGTTCCCTCACTTACAAAAATCATAATTAATACTTTAAGTATTGATAGATAAATTAAGCCGCTCGATTGAGCGGCTTTTCTTTTACCATTTCCTTATATAGAGGAATAGTATTTTTGCCATATGAAGCAATTGTTTATTATGCCGGTGTTTGTATTTATCACTTGTTTGTGCAATGCACAAAGCAAAACCGTATACGGGTTTGTGATTGACAGTATTACCCGCGAACCGGTCTCCGCCGTTAAGATAGAAAACCTCAACAGCAAATTTATTGCACGTACAAACAGGTTCGGCCAGTTTGGGATCAATGTTTCTGTAGGTAATAAAATCCTCGTAGCAGCTCCTGGCTATGAGCAATATGAATTTATCTATACACAGCTGTTGTATGAGCTCGATACGATAAGGGTTATTGTAAAACCTGTAACCACTACCATGAAAGATGTAGTAGTATCGGCATACAGCTATACAGATTACCAGCGCGACAGCACAGAGCGTAGAAATGAATTTATTCAGCGAAACGGCCAGATCAAAAAATTATTTGATAATAATAATTCAGGCGTAGGCCTGGGTATAAGTATTGATAACCTTTTCAGCAAAAGAGAAAAAAGAAAAAAACGTGCCTATAAACAATTTGAATACCTTGAGCAACAGCAATACATCCGGTTCAGGTACAATCCCGAGCTTGTACAATCATTCACCGGTTTGAAAGGTGCAGAACTACATAATTTTATACAGAAAACACAGCCTTCTTATAAGTGGCTGAGAACGCACCAAAGCCGTGAAGATATATTTTATTACATCAATGCGCAGATGAAAAAACATTATCCTTAAATACATTATAAGCAAGCTTTTGTTTAAATTTGATATATGCAAGCATACTCACCCATCGGCGTTTTCGATTCCGGCTTTGGCGGACTTACCATTCTGAAAGAAATTACTGCCCTGCTCCCCGAGTACGATTATATTTACCTCGGCGACAATGCACGCTCTCCGTATGGAACACGTTCATTTGAAACTGTTTACGAATACACATTGCAAAGCGTAAAATGGTTTTTTGATCAAAACTGCCCTTTGGTAATTATTGCCTGCAACACGGCTTCTGCCAAGGCTTTGAGAAAGATACAGGAAGAATTTTTGCCGCAAGATTACAGCGAAAAAAGAGTGCTGGGTATTGTACGGCCCACAAGTGAAGTCATCGGTGATTATTCCAACACAAAAAAAATAGGCATAATGGCTACGCCGGGCACCGTGCAGTCTGATTCTTATAAAATAGAGGTTAATAAATTTTTCCCGGAAGTAAAGGTAGTACAAGAAGCCTGCCCCATGTGGGTTGCTTTGGTAGAGAACAATGAACACGAAAGCAAAGGCGCAGATTATTTTGTAAAAAAACATATTCATGGCTTGCTGAAACAGGATAAAAATATAGATACGGTATTGCTGGCCTGTACCCATTACCCACTTTTAAAAGCTAAAATTGAAGAGTTTATGCCGGTTGGCATCACAGTGGTTTCACAGGGAAAAATCGTGGCCGACAGCCTTGCTGATTATTTAAAAAGACACCCGGAGATCGAATCAAAATTATCGCAGAAAAACCGTAGAACTTTTTACACAACAGAAGATACGCAAAAGTTCGACAGGCAGGCAAGCTTGTTTTATGGGCAGTATGTGGAGTCTAAATACGTAAAATTGTAATCTATGTCAGCAGAATCTTTTATCAAAACAATGAATGACGGGTATACTTTTAAGGCCGAAAGTGTAAAGATTGGCGTTGGTATATTGAACGGCGCCACTGTACCTGAAGCGGGTGTTTACCTCCCTTTGAAAACAATGAATCGCCACGGATTGATTGCAGGAGCAACGGGTACAGGTAAAACAAAAACATTGCAGGTGCTGGCAGAAATATTCAGCGATAACAGCGTGCCTGTAATGATGATAGATATCAAAGGCGATCTAAGCGGCTTAGGAGCGCCGGGCGCTTTGAATGAAAAAATAGCAGAACGGTATAAGCTGCTGAATCTCGATTACATACCCGAAGCTTACCCTGTAGAGTTCTTAAGTTTGAGTGCTGAAAAAGGCACACGCTTAAGAGCAACGGTTAGTGAGTTCGGTCCCATATTGCTAAGTAAAATATTAGGGCTCAATGATACACAAGCCGGCATCGTAGCAATCATTTTTAAATACTG
Source organism: Haoranjiania flava (assembly GCF_025631005.1). Lineage (NCBI taxonomy): Bacteria > Pseudomonadati > Bacteroidota > Chitinophagia > Chitinophagales > Chitinophagaceae > Haoranjiania > Haoranjiania flava. The sequence continues at coordinate 172,392 of NZ_JAOTPL010000005.1, forward strand.
TGATGATAATAAACTACCGCTGATTGACTTAAAAGACTTCATAAAAATACTACAGTATACAAGCAATGAAGGCAAAAAGGATATAGAGCAGCTCTATGGAAAGATATCAACCACATCAATAGGGACTATACTTCGAAAAGTAGTTGAACTTCAGCAGCAACATGCCGACCAGTTTTTTGGTGAACCAACGTTTGAAGTAGAAGATCTGATGCGTATAAATGCTGACGGCCGCGGAATGGTAAATATATTACGCGTAACAGACATGCAAGACCGGCCTAAACTCTTTTCAACATTCATGTTGCAAATGCTGGATGAGCTCTACGCAAGCTCCCCGGAAGAAGGAGACCTTGATAAGCCAAAGCTGGTCATATTTATAGACGAGGCGCACCTCTTGTTTAGTGAAGCTTCTGACGCATTACTGCAAAAGATAGAAACTATTATAAAGCTGATACGCTCCAAAGGCATAGGCATCTTCTTTTCTACGCAAAACCCCCAAGACATTCCCGCTAATATACTCGGCCAACTGGGAATGAAGATCCAACACTCCCTGCGTGCATTTACTGCAGCAGACAGGAAGAATATCAAAACGGCTGCAGAGAATTTTCCACTGACAGAGTTCTACAAAACCGAAGACTTGCTTACGCAAATGGGTATAGGCGAGGCTATGGTATCACTGCTGAATGAAAAAGGCATACCCACGCCTCTTGTATATACTTTGCTGTGCTCTCCAAGAAGCCGCATGGATGTGTTGTCCGGCAATGAAATTGATGCTATTGTAAGCCAGAGCAAACTGGCTGCGAAATACAATGTATCGCTGGATAGCCTAAGCGCTTATGAAATGCTTACACAAAAATTAGAGCAGGCGGCAACCGGGACTGTGATTGATAATAAACAGGCCGGGAAAAAAGAAAAAACCATCCTGGATAATCCTTTGATAAAGTCAGCCATGCGTACAGCAACTACTACGCTTACCGGCTACATTGCCCGCAGCATCTTAGGTTCGCTCGGGTTAGGCGGACACAGAAGAAGATAAAATGAAAAAAAACGCAGGTCTATTTCTTTTGTATGATAATTGTCTTATCGTACAGATAGAATAAATCTTAACTTTGCGTCTAAAGATATTATCATGTTAAAAGTAGGTGTATTCGGTGTAGGGCATCTGGGCAAATTCCATTTAAATAATTGGTTGGAGATAAAAAATGTAGACTTAGTGGGCTTTTATGATCCTGATGCAGAGACTGCAAAAGAAGTAGCTGGAAAATATAAGGTAAAACATTTCTCTTCTATTGAGGCGCTTCTGGACGAAGTTGACGTAGTGGATATTGTAACGCCTACACAACACCATTTTGAACTTTGTGAAAAAGCCATCAGGAAGGGGAAACATGTTTTCGTGGAAAAGCCTATCACCAAAGACCTGGATGAAGCAAAACGTTTGATAACCATGGTCAGGGAGGCCAACGTAAAAATGCAGGTTGGCCATGTGGAAAGATTTAATCCTGCCTATGTGTCTGCAAAGGAATACAGCCACAATCCCATGTTCATTGAGGTGCACAGGCTTGCGCAGTTCAATCCGCGCGGCACGGAAGTGAGCGTGATACTTGACCTCATGATACATGATATTGACATTATCCTCAGCCTGGTAAAAAGCGATGTGAAGAATATATATGCCAGCGGGGTAGCCGTGATTACAGATACGCCTGATATAGCCAATGTGCGCATAGAGTTTCACAACGGTTGCGTGGCCAATCTTACCAGCAGTCGTATCAGCATGAAGAAAATGCGCAAGATACGCCTGTTTCAGAAAGATGCGTATATAGGTATTGACTTTCTTGCACGTAAGACAGAAGTTATCAAGCTTCGGCAGGATTCAGATGCACATGCTTTCAGCTTTGATATAGATACACCTTCCGGCGAAAAGAAAACCATCGCTATTTCTAACCCTGAAATAAAAGAAACCAACGCCATTAAGGAAGAACTGTTGTCTTTTGTAAACGCTGTTGAAAACAATACAGATACACTGGTCAATGAAATTGACGGATTCCTTGCGCTGGAAGTTGCCCATAAGATACTGGAAAAGATCAACAGTACAGTGCTGTAAATCTTTCATTGTTTATAATGACCAACGAAGGAGTTTCGACTTTATGAATTTCCTGTTATGCGCTGCAACGCTGACTAATGCTTCATTTCAGCTTTCAGGAATCTTGCAGTATATCCTTTTTTGATTTTGATCATTTCCTCAGGTGTGCCTTCAAAAATAATTTCACCACCGCCATCGCCACCTTCAGGGCCTATGTCTATGATATGATCGGCAGATTTTATCACATCCATATTGTGCTCAATAATCAGTACGGTGTTGCCACGATTGACCAGTTTATTCAGCACATTCATTAAAAGTACAATATCGCTGAAGTGCAGGCCTGTTGTGGGCTCATCGAGTATATAAAAAGTTTTGCCGGTGTCTTTTTTAGACAGCTCTGTTCCGAGCTTTACCCTTTGCGCTTCACCCCCGCTTAGTGTTACTGCCGACTGTCCCAGCGTAATATAGCCCAGGCCCACATCCTGCAGTACTTTTATTTTCCTGTAAAGCGATGGAATAGCCTGAAAGAATTCCACCGCATCGTCTACCGTCATATTCAGTACATCGCTGATAGATTTTCCTTTGTAGCGTATTTCCAGCGTTTCGCGGTTGTATCTTTTGCCGTTACACTTTTCGCAATGTACATACACATCAGGGAGAAAGTTCATCTCGATCACTCTTGTTCCTGCGCCTTCACAAACATCGCAGCGGCCGCCTTTTACATTGAAAGAAAACCTGCCTGCTGTATAACCGCGAATCTTTGACTCAGGCAGTGATGCGAACAACGCGCGGATGTCTGTAAAAAATCCGCAATAAGTTGCCGGGTTGCTCCTTGGCGTACGCCCGATGGGAGACTGGTCAATTTCTATCACTTTGTCTATATGCTCCAAGCCGTTTACTGACTTGTATTTCAGCGGGTTGGTTTTTGATTTGTAGCAGTACTGGGAAAGTATGGGGTACAGCGTTTCGTTCACGAGCGTAGATTTCCCGCTACCACTTACACCGGTTACCACTATCAGTTTGCCTAAGGGAAATTTTACATGTAAATTTTTAAGATTATTCCCGGAAGCGCCTTTTATTTCAATAAATTTTCCATTGCCTTCGCGCTTCTCCTTTTCCACCGCCATTGTTTTTTTGCCGTTCAGATATTGTGCGGTTTCCGTATCTGCCTTCATCACTTCTTTCGGCGTGCCGGAGACTACAATTTCACCGCCATGAACGCCTGCCCGCGGCCCAATGTCAACCAGGTAATCAGATGCCAGCATAATATCTTTATCGTGCTCTACCACAAGGATGCTGTTGCCTATATCCCTCAGATTTTCCAGGGAACTGATGAGCTTGTGGTTGTCTCTCTGGTGCAAGCCAATAGATGGCTCATCGAGAATGTAAGTGATGCCCTGTAACTGTGATCCTATCTGCGTTGCAAGCCTTATGCGCTGGCTTTCACCACCACTGAGCGTCCGCGTAGGCCGGTCAAGAGAAAGATAATTCAAACCTACATTCAATAAAAAATCGAGCCTTTCCCTGATCTCTTTAAGTATATCTTTAGCAATAGTGTTTTGCTTTTCAGAAAGGCGTTTTTCAATATCTGTAAACCATGCTGCCAGCTTATCAAGATTTAATTTGCCAAGCTCTGAAATATTCTTCTTATTTATCTTAAACCAGAGGCTTTCTTTTTTTAAACGCTGGCCTTCACACACAGGGCAGGATTTTAAGTCCATGAATCTTTGTGTCCACTCCCGCAGATAATCTGAGCTGCCCGAAGATGAAAACCATCTTTTTAACATCGGGATAATGCCTTCATAAACGCCGGTGTAGGTTTGCGGAACCGTGTCGTCATCAGCATTTACTTCAATGCTTCTTGACGCATCCCCGTCTCCGTATAAAAGCAGGTCAAGTTCTTTTTCGGAAAGTTTTTCAATAGGTATATCCAGGCTTATCTTATTTCTCCTGGCAAATAATACGATCTGCTGGAATACGCTGGCGCTTCTTTCTTCGCCAAGCGCAGCGATGCCACCCTTTTTTACCGATAATTTTTTATCGGGTAAAAGTATATCCAGGTTGATGGCAAACACTTCTCCAAGGCCCTTGCAATGCGGGCATGCGCCATAGGGAGAGTTGAATGAGAAAGAGTTTGGAGAAGGTTCTTCATAACTTATGCCGGTATCTTCACAGACAAGCAGGCGCGAGTATTGTACCAGCTTAGCTGAATCGTGCAGCAGTATAAACATCAGGTCTTTGCCAAGCTTTAAAGATTGCTGTACGCCCTGCGATATGCGCAGGCGCATGTTTTCAACAACCTGCAAACGGTCAATAACAATTTCTATATCATGGATCTTATAGCGGTCGAGTTGCATGTTGGGTTTTAGCTCTGCTATTTCACCGTCAATCCTGGCTTTTACATAGCCGCGTTTCCGGATATCTTCAAACAATTCCCTATAGTGCCCTTTCCTCCCTCTTACAACGGGCGCAAGCAATACTATTTTTTCATTGGGATATTTTTCAAAAATATTTTCAACGATTTCTTCTTCGCTGAACTTCACCATTTTTTTTCCCGTGTTGTAGCTGTATGCCTCGCCGATCCTTGCATACAGCAGCCTCAGGAAATCATATACTTCTGTAACTGTGCCTACGGTAGAGCGCGGGTTTTTATTAGTAGTTTTTTGTTCAATAGAAATTACCGGGCTCAATCCCGTAATCTTATCTACTTCCGGGCGTTCCATATCGCCTATGAATTGCCTTGCATATGCCCCAAAGCTTTCCATGTACCTTCTCTGGCCTTCGTTGTAGATTGTATCAAATGCAAGTGAAGATTTGCCGCTTCCGCTTACGCCGGTAAACACCACCAGTTTGTTTTTAGGTATTTTTAAATCTATATTTTTCAGGTTGTGCTCTCTTGCCCCGCTGATAATAATTTTGTTGTTATCTGTTTTTCCCATCCTTTCAAAGATAATTCAATAATATTTTCTTAATGATGATTTAATCTGATCTAAGGCAATTTTATTCTAAAAATAATTTAGTTTTAACACAGGATTATTTACTCACTAAAATTAAATGTATGGCATGGAGAACATTCAATGGAAATTTGTTGGCTTCGGATATACATTCGGCAGTAGAAAATGCCATTATCCGGGAGACTGACAGCGGCAACCGGCTGAAAGTATGCATTGGCTCAGACTCGCAGGTATACAACGGCCACACGGAATTTGCTACGGTAATTGTGTTTTTGCGCGAAAAGCGCGGAGGCTTTATGTTTATTCACAATGAAAAAGATCCTAACTTTTACCACCTGAAAGAAAGGATGTTGCTGGAAGTAGCCAAAAGTGTAAACATTGCTTATAACCTTTGTGATTTGTTTGATAAGTACAATGTGGAAATGGAAGTGCATGCAGATATTAACACCAATCCCAATTTTGAAAGCAATGTAGCCTTAAGGGATTCAATGGGCTATATACTCGGGATGGGATTTGTGTTCAAAGCAAAACCCGAAGCCTTTGCCAGCAGCAGTTGTGCAGACAGGGCTATACACTAAAAAAAGTGCAAAACCGAAGTTTTGCACTCTACATGTTAGTTTTGGTTGGCCGGATTATTTTACAGCTTCATTTATTTTATCACCAACTCTTTGTGCTCCGGCAGAAATAGAGTCGCCTGCTTTACGAAGGCCTTCTTTGGTAGCATCGGCTGCATTTTCAACACCACGCTTGGTAGCATCCCATGCATTTTCGATAGCTGCACCGGTTCTGTCAAAGAAATTACCGGTTTTGGTTACGTAAGCTCCTTCCTCGAGAACTACAACTTTTCCTTCTTTGTTTCTAACTTCACCTGTTTTCTTTACAACAACACCATTATCAAGCGTTACATCTTTTTCAAGCACTACCCAGTTACCATTTTGGTATACATGAGCTTTACCGTCTTTTTTGATTACGTCTCCTTCAGTGTAAGTAGGAGTGGTTGCTACAGGCGTTACAGGGTCTGTAACCACGATAGCTGTAGTATCTTCTTTTTCTACGTTAGCTGTGTTGTTACAGGAAACAAAAGCTCCTATGCCGGCAGCCATAACTGCAATTGATAATATACGTTTCATTTTTTTTGTTTTTGGTTAAAAGTGAATTTGCCATTGATATAACAAACACTTTGCCAAAAGCTTATAGCATTGTGTTAATCTGTTCAAGGTACTGTAATCAAGAGTATGTGTTCGGTTATCCAGAAAGTAAAAAAACTTCTTCGAAAGGGTCATGCTTTTGTAGTTTAGTTATTTATACACTTCTGCTTTCCCGCAGCTTATGTTGCCAATGTTATGGAAGTGAAACTTTCTATGCGGCATTTCGGATGTATAGATTGCTGTAATGATGCCGCTCTTATTTTACGATACCAAACGCGTTAAAAACCAGCTGGTTGAATTTAAGAAGCAAAAGACTTATGTTAGTATAAAAAATTCTTTTATACTATCTTTGTTTGCAGAATAAATGAATATGACAAAATCGACCATATCAATAGACTTACATCTTGATGAGGATAAAATACCGCAAAAAATAGAATGGCAGGCATCGGGCAGCACTGCAGATGAGATGCAGGAGGCTAAAGCTGTGATGCTTTCTTTGTGGGATGGAAAAGATAAAAGTGCTTTGCGCATAGACCTCTGGACAAAGGATATGATGGTAGATGAAATGGCCGATTTTTTTTACCAGACCATCTTTGGAATGGCAGACACGCTGCAGCGGTCTACCCATCAGGAAGAGCTTGCTGCAGATATGAAAAATTTTGCTAAAGAATTTTATGAAAAATTCCGCGAACAGCAAATGAAAGAAAATAAATTACGCTAACCTATAAAAATACACTTTTATGTCATTAGAAACAGATGTAATGACGCGCCTGAAAGAAGCAATGAAGACCAAAGATGAGGGGGCATTGCGTGCACTACGTGCTATTAAAGCAGAGATCATAAAAGCCAAAACAGAGCCAGGCGCTAACGGCGCCATTGATGAGGCGGCAGAGATGAAGCTCTTGCAACGCTTATTCAAGCAACGCATGGAATCTATTGAAACCTTTGAGCAAAACAACCGCCAGGATCTGGCAGACAAAGAAAAAGAAGAATTAAGGATAATAGAAAAATTCCTTCCTGCCCGGATGTCTGAAAGTGAACTAAAGGAAGCATTGACCAGAATTATAGCTGAAACGGGCGCTGCTTCCCCGGCAGATATGGGCAAAGTGATGGGCGCTGCTACGAAACAGCTGGCAGGAAAGGCTGACGGGAAAGCCATTTCTGCCATAGTAAAAACTTTATTAGCTTAAGGCCGTGATAGACATTATAGTTGCCATTACAATAGCGTTTGCGGTGTTTAAAGGCTATACCAAAGGACTCATTGTGGCGCTGTTCTCGTTTGTAGGCATTATTATCGGCCTTGCTGCGGCAATGAAACTTTCGGTGGTGCTTGCTGGCTATTTTGCCTCTCATGGCATGGAAGGACGCTGGGTTACATTGCTTTCATTTATTATTGTTATGTTTAGTGTAGCATTACTGGTACGTTGGGTGGCCAGGCTTATACAGCGCTCGGTAGAGTTTGTGATGCTGGGCTGGATCAACCGTTTGGGAGGTATAGCCTTTTATGCTTTATTATACCTTACGCTTTTAAGCGTATTATTGTTTTATCTCACCAGAATTGGCATTGTTTCTGATGGATCAGTGGCGGGTTCTGTAACTTACCCTTACATTCAACCGTTAGGGCCTTACGTGATAGAGAATATCGGTAAGATAGTGCCTGTATTTAAAGGAATGTTCAACGATCTGGCAAACTTTTTTGATGGCTTAGCTCCTAAGTCCGCCATGTAAAGTCTGCATTAATTTATGAGCAAATTTAAAATACATTAAATTAAATTATTAAATTGTGGAGGTGTTTGTTTTAAATATCCATTTATGAATTACGAATTGAAAGAAATTGGAAAAGTAAAATATATAGATGAAGGGCAGGGCCCTGTCTTATTGTTGTTGCACGGATTATTCGGAGAGCTAAGTAATTTCAAACACCAGGTAGATTATTTCAAAAAAGATTTCCGCGTGGTACTGCCCATGCTGCCGTTGCTGGATATGGATATTTTTAATACCACAGTAGCCGGCCTCGCAAAGTTTGTACAGAAATTTGTAGAGAAGCTTGATCTGAAGAACTTTCATCTGCTTGGCAACTCACTGGGCGGGCACGTAGCGCTGGTCTACATTCTGAAACATCCCGAAAGGGTGAGAACGCTGATCCTTACAGGCAGTTCGGGTTTGTTTGAGAATGGAATGGGAGATTCTTACCCCAAACGCGGAGACAGGGAATACATCAGGAAAAAAACCGAAGACACTTTCTACGATCCGGCAATAGCCACTAAAGAGCTGGTGGATGAAGTGTTCGAGATCACCCGCAACAGGCTGAAAGCTATGCGCATCATTGCGCTTGCAAAAAGCGCTATACGCAACAACCTTGGTGATGAATTAAAAGAAATAAAACAACCTACGCTGCTGATATGGGGACAAAACGATAAAGTTACCCCGCCTTTTGTAGCAGAAGAGTTTAAAAAACTTATTCCCAACAGCGAGCTTTATTTTATTGATATGTGCGGCCATGCTCCTATGATGGAAGTGCCTGATGAATTCAACAAAATTTTAGAACCTTTCCTAAAAAAGCACGGCTGATGCTGCTTTCCTAAATGCTTTGTAAAGAATATATCTCTAACCAACTGCATATTTTGCACAAAACCAATACCGTGCACGATGCTTTAGCTTTGAAACTGCAATGCGGGGTGCCGTTCTTTGCTGTAGAAGAAGATAATAAGTTTCTGGGCATAGTGGCGCTGGACGATCTGCAGCAGTTAGACGAAGAAAAGCAGTTGCAGGAAGTTGAAGACGAGTTCATAAAAATTTCCGTGAAGGAAACAGATCATATACTCACTGCATTAAAACTGATGCAATCTTTTAAAATCGACGTGATTGCCGTAACCAATAGTTCACAGGATTTTTTAGGTGAAATATCGCAGGACAGTATTATTGATGCAGTATCAAAATATTTATCTGTAAATGAAGGCCGCTTTGGCCTCATTGCGCTGGAAGTATTGCCCTTGCACTATTCTATTACAGAGCTTACAAAGCTCGTTCAGGCCAATGATGCAGAGATCATGCAGTTGAATACATACCCCGATCATGAGACCGGCAACCTCATCATTTCCATCATGGTAAATAAAACTGAATTATCAGCCCTGGTAGCCACCTTCCAGCGGTATGAGTATCATGTACGCTACTATTTCGGGGAAGAAAATTACGACAATAAGCTTCAGGCCAATTACGATCTCCTGATGAAGTATATTAATTTGTAATGTCTTATCATTTAATATTAAACCCACCTTTGTAATATTTGTCCCACAGTTAACAGTTTCACACCCAGATGTGGCACAGTTATTGAATTTTTATTGCTGAAATTAAAAACAATCAATATGAAGAATGTAAAATTATATGTAATGTCACTGGCAGCCGCAAGTCTTATCCTGACTTCCTGTGAAACATGGAAAAATGCTAACAACAGAGAGAGAGGCGCGGTTATAGGTGCCGGTGCGGGTGCCGCCGTAGGTGCAGGTATTGGCGCTGCCGCTAAAAACCCGGCCTTGGGTGCAGTGATAGGCGCTGCGGTTGGTGGCGCTGCAGGGCACATTATCGGAAGAAAGATGGACCAGCAGGCAGAAGAAATCAAGACAGAAATACCTAACGCAAAAGTGGAAAGAGTAGAGGAAGGTATCGTTGTAGAATTTAGTAATAACGTGCTTTTTGGTTTTGACCAGTCAGTGCTTACAGCAGCATCCAAGAACACACTGAACGACCTGATAAAGATCCTGAATAAATATCCTGATACCAATCTTGGAGTTGACGGACACACAGACAGCAAAGGCGCAGACAGCTACAACCAGCGCTTATCAGAAAGAAGAGCAGAATCAGTGGCTGTATACCTGATAGACAACGGTGTTAAGTCTTCCAGGATCACTACAAAGGGCTGGGGCGAAACAGTGCCTAAGTACTCAAACAATACGGAAGACGGTCGCGCAAAAAACAGGCGTGTAGAATTCCTGATCACAGCAAATGATAAAATGAAGCAAGACGCACAGCGCGAAGCCAACCAGGGAGCATAATTCCTGAGATATAAACTACTATCTAAAGAGGCTGACCTGAATAAGGTCAGCCTTTTATTTTTACTAAAACTGACAATGTGGTCAAAAAAGTTGGTAAATTTTGATGTAATGCTTGTGTTTGTATCACATGCGGAGATTGAAATAGGCAACTTCCAATTCACTCATGCCAGCTAAACTGTTTTTTATTGGTAATACAGGTACATGAAAGCAAGGAGTACTACAAGCAAAGTTGCAATGCTCCAGTACATCCAGTTAAGGTTTTGTTTGGCCGGTTGTTCTAAAAAAGCCTTCATTTCTATATTTAAAACTTCCTTTTCACCAACCCTCATGGAATGCACAGCGTTTTCGCGTACAACTTTTCTGGCAGGTAATGCACTGTGAACAACCAGGCTTCCCGATGTAAATTTTACCAGTTCTTTTCTCCTTTGCAGTGTTCCCAAACCCCGGATGATTATTTCGCCTTCTTCGTACAGCTTAGACATGATCCCGGCCAGATAGGTATTGATTTTTTTACCGGCATCGGAAACAGATATGCCAGATGACGCAGCAACAAACTCAACGAAAGTGTGCTCCACAACTTTTCCTTTGTTGGGTTGCAATACCAGTGTTTCTGCAGGAGGCAGTATTGCATCATTTGCATTGTCGATCACTGCAGGATATTTTTTTTTATGCAAAACACCTAATTCACCAAGCGCAATGCTTGAATGCTGTGATATAAACCTGCAAAGCAGCTCATCCATGATTATTGTTTTCCATTAAAGTTTACAACCAGCCCTCCCAGGAAGTTGGCTCCCAGAACAGGGTACTGATTCCAGCGCTGGTATTTGCTATTCAGCAGGTTATTTACCTGGAACCATACGCCTATATTTTTAATCAAATTTACTTCTAATCCTGCATTTAAATCAAATGAAGAAGATAATTTTTTAGTTGTATTGCTGCTATGATCCAGGTAAGCTATGCCGTTCAGAAGAAAAGCATCTGATTTCAGGTAAATGTTTTTCAGTAGTTTCCAGCGCAATGCAGCGCTAAGTTCCAGCGGTATGTGTCCGTATGGGTCTTTGTTGTCGGTAAGTGTATTGTAAAAGTTTTTGGTAATACCTGCAATCAGCGAGAAACTTTCTTTTTGTGTATAACCAACTTCTCCATGTATGTAGAGATTATTTAATTGTGATTCATTAACCACCTTAAACGTTCTGCCATCTGCATCATCATTTATGAACAATGGCAGGTTGTACAATTTCTGAAAACCCACTTTGCCGTTGTAATTCAAATGATCACCTACCGACCCTTTTATGCCGCCATAAGCCTCCGTAACCCTGTTGTTCAGCAATTCTTCGGGCTGCTGTATCCAGGGGTTCAAGGTTGTAAGTGTGCGGTAGTTTGTTTTGTTGTAGTATCCTTTCCATCCTCCGAAAATGCTGAAACGCTGTCCCAGACTGGCGTTCAGCGATATTTGCGGCAACAGGTAAAAATGGCTCCTGTCCCACGAAGGCGTTGCGCCGGCAAGTATGCTGAATTTTTCTGTAGCATATTCAATAGCCGGAGCTATGTAAAAAATAGTATTGTTGATGTGGGCATTTGCAGTTTTATAGGAAGTAATGTCTGCGGTGATGCCTAAATTAAATGCAACATTTTCTATAAGCTCTTTAGAAATGGGCGCTTCAGCCTTCAGGTTCATTTCGCTGGCAGAGCGGTTATCATTCAAAACTTCAAAAAATAGTTCCGGATGATAGCTGATGTTGTATGCATTTGCTTTTTTGTTTGCCAATCCGGCATGCAAGCCAAAGGTGGCATACCTTCTCAAAAGGTCAGCCTCGTTAAACTGTTTTTGCGAATTTCCAAAACCATATTCGTACTGGGTGTTCCTGCTAAAAAACACTTTTGCATCCAGGGTATGTGCGTCCTGTATGTTCGCCAGGCCATTAACAGACACGTATGTTTTCCCGAATTTCTGGAAAGGCAATTCTCCTTTCGATTGTGTGTGCTTGCCGTAAAAGCTCAAAGCATGGTGTACGCCGTCACCCAGGGAAAGGCCTGCCTCTGCATAAGGGGTTGATAAATTCCCATAGCCGAGTTTTACAAAGTTTTCCCTATGCCAGCTTACCGTGGAATCAATATTAACCGCCAGGGCATACAATGCCGCAGGTTCATAATTAACAGGCATTGATTGTGCCGGCACATTGTATTTAAGCATCGTCTTAGGCAATGCCGGCAGGTTTTCGGAAGAACTGAAATTGATCTTCGAAGCCGGTTTTAAAACAGGTGTGTATTCAGACGTAATGGTAATAGACTGATTCCTGAGGTTGCCCGGTAATGCAGTAGTGTCCTGCGCCTGCAAAATGCCTGGCATTGTCAAAAAAGCAGGTAGTAAAAATAGATAGGTATAAAATCTGTTCATTGTTTGCATGCATTTTAAAATTAGCGCACCTTGCTGTTGCGTTGTTTTTCACGTGTTACTTCGGCAAGCAGCGCCCTGGCCTGGCTTGCAAGTTCCTTGTTGGAAGCATTTCCTGCAACGCTTTTTAAAGTTGCCTCTGCATTAAAATAATCTTTCTGTTTAAAATAAATTTCTCCTAAAAGAATGTAGGCGCTTGTGATCCAGTAATCGTAGGAGCCCGATTTGTTGATCACTTCGAAAGCAGCTTTTTCTGCCTGACTGTATTTGCCCTGTTCCGTTAAAATCTTTGCAGCACGGTATCTTGCTTCCGCTGCATACTCATTTCTTCCGCCGTCGTACACTTTTTTATATGCTGCAAGAAGTTCGCCCTTGTCTGCATTGGAGCGCTCCATGTCTTTCGCCAGGATCATGTTGGCAATTTGCCTGTCGTCAGCTGCTATGCTTTTTTGCTGAAGCAGGTCATTTGCATTCTGCGTAGCCTGCTGCCATTGCTGCAGCTTGTAGTGGCTTCGCAACAGGCCGCGCATACTTTCCAGTTTAAAGTCTGCATTGGTAGCAATATTCTTCAGGCTTTGATAGTATTTGGCAGCATTGGTATAATCCTGGTGCTGGAAATAATATATACGTGCAGTTTCCAGCAATGCTTCCTCGTCAAACTTATTAGGCGCGCGGTCTGCAACGTATTTGTAGTGCTGCAGTGCGCCTGCAAAGTCTTTGTTTCTGTTAAGAATATCAGCCAGGTAATAATGTGCGTCTAAAGTGTACTGCCCTTCAGGATATTGAGCAATATAATTTTCAAAACCTGTTTTGCCGTTTGCAAAATCTTCATTGGAGTAGGCATTCAGCGGCGTGATGAAGGATAAAGAATCTCTTTCGGAAAAACTCACCTGCTTGCCATGTTGCCTCATGAAGGCCACATAGTCGTTCGGGCGGTTTTGTGCCACAAAAATATTTTTTACATAGTCAGTGGCGTCATTACTTTCTTCAGAATGCGGGTATTTAGATACCAGGCTTTGAAAAGCAGCAAGCGCGCGTGTATTGTTGCCGCTGTTGAAATAAGATACACCCAGCTTTAAGTATGCCTGGGGATGCAGCTCTTCAGCATTGCTGCCAATAATTTTGTTCAGCGGCTCTATGGCCTTGTTGTAATTTTCCTGCAGCATATAAGCATCTGCCATCTGCATGTTTGCTTCTGCAGCAAGCGTAGAACTGCCGTAGCGCTGGTTAAATTGCTGTAAATATTTTATTCTTTCATCGGTTTTGCCATGAGCGCCCGCTATGACTGCTTTTTGATAATAAGCATAATCTGCATTCCTGCCGTTGTTTTTTATAACTTCATCGTACATGGCTGAAGCTTTTGCATATTGTTTTAACATAAAGTATGCATCTGCTGTACGTATATAAGCATCCTGTTTCAACGGGTCCGCAGATGTAGCTGTACCGCCGATCTGTAAGAAACTGTTGAGTGCTGCGGAGTAATTTTCTGCTCTCAGGTTGGCGTATCCCAGGTTATATTTTGCGTTTACAGCGTTTACTTCTCCATAGCTCTGTGGATTCTGCAGATATTTATTCAATGCATTGATGGCCGATGTATAGTTGCCCAGGCGATAGTCTATTTCACCTTTCCAGAAATACGCGGGCTGCAGCTCTCTTTCATTGTAGGGAAGTGTAAAGATGCGGTCTATGAGTGTTTTTGCCTGCGACAACTGCCTGTCATTTACCAGCTCTACAGCGCGGCCATACAATATTCTCGGGTAAACTTTTTGTACCACTTCACTGCCCGTGCCGATCTGTTCGCTCATAGAAAGGGCTTCCCTGAAGTTGTTTGTATTTGCCAGCGCTGCAACCAGCAGTTCGGTTGCTTCTGTGCGGTACGCCGAACTCCGGTAGTTGTTCAGAAAGTTTTTCAGTTCGGTGATGGCTACGTCATGAAAACCTAAGTCATGCGACAGTTTTGCATAATTAAAGCGCGCTATTTCTTTTTGAGATTCATTGTTGTTGCTCTGAGAAGAAAATAAAAAAGCATTTCTAGCGTTTGCCTTATCATTCATTTTCAAATAAGCATCCGCCAGCAGGTACATGCTGCTTTGCGCTAAAGCATCTTCCTGGCCTCCCAGTTGTTTAAAGCCTGTAGCAGCTTTGCCCCATTGCCCTGTAGCATAGTAGCTGTACGAAAGCTCATACAGGTCTTCGCGCGAGACCTTTTCTCTTTCCCTTACATATGCTTCAAGGTAGGGTACGGCTCTCTCATACTGTTTTTCTTCAAAATAAATATGTCCTATAAGTTGTTTCAGCTCCGGCTCGTAGTATTGGTTTCCTTTTGCCAATGATTTCAGGGCATAGCTCAATGCCATTTCCTTCCTGTTCTGGAAATAATAGATTTCACCGATATAGTAAGGAACAATGGTTTTGTAATCATTGTTATTTTCTACAATCCGGAATGCTTCCAGCGCTTCGTTGTACCTTTTATTGTTAAAAAGAATGAAGCCGTAGTAGTAATTGGCATTGTAATAATTTTTGTCGCCCTTTATTTGCCTGATGGCATTAAACAGCGGTTCCGCTTCCTCGCTCCTGCCGGAAACAAAATAGCCATAGCCCTGATGAAATTTAAGGTCTGAGAGCTGATCGTTGGTTAAGTTAGCCACTTTGGCCCGCTCATAAAAGCTCAACGCTTGCTCAAAATGCTGTTAACGATAGAAATATTCTCCCAGATGAAAGCTCAGCATCTGCCCGTGAGGCTCGCTATAAGTTGTTTCAATAAAATTTATTGCTTCTTTCTCCGCACCGGCGTCATCCAGTTTCAAACGGCTTTTAAGCAGAAGGTATCTGCTTTCCATAGCTGTGGTTGCATCCAGTATTGTATTTTGTTTTTGCTGTGCGGACAGCATGGGATATGCAATACTTTCACGGCCTTGAAGATACAGGTCTGCTGCAGTTTTAAAAGCAGCATCTGCATCATTATTCACCTTCGTGCTTTGGGCCACGGAATGTTTACACAAAAGAAGGAATAGCGGTAGACAGTAAACGGCTTTTTTTACAATGTGGTTCATTATAAAATATCAGGATTTGATTGAGCCTGCCTTCTGGATGAGAATGGCAAACATAAAATGATGGTTATTGCTGAAAGTGATAAAGATACCAAATACAATGATGGCTATTTTCTAAAGCTTTGCAAATGTGAAGAAAGTCTTTTGCATGGCTGTACTTATACACATAAAAAAACCCCGGCGGGCCGGGGCGTTGCACGATTCTCGTCAATACTGTTATACGCTGATATTCTGCACTTCGAATTGCATGGTTTTTCCTGTAGGAGTAAGTATCTCTGCCACATCGCCTACTTTTTTGCCTAAAAGGCCCTGCCCGATTGGGGCAGCTACAGAGATTTTATTTTGTTTTACATCAGCTTCCTTTTCGCCTACAAGCTGATAAGTATATGTTTTTTTCGTTGCCAGGTTTTTAATGGTCACTTTAGTAAGTACAGATGCTTTGCTGGTGTCAATCATACTTTCATCCAATATCCTGGCAGTAGCTATCTGCGATTCAAGCAGGGCCATCTTAGCCTCAAGTATGCCCTGGGCTTCTTTGGCTGCATCATATTCCGCATTCTCTTTCAGGTCGCCCTTTTCACGTGCCTCTGCAATAGCTTTTGAAGCTGCCGGCCGGTCTATGGTTTTCATTCTTTGCAGTTCTTCCTGCATTTTTTCGAAAGTCTCTTTCGAAACATACATTACTTCTGTCATGGCGATTTTATTTAATCTATGAACAAAAAAAACCAACGCCACAAAATTTTATTGCGACGTTGAAATATGGTTAAAGTTAAATACAAATATACGTTATTTTTCTGAATAAACAAATCTTTTTTATGCGGGTAAGTTGTGACCGGCAATCAATTTTACGTGGATCAATCTTTCCAGAGAAAAGGAAACAGTATAATGGCAAGTGCTATAATCAGTACATCAAGCAGCAGTAACAGCCCTACCAGCTTCCATAATTCAGTAATAATGACCGGGGAGAATGCTATCTTAGAAATTTTGCCCAACAACAACAGCTGGGGAATGATAAGGGGGAAACCCATAATAGCCATCAGCGATGCCTGTTGCTGGGCTTTAGCAGCAATTGCAGCCAGAAAAGTAAATGTAAGGCTCAGCCCAAAAGACCCTAAGAATACGATGCCTGTAAAACGCAGTGTATCGTACAGGGGATTGCCTAAAAGAAAAAAGAACAACAGCAGGCTTATCAGCGACATCAGCAGCATTAATGCTACGTTGAAAATGAGCTTGGCTATCATAAAATCCGCTGGCCCGGCAATGGAGTAAAAATACAACATCCTGCCTTTGCTTTCCTGCAAGAAGCTTTTGGCAACGGCATTTACACAAACAAATAACTGCACTACCCAGAACATAGCATTCCAGACAGTTTCCTCCGGCTGACCCATGGTGATGTATACAATAAAAATGGTGGAAGCCACGTAAAGCAATACCCCGAACAGCGTATACTGCTGGCGCAATTCCAGCAACAGGTCTTTTTTTACAAGTGTTATGATGGGGCCTAAGTGCACAAAGGTTCTTTATCTGCAAAGAAACCCTTTTTTGCGCTTGTACAAAAATTTTAGAGGGAATTTGCAGCCCCTGGAGAAGGATAAAACAACCGGTTGATTTTAAATTGTCAT
>NZ_JAOTPL010000006.1:0-173469 GCF_025631005.1 Haoranjiania flava
TTGAGCTTTGATCAAAGTGAAGCAATCTACTTTATAATCAAGGGAGCATTCAAGATTGCTTCAACGCTCCACTCACTTACGACTTTCGCAATGACGGCATCCTGAGGGGCGTGAATTTTCCGAAACATGTACCACATCGTCATTGCGAACATTTGAGCTTTGCTCAAAGTGAAGCAATCTACTATATAATCAACAAAGCATTCAAGATTGCTTCAACGCTCCACTCACTCACGCCTTTCGCAATGACGGCATGCTGAGGGGCGTAAATTTTCCGAAACATATACCACATCGTCATTACGAATATTTGAGCTTTGCTCAAAGTGAAACAATCTACTTTATAATCAACGAAGCATTCAAGATTGGTTCAACACTCCACTCAGTTACGCCTTTCGCAATGACGGTATCCTGAGGGGCGTAAATTTTCCGAAACATGTACCACATCGTCATTGCGAACATTTGAGCTTTGCTCAAAGTGAAGCAATCTACTTTATAATCAACGAAGCATTCAAGATTGCTTCAGCGCTTCACTTCGTTACTTGTTTCGAAACGTGTGGGCTGTGGTATATGACCACATTCTATAGAGACGAAAAAGCCACTTGGTTAAAAGTGGCTTTTTCGATAAAGTATTAAATTTAATCTTGAATATCAAATACTGCTTTGATGGTTGTAATATCATTTTTATCAACATTCTTATTAGCTAACGCTTTCGCATCAATCATAGTGAACTTGAAATAATATACATCCTTATCGATAATGGGTACGTTGGTAGTCCCTTCACTAAACATAGATACTGTAATACCTCCTGTATACTGATCAATTTCATATATCTTACCATCTAATGTAGCTGGTAGTGTCTGCCAGGATTGTTTATTGTTGGTAGACATCTGAACAACCACAACACCATTTCCTGCGAGGTATTGGTCTATTTCTTTAATTTGAAATTCCAGGCTATAACCTTTTTTACCCGCCGCGTTTGTGAAAGCTACCCAATCACTTTTTTTAACGCTGTATGAAATTGATCTCGGTGTATAGACATCATTATTCTCAACCGTTTTAGTACACGCTGTCATAATCATAGCAATAGCGAATATGGCAATAAATCCAGATAATATTCTTTTCATAGTTTTTATTTAAATTGTTAGTAATACGATTTTATATATGTTGGTTTGATGACATCTGAAAGTAAAAGATTAATGGTTTGCAAAATATATTTTATCCGAAGAACAAATAAGCCAGCCCGATCGCCGTGCACACACCCACCAGGTCTGCCAGCAGCATAGCGCCGATTGAATACCTGGTATTCTTTATGCCAACAGCGCCAAAGTACACGGCTATTACATAAAAAGTGGTATCCGACGAACCCTGCAAAATACTCGACAACCTTCCGGCAAATGAATCTGCTCCGAATGTATTCATAGTATCAACCATCATGCCACGTGCGCCGCCGCCACTCAAAGGTTTTATTAAAGCAGTGGGGAGTCCGTCTACAAAGCGTGTATCTGTACCCAGCCAGGAGAACAACGTCTTGAAGCCGTCAATAACAAAATCAAATGTGCCGCTGGTACGCAACATGCTGATAGCAACCAACATACCAACCAGGTAGGGAATAATTTTTACCGACACATCAAAGCCCCCTTTAGCGCCTTCAATGAAATTATCAAAAATATCTACTTTCTTATAGATGCCTCCAAGCAGTATCAGCAGAAAGATCAGCAATATCAAACCATTACTCAATATGCTGGAAAAGCTCTGCAGTTCGGTTGATGAAAGTTTGGTAAGAAACAGCACCAGCGCGCCGATCACTGCCGACAAACCGAGTATCCAGGCGATGACCACCGGTTGCAATAAATTTATTTTTTGTTTAAATGACACGATCATCAAGGCGGCCATGGTTGCGGCAAAAGTGGCTATCATGGTTGGGATAAATATTTCCGCAGGGTCGTGCGAGCCCATCATGGCCCTGATGGCAATAATACTTACCGGTATCAGTGTAAGCCCGCTGGCATGCAGGCACAAAAACATTACCTGCGCATTGGATGCACGCTCTTTGGACGGGTTCAGCTCCTGCAGGCTCTCCATAGCTTTGATGCCGAAAGGTGTTGCCGCATTATCCAGGCCTAAAAGATTGGCTGAAAAATTCATCATCATATGCCCGATGGCGGGGTGGTCTTTAGGCACTTCGGGGAATAATTTTGTAAAAAACGGGCCGATGATGCGCGATAAGAACCTGATGCCTCCCGCCTTTTCGGCTATAGCCATAAAACCCATGAACAGCGCCATGATCCCGATCAGCCCCAGGCAAAGCGTTACGGCAAACTTCGCTGTTTCTATTACACCGTCTACCGGCCGGATCCTGGCATTCAGCACCTCCTGGTAGGTCCGGCTTTTTAAGTTAGGGTTGGCAAGGGCCAGCAACCTGAGTGAATCGTCGGAAGTATTGTTTACCACCACAAAATCTGCCTGCTGCAGGTTCTCTGCTCTTTGAAAGCCATACTTTTTTACAACGTTGGAAAAGCTGTCAATCGTGGCAAAGCCCTTATCTGCCGGTATGCCAATAGGGTAGTAATGCTGCACATCTTTGCTGGTACCAGAAACCATTTTGCCGAAAACATCCTTGTTGCCGGGTACAAAAAAAGTTTTGTAGCTCGCAACAAGTATAGAAATTACTATAAAGGCAGTCCAGATTTTGCTTAATGTCATGTTGTAAATTTAATATCCTAAAGAGCCAAACGTTTACAAAAATGCTCCTGCGGAAACGATACCTCTATTTCGCGGTCAAATATAGCATAAACCGTGCTACCTGACCCGGTCATGGAAACATACAAGGCGCCGGCGTCAAGGAGTTGTTTCTTCACTGCTTTAATACCGGGATACCAATGCATTGCAGGTTCCTCAAAATCATTAACAATATTGCCCTGCCATTCTTTTAGCGGAAGTTGTATCAGCTCCCGTAAATTTTGTATTGGTTTTTGCGGCCTGATCAGTGAAAACGCTTTCCCTGTATGAATGTGAATGCCGGGATTGACCAGCACAAGATAATAACCGGACAGATCCAGGTTGATTTCTTCCATTCTTTCACCACGGCCGCTTGCATAGCATGGCTTGTTCCTGATAAAAAAAGGACAATCGCTGCCAAGCTCCAATGCCAGCTGCTCCAGTTGCTGAGAAGAAAGATTCAGCCTTAATTTTTCATTGAGCAACTTCAGTGCATAAGCCCCGTCAGCGCTGCCTCCGCCCAGGCCGGCGCCCATCGGGATGTTTTTAAGCAAATGCATTTGCAGGCTGAAATGATTTTGCATCTTATCTTTTACCAGTTCATACGCCTTGTGGCAAATATTGTCTTCCTTGTTGCCCTGTACCTCAAGCCCGGAAGTTTCTAATAAAAAAGGCGGCAACGCAGCATCTTTCGATACAATCAGCTCCAGCACATCATAAAAAGGTACAGGATAAAAAATGGTTTCCAGGTTGTGAAATCCGTCTGTACGTTTTTCAGTAATGTTTAGGCCGATATTTATTTTGCAGTTGGGGAAAGAAACCATTAGCAGTGAGTTAAAGCGCTATTTTCTTCTGTTAATTTCATCTCTGATAGCGGCTGCTTTAATATAATCTTCTTTTTCCAGCACATCGTCCAGCATTTTCTGCAGGTCTTCAAGGGAAAAGATCTGCAGGTCGTCTTTTGATGCAGTCTCTGAAGGATTTACTACCGGCCTTGGTTCCGGCTCAGTGGCTTCCATTTCTTCTTCCACAACCAAAGAAGCGCTTTCCATGATATTTTCATAGGTGTAAATAGGGCAGCCGAAACGCACGGCAAGTGCAAGCGCATCACTGGTGCGGCTGTCAATTTCCATAGTCTCTTCCTGGTTGGTGCAGATTAATTTGGAATAAAAAATACCGTCTTCCAGGTTGTGTATAATGATTTCAACTAATTCTATACTGAAAGAATGAAAAATATTTTTCATCAGGTCGTGTGTGAGCGGGCGGCTTGGATTCATTTTCTCCAATGCCACCGCAATAGCCTGTGCTTCAAAACCACCGATAACAATAGGCAGCCTCCGTTGCCCGAATACTTCGCCCAAAACTACCGCATAGGAATGCGTTTGCGTAATGCTGTGGGAAAGCGCAATGATTTCTAACTCTATCTTCTTCATAATCAATTGTGAAAATCTTGAAGTTACAAATTTAGTGATTTAAATGATTTTTTATGTGTATAATTTTTGGTGCACCGGTTTGCGGCTGTTTTTAATGGTCGCATAGAATAACCCTCTTTTTAGAATTTAATACTCATTCCTGGTTGGTCCCGTCTTAGGCGAGATGGTTATTTTATAGAAAATGTTGGGCCTATACCCATAAAATACTTCTGGGTATCACCTGTGAAAAAAAATAATATAAAAATAACAGCAGGAAACTTTTGCAACTTGAAAAGTTTCCTTAGTTTCGCACCCCGTATGAAAGAACTATCTGAGATAAAGCTAAGGATCATGAATAAAGCCAGTGAACTGTTTATGCAGTATGGGGTCCGGAATATTAGCATGGATGATATTGCTTCTTCACTGGGTATAAGTAAAAAGACCATCTACCAGAATTTTAAAGACAAAGATGCGTTAGTGATGCATACCATGGAAGGTATATTGGAGTATAATAAAACACTCTGCATACCGGAGACAACTGCTAAAAATGCTATTCATGAAGCTTTTATTGGCTTTGAATATATGATGGAAGTATTCCGGAAAATTAATTTTTCCGTTTTGAATGAACTGAAAAAATATCATCCTAAAACATACAGGAAGTTCCAGGCCTACCGGGATGAATTTTTATTAGGGGTAATCAAAGAAGGCATACAAAGGGGGATAGATGAGGGATTGTTTCGCGAAGATATCAATACAGACATCCTGGCAAGGATACGGGTGGAAACTTTATTTATTTCGTTCCGGCCGGAATTTTACAATCCCATGCAGATGGATCCATATGAAGTGAACCAACAGCTTTTTCACCTTTTCATGTACGGTATGGCTACTGCAAAGGGCTACAGATTAATAGAAAAATACAAGCAATAAAAATTAAACAGATGACAAAAAAATTGTTGACCATAGCAATCGTACTGTATTTTACCAATACCGCGCTTGCACAACAATCGCTGACACTGAAACAAAGCATCGGGTATGGATTAAACAACCATTCATCGGTATTGATAGGCAGGAATAAAATTGAAATAGCCAAAGAAAGGAAGCGGGAAGCGCTCGCCAATTACCTGCCACAGGTAAATATCAGCGGTACCGTAGATGATAACCTGAAAGTGCAGTCTACTTTTTTCCCTGCTATTCCTATTACACTGCCAAACGGAGAAACCCTCACCATGGGCGGCGGTGCAGTGGCATTCGGCCAAAAGTATAACACCAACTTCGTAGCGCAGGTAGATCAGCAGATATTTAATCAACAGGTGCTGGTAGGTATTAAAGCAGCAGAGCCAAACAACAGGCTTGCAGAACTTACTTACGAGCAAACGAGGCAAAACCTGATCTACAATATTGCCTATGCCTATTACCAGATCATCATAGCTCAAAAAAGAATAGAACTGCTGACACAGAATATCAGCCGGTACCAGGAATTGCTCAGGGTAGTAAACCTGCGTGAAGAGCAGGGAGTAGCCACCAAGGTAGATGTGTCGCAGACCAGGCTAAACCTGAATAACATTCTCTCCCAGCTGGCTGTGGCAAAGAATATTTATGAGGTTTCGCTGAACTCTTTTAAAACCAATGTGGGGCTGAGCCAGGCTACACAGATAACGCTTTCAGATACTTCTAAATGGCTGAACAAAATTCCGGGAGAAATGTTGATGCCGGATTTTGATTATACCAATAACATTGACAGGAAATTGCAGCAAACACAAATAGATCTGCTCGAGCTCAACGTGGAAAATATCAAAGCAGGCGCCTATCCTTCGCTCTCTTTTTATGCCCGCTACGGATTAAACGGTTTTGGCGATAAATTCGGTGATGCTTTCAAGCCATTGCATGATTTTTCTTCTATAGGTTTAAGGCTCGCTTGGAATCCTTTCTCCGGTTTTTCGAGGGATGCCAAAGTAAAACAGGCTATTTATGACGTGCAAAATGCTGAGGAGTCTTTAAAGTTAAGTGAGCAGTTACAGAATCTCCAGTTTCAAAACTCGAAAACACAATTGCTGTCAGCTTACAACACAATAACAGTAAACCGGCAGAACCTGGCGCTTGCACAAGAAGTGTATGACAATACCAACCTGCAATACAAACAAGGCGTGGCGCAGCTTTCAGACCTTTTGAATGTAGAAATGTCTATGTGGACGGCACAAAATAACTATATGCAGTCCTTACTGGATTTCTACATAGCAGACCTGGAGCTGAATAAGGCAAACGGTACGCTGATGAATTATTATCTAAATCTATAAAACATTTTTAAACAGAAAGTTTATGACTTCGAGAAACAGGAAAATTTTAATTTATTCACTCATAGGCCTTGCAGTGATAGCGCTGATCGTATGGAGACTGGCAGCCAACAAGAAACACCTGGATGCAGAGAAGGCCAAAACAGCAACCGTAAAAGAAGTGCTGATACCGGTAAATTACGTGGTTGCAGGTTTTCAGAACATCAATGATGAACTGATTAAAACAGGTACGCTGATACCATACCGCGAAGCCGACATCAATGCCATCACCGGTGGCAGGCTGGTGGGCGTAAACTTCCGGCTGGGATCCTACGTAAGGCAGGGTCAAATACTGGCCAGGATAGACAATGAAAACATGACATTGAACATGCGGCAGGCAGAACTGGAGCGTGACCGTGCAGCAAAAGACGTTAAGCGTTTCTCAGTGCTGGTTGCTGGCAATGCAGCTACACAAATGAACCTGGACGATGCTAAATTAAGATTAGACAATGCCAATGCACAGATCAATATCCTCAGGCGCCAGTCATCCGACAACGCCATTAAAGCGCCCATCAGTGGGGAAGTAACGCTGAAAAACAGTGAGCAGGGTGAATTTGTAGGCCCGGGTTCGGTACTGGGGCATATTGTAGATGTATCGAGGCTGAAAGCGTCGGTAATGGTAAATGAATCCGAGGTCTATTCGCTTCGTACAGGCACAAAAGTAAAGGTGACAACAGATATTTTTCCTGGTGTACAGTACGATGGTACCATCACCTACATCAGTAAGCAGGGCGACGCTGCACACAACTACCAGGTGGAAGTTACCATCAGCAACAACAGCGCAAACCCGCTTAAGGCCGGCACATTCGTTAATGTGAACTTTACAAGGCCGATGGAGAGAGCTATGCTGCTGGTACCCAGAAGCGCTTTTGTTGAAGGCCTCAAACAGCCTAAAGTTTATATCATCCGTGACAGTATAGCTATTTTACAACAGGTAGTTATTGGCAGGGATATGGGCCAGCAGGTGGAAATAGCCGGCGGCCTCAACGAAGGAGATAAGGTGATTGTAAACGGGCAAATAAACCTGAGCGACAGCACAAAAGTTAATGCGCAGCCGCTGAAAACAAACTTACAGTAAAATATATAAAAGAAGCAAATGGCAAGTGTAACCGAAATATCCTTAAAAAGGCCCTTACTGATTGTTGTAATATTCACTGTGCTGATACTGTTCGGCTCACTTTTCTATAGCCGGCTGAACTATGAACTATTACCAAAATTTGATGCAAATATTATAACCGCGCAAACCATTTATGTGGGCGCATCTGCCGAAGAGGTTGAGAACACCATTACCAAACACATTGAAGAAATGCTTTCAACGGTAGAAGGTGTAGATAAGATCACGTCATCGAGCCAGCAGAATGTATCAAGCGTACTGCTTGAGCTCAAAAACGGTGTTGATGTAGAGAAAGCTTTGGCCGATGCACAGCGAAAGCTAGATCAGATATCGAGCGTGCTGCCCGAAGACAGCGACAACCCCATACTGATGAAATTCAGTACTAGCGATTTTCCAATATTGCAGATGGGCGTTTCTTCTGACCTGGATAATGTGGCTTTGTACGACCTTATTGACAAGCAGCTTAAGCCGCAAATATCCAACGTGGAAGGGGTGGGGCAGGTGATCGTGATTGGCGGTACGGAAAGGCAGATCACTATCAATGCAGACAGGGAAAAGCTAAAAGCCTACGGCCTTACCATTGCACAACTCTCCCAGGTGGTAAATGCATCCAGCCTGTCCACACCGGCAGGGAACCTGGAAACCGAAACCAACAACTACGCCATTACATACAATGTAAAGTTCAGCAATGTGGCAGACCTTCAAAACATGGTAGTAGCTACTACACCCACCGGCGCAAAAATATACCTGCGCGATGTGGCAGATGTGCAGGAAGGCGCTAAAAAACAGGCAGCCATCAACCATACCAACGGTACGCCTTCAATAGGCATCATGGTAATGAAACAAACCGATGCAAACTCTGTATCTGTGAGCCATGGCGTGCAGGAAAAGTTGAAATCAATGGAGCAACTCTACAAAGCCAATAACCTGAAATTTGTGATTGCCGACGACCAATCCATTTATACGCTTGAATCGGCCAATGCGGTAATGTTTGATCTTTTCCTGGCTATTGTGATTGTGTCACTGGTAATGCTGTTCTTCCTGCACAGTTTCAGGAGCTCTACCTTTGTGTTGGTCGCATTGCCTGCATCCATCATTCCTACTTTCATAGCCATGTATGTGTTTGGCATGTCGCTTAACCTCATGACGCTGATGGGGCTTTCGCTGGTAGTCGGCATCCTGGTAGATGATTCTATTGTAATATTGGAAAATATTATGCGGCATATGGAGATGGGCAAAAACAAGTGGTTTGCCACGCTCGAAGGCCGTTCCGAAATTGGCTTTACGGCTGTAGCCATTACCATGGTGGATGTAGTGGTGTTCCTGCCGCTGGCGCTCTCCGGGGGCATCATCGGTTCTGTACTGCGCGAGTTTGCACTGGTGGTGGTAGTTTCCACGCTGATGAGTTTGTTTGTGTGCTTTACGCTCACGCCGTTGCTCGCCTCCCGATTTGGAAAAATTGTGCATCTCAATCCCAAAACTTTATGGGGAAAAATGAACATTGCTTTCGAGAATTTCATTACCTACATGAGAGATACCTACACGGCTGTTTTAAAGTGGGCGCTCAGGCATAAGCTGATGGTGTTTATTGGAGTGGTACTGTTGTTTGTTGCTGCATTTGCTTTGCCCTTTTTAGGTTTTATCGGTTTTTCATTCATGTCAAAAACAGATGATGGCAAGATGAGCGTAAAGATCGAAACTGCTTCGCAGTCATCATTATACCATACAAACCAGGTGACCATGGAGATTGAAAAAATCCTGTTGCGGCAACCTGAAGTGGTGCACGTTTTTTCCAATATCGGCTATTCTACGGAAAGCTTTGGGGGCAACAGCTCCAACTATGCCGAGATGACGGTACAGTTAGTGGATAAAAAAGAAAGGACGCTTTCGGTTGATGATTTCAGCGCCAGAATGCAAGACAGCGTGGCACATATACCGGGCATCAAAACCACCATGACAGGTGTTTCGTTTGCCAACGGCGGACAGGCAGATATGCAGGTTGCAGTAAAAGGCCCCGTGCGCGACGATGTCCGGGCTGCGGCTGAAAAAGTAAAACAAATCGTGGAAAGTGTAAACGGCACCCGCTATGTAGAGTTCAGCACCAAAACCCCCAGGCCGGAAATACATGTGGAGCTCGACAGGGAAAGAATGGCGCTCTTTGGGATCAATGCAGCAGAAGTGGGCGCCGGTATGGCCAGTGGTTTCAGGGGAAATGATAAAGCTAAATACACTTACCAGGGCAATGAATACGATATCATGGTAAAGCTGGATGAAGCAGATACCCGCTCAGTACGGGATGTGGAAGCGCTCACGTTCAGGAATGCGCAGGGCCTGCCCATAGAAATGTCGCAGTTTGCAAAAGTGACCGAAGTGCAGGGTGAATCTATTCTTCAGCGAATGGACAGGTTGCCTTCCATGACCATCAATGCATACACATTGGGGCGGTCTGCCGGGGAAATAGGACAGGAGATAGGCGATAAACTTGAGAACATAAAGTTGCCCGAAGGGACTTCCTGGCAGTTCGTGGGTGCACAGGAAAATATGCAGGATTCGTTCCAGAGTTTGTTCCTTGCGCTGGCCATAGCCATTTTGCTGGTTTATTTTGTAATGGTAGCCTTGTATGACAATGCCATCTATCCGTTTGTAGTATTGTTTGCTTTACCGCTCGCCTTGATAGGCGCGTTGTTTGCACTGGCTTTGACACGACAGGAGCTTACCATATTTGCCATGATCGGTTTTATTATGTTGATGGGCCTTGTGGCCAAGAACGGTATTCTTTTGGTGGACTTTGCCAATCATCGTAAAGCCCAGGGAGAGAACCTGGTGCAGGCGCTGATAGATGCAGGCAGGGAAAGGTTCCGCCCCATCATGATGACTACGCTGGCAATGGTATTCGGTATGCTGCCGATAGCTTTGGCCTCAGGTGCAGGCTCGGAGTTCAAGAACGGTATGGCCTGGGTGATCATCGGTGGCTTAACCAGCTCTTTATTCCTCACATTGCTGGTAGTGCCTTGTGTATATTATATTGTTGACAGGTTGAGAACCAAGATTTTCGCAAGGCGCTTTAAAAAGCTTAGGGTAAAAGTTGCTGAGCGTCTCCAGGATCCCGAGAAACGTATAAAATATCTTTCCGCTACAGAGCGCAAGAGAAAATTTCATTAAAAAGTTTAAATGCGTTCTGTACAAAAACTGCCGTAAGCCCAATCTCTTACGGCAGTTTTTTCTTTTAATGGTAAAGTACATTACAGCACAATCAGCCACTGACTCAGCAATAGCAAAAAAAAATTTGCGTAGTCAAATAACTACGTTTATATTTGTAGCCAAATAGCTTCCTAAATGAATTTAAGACGAGACGTTTTTCAAGCCATTGCAGACCCTACAAGGCGCACAATACTTCTTTTAGTTGTTGCGCAATCTTTGACAGCAGGAGAAATTGCATCACACTTTGATACGGCACGGCCTACTGTTTCAAAGCATTTACAAATACTTACCGAATGCGAATTGCTTACCAAAGAGCACAATGGCAGGGAAATTTATTACCACATCAACGCAGGAAAAATGAAGGAAGTAGCAGACTTCATCGAGCCTTTCCGTAAGGTGTGGGATGAGAGGTTTAACAAACTGGAAAGGGTAATGAAAAATTATAAAAACAAATAAAAATGCAACAAAAAACAATAGTAACTGCTGAAGAAGGCAAACAAGAATTGATCATAACGAGACAATTTGATCTGCCATTGGAACTGCTCTTTAAAGCTCACCAGGATCCTGAACTTGTTGAGCAATGGATGGGAACAAAAGTTTTAAAATTAGAAAATAAAAAACACGGCAGCTACCAGTTTGAAACCTCTCACAAAGGCAATGTTGTATTCAGGGCCAATGGAACGATACACGAATTTATCCCGAATGAAATAATCATACGCACATTTGAGATGGAAAACGCAGATATTGGTGTTCAACTGGAATTTCTGGAGTTTGAAAAATTGACAGATAACACAAGTAAATTGACTATCCAGATCATTTACAGGTCTGTTGAACACAGGGCAATACAATTAAAAATGCCTTTTGAGTACGGGATAAATAGGGCGCATAATCAATTACAGGAAACTTTATCTAACCTACAATAACCGCGTATGTCAACAAGAAATAAAATAATATATTGGGGTGCAACCTTATTTTTGTCATTGGGTATGCTTGCAGGCGGAATACAGCAAATGCTTCAAATCGGGGGCTATACTGAAATCGTAACACGCTTGGGCTATCCACTTTATATGTTGTCTATTATCGGCATCTGGAAAATTTTGGGAGTCATCGCCATTTTATTGCCCAAAGCACCGTTGCTGAAAGAATGGGCATATGCAGGTTTTTTCTTTACCATGACGGGAGCTGCAATTTCTCATTTAGCTATGAAAGAACCATTTGTGGAAGCAGTGCCCTCTATCATACTTCTTATTGCAGTTATTGTATCCTGGTATTTCAGGCCTGTGAGCCGGAAACTGATCATCAATCCTTCATTTAATACATTCTAAAAAACCAGACTATATGATACAGATAGTAATCGAAGAAGGCGTAGTGCATAAGGTACCTGATGATTTAAAAGAAGTCCTGCTTTCAAAAACCGAACTTCTGGAAAAATGGAACAAATTAACACCACTCGCCCGCAACGAATGGATTTGCTGGGTAACCATAGTAAAGCAGGAAAAAACACGCAAAGAACATATCCAAAGATTGAGCAAGGAAATTATCGAAGGGAAGAAACGCCCCTGTTGCTGGCCGGGATGCCCGCACCGAAGGCCAAATGCCCAAAAATGGTTTAAGTAAGGTATACCATTGAAAAAATTATACAGGCACGAAATCCGCAGAATTAAAAAATCTGCTCTACAACCCGCCTGATCACTGAAGGTTTGCCTAATGTGTAAAAATGCAGCACAGGCACACCGTATGCTTTCAGCTCACGGCATTGCTGTACCAGCCATTCTATGCCTATTTGTTCAACGGCTGCATCATCAGCAGCGTTTTTCATTTCACGTGCCAATGCTTCAGGCAGTTGCAAATTAAATATTTTAGGAATGGTAGTTAATTGTTTCTTTTTGGTCAATGGTTTCAGGCCCGGGATTATGGGTACGGTAATGCCCATGCTCCTGCATGTTTCCACAAAATCAAAGTATTTCTGATTGTCAAAAAACATCTGTGTCATGATGTATTCCGCACCCATCTCTACTTTTGCCTTCAGGTGTTGCAGGTCGGTTTCCAGCGTGGCACATTCAAAATGCCGTTCGGGGTACCCGGCAACGCCAATGCAGAAATCTGTGTGCTCACCATCCCTGATCTCTGTATCCAGGTATTTGCCGCGGTTGAGGTCTACCACCTGTTTTACCAGTTCTACGGCATACCGGTGCCCGTCTTTATGCGGCATGAACATAGTTTCGCCTTTGGCAGCGTCGCCGCGTAAGGCCAGCACATTATTAATACCAAGGAAGTTCAGGTCTATCAATGCTTCTTCTGTCTCACCTTTTGAAAAACCGCCACAGATCAGGTGGGGCACGGCATCTGTTTTATAGTGGTTCATAATAGCAGAACAAATTCCCACGGTGCCCGGGCGTTTGCGGGTAACTATTTTTTCAAAGTTGCCATCTCCTTTCGCTCTTAAGAAAGTTTCGCTGCGGTGGTAGGTCACGTTGATCCAGGATGGCTTAAATTCCATGAGCGGGTCCAGGTGATCATATATGGATTGAATATTCCTACCTTTAAGCGGTGGCAGAATTTCATAAGAGAGTAGTGTGCCTTTTGCGTACTTTAAATGTTCTGTTACTTTCATTTGCTAAGTCTCGTTGCTTCACTGGTAAAAATAAATACACCGGTTTTCATGTATTCACCTGCCAAAAATTTCAGCGAAATTAATAAATAGATATGATATATAAAGCTTGTTGTAGTTTCCTCTATCAACACTCCGCTTCTCATTTTTATCTGAGCATTATCCATTATCCATTATCCATTATCAATTCTTTCATTACCTTTAAAGCGTTTTTCAAAAAAAGCATTATGAATAGTTTCGGCAGAGTTTTCAGAGTTACCATTTTCGGGGAATCGCATGGCGCATGCGTAGGAGTGAGCATTGACGGCATTCCGGCAGGCCTGCATTTGACGGTTGAGGATTTCATGCCGGATATGGAGCGCAGAAAAGGTGGCAAGCAAAAAGGCACTACGCCCAGGCAGGAAGAAGACCTGCCCATATTTAAGAGCGGTATTTTTAATGATCAAACAACGGGAGCACCCGTAACCATACTATTTGAGAATAACAACACACGCTCAGAAGATTACCGCAGGCACCGTACGCACCCGCGTCCCGGTCATGCAGATTTTGTGGCGCACGAAAAATATGGCGGCTTTGAAGATTTCCGGGGCGGCGGCCATTTCAGCGCGCGGTTAACGGCAGGTATTGTTGCTGCCGGCGTGATCGCTAAAAAATTGCTGAAAAATATTTCTATACAGGCACAGGTTGCCCGCATCTGTGGAGAAGCCGATCTTGAAAAAGGTCTGCAAAAAGCCATTGATGCAAAAGACAGTGTTGGCGGTATTGTGGAATGTATTGTTTACGGGCTTCCCGTAGGCTTGGGTGAACCATTCTTCGACAGCGTAGAATCAGTATTGGCACACACATTATTTGCCATACCTGCCGTGAAAGGTGTTGAGTTCGGCGCCGGCTTCCGCGCAGCGGAAATGTTTGGCCTTGAACATAATGATGCTATTGAAGATGCTGCCGGTAAAACAAAAACCAATCATGCAGGCGGCATTGTTGGAGGTATTACCAACGGCAACCCAATGGTGTTCAGGCTGGCAGTAAAACCAACTTCTTCTACGCCTCAAACACAGCAGACCTGGAGCTGGCAAACCGGTACAGTCAGCGATTTTGCGGTGAAAGGCCGTCACGATCTGTGTGTGGCATTACGCGCACCCGTCATCGTGGAGGCTATGACAGCCATTGTGCTTGCAGACTTTATGATGCTGGAAAACAGGATTGCGCGAGTTGTGAAAGATGCATAGCCGCCGTGATAAGCATCCGCATATTTATAACTTTATTATTTTTAAATCAACATGAGTTACCTGAAAGCATTGTGTTTGTTGGCCTGTAGCGTTCTTATTATTTCCTGCACAACCAACAGGCATGTGGTGAAAAATTTAAATACAAACTGGCAGTTCAGCGAAAAAGGAAAGAACGGCTGGCTAAAAGCAAGCGTACCCGGAACCATTCATACAGATCTGCTGGCGCATAACCTGATCCCTGAACCTTTTTACCGGTCCAGCGAAGATTCGGTGCAATGGGTTTCCCAGAAAGACTGGGCATATAAAACCGATTTTAAAGCAGACAAAAGTATATTGCTGCGCGACAGCGTTGAGCTGGTCTTTAACGGGCTCGATACTTATGCAGATGTTTTTGTCAACGGCAGGCATGTACTCTCTGCCAACAATATGTTCCGCACCTGGCACGTTCCTGTAAAACATTTGCTCAGGCAAAACAACGAATTGCTGATTATTTTCAGGAGCGCGGAGAAATATGTAGACTCGGCCGCAAAAGCTGCATTGCCATATGTAAGGCCCAGCGAAAACAACCGGCATTACGCGCGCAAAGCTCAATACAATTTCTGGTGGGATTGGGCGCCTAAGATGATCACCAGCGGCATCTGGAAAGACATACAATTAAATGCTTACAATGGCCCTAACCCTTTGCGCATCTACGCTCCGTCAGCTGAAAACAAGGTAAGGCTTGTACAGGAAAAAGATTCTATCGGTGAGTCTTTTTATTTTACAGTGGATGGCAAGCCTACTTACATGAAAGGCGCCAACTGGGTTCCGGGTGATGTATTTCTGCCAAGAATGACGCGGGAGCGCTACCGCGATCTGCTGGTATCAGCCAAAGATGCTGGCTTTAATATGCTGCGGGTATGGGGCGGCGGCATTTATGAAAGCGATCATTTCTATGAACTCTGCGATTCGCTGAACATCTACGTTTGGCAGGATATGATGTTTGCAGGGGCTATCTACCCGTCTGCAGACAGGGGCTTTTTAGAAAATGTACGCGCCGAGATCCGCGATAATGTTTTGCGCCTGCGCAAATACAAATGCATCGTTTTGTGGTGCGGCAACAATGAGATCAAAGAAGCATTTTACAACTGGGGATGGCACAGGCAATTTAAGATCAGCAAACAGGATTCTGTAAAGCTGTATAATGAATACGTAACACTTTTTGAAAAAGTAATTCCTGAAGAAATAGCCAGGTACGATTCGCGGCAGTATATTCCTACCTCACCGCTGCATTTTGGTTACGGGCACCCTGAAAGCCTTACTCACGGCGACACACACAACTGGTGGGTATGGGTAATGGGTAAGCCCATTGAATTTTATAAACAGACTGTACCGCGCTTTGCCAGCGAGTTTGGCATGCAGGCTTTCCCCAATTGGGAAACAGTGGAAAAGTTTACCAGCGAAGAAGACAGAAACTTTCAAATGCCTGCTGACCTGATCATACAGAACCCGGCGATCCGCAGCCATGAAAAACATATAAGAGGCTTTGAAAACCTAGCTCTATACCTGAAGCAAAACGGTTTTCAGCCGAAAACATTCAGAGAATATATTGAAAATACCCAGGAAGTGCAAAGCCGCGCACTAGAAACAGCCATTAAAACCCAGATGAATTCCAACGGCAGGTGCATGGGTACGCTGTTCTGGCAGTTCAATGATTGCTGGCCTGTAGCAAGCTGGAGTGTTATTGATTATTACGGAAATAAAAAGAAAGCCTATTACACTGTAAAAAAGTTATTTTCAGCGAAGTAATTATAATTATTACTTATTAATTTTTTATTAGCATTCAGTGAAGTATTTTCGTAGTTAATGACCGAATCTCTATTATGTCTATAATTGATTTGAAAATCCCTGCCGGTTTCTTAAAGCGCATACTAAGGCCCGAAGGCGATGTGGCGAAAGAACAGCAAAAAGTTCTGAAAAAACTTTTGAAAAAGGCCAGGTTTACCGAATTTGGCCAGGCTTACGGATTTGATGATGTGCTCTTTAGTAGTGATGTTGTAAAAAAATTCAAGGAAAACGTGCCTTTGCACGACTATAATACATTGTACAACAACTGGTGGCACAAAGCGCTCGAAGGGAAACCTGATGTTTGCTGGCCAGGGAAAATAGCCTATTTCGCTTTAAGCAGCGGCACCAGTGAGGCAGCGAGCAAATACATTCCCATCACCAAAAACCTGCTCGCCGGCAATCAGGTAGCCATGATAAAGCAGTTGCTGTCTTTGAGAAATTATAAGAATCTACGGGTAAAATCACTGAGCAAAGGCTGGTTGGCTTTTTCAGGCAGCACAGACCTTCAGAAAGGCGACGGCTACTACGCAGGTGACCTGAGTGGAATTACTTCCAGGACAGTACCCATCTGGTTTCAGCCATTTTTTAAGCCGGGAAAAAAGATTGCCAGGGAAAGGGACTGGAATAAGAAAATTGAAAATATTGTAGAGCAGGCGCCAAACTGGGACATAGGCTTTATACTGGGCGTACCTTCCTGGATACAAATGTGCCTGGAAATGATCATTAAAAAATATAAGCTCAACAATATTCATGACATATGGCCAAACCTGGCGTTTTATGTGCATGGCGGCGTATGTTTTGAGCCCTATAAGAAAAAATTTGAAACGCTTTTGGGCAAACCGATCAATTATATTGAAACGTACCTGGCAAGTGAAGGCTTTATTGCTTACCAGAACCGGCAATTTTCCAACGGCGGTATGAAGCTGGTGATAGGCCAGCACTTATTCTTTGAGTTCATTCCTTTCAACAACGATAATTTCAATGACAATGGCGATTTAAAAGGTAAGCCAGAAACGCTTACGATCAGCGAGGTTGAGGAAAATAAAGATTACGCGATCGTGATAAGCTCTGCGGCAGGTGCGTGGAGGTATTTATTGGGCGATACCATAAAATTTACTGATAAAAGCAGGTCTGAGATCGTGATCACAGGCAGGATAAAACATTTCCTGAGCCTGGTAGGCGAGCACCTGAGTGTAGACAATATGAACAAGGCTATCCAGCTGGTTTGCGAAGAGCTGCAGATAGATATACCGGAATACACCGTGGCGGGCATTCCGCACGGTGACTTTTTTGCACATCACTGGTATCTTGGTACATCCGCAAACATAGATGCAGCTTTGCTTTCAAAGAAGATTGATGAGAAATTACATGTACTGAACGATGATTATGCCGTAGAAAGAAAAAGCACGCTAAAAGAAGTAATTGTAACCAAATTACCTGAAAATAAATTCATAGAGTTTTTAGAACAAAAAGGCAGGCTTGGCGCGCAAAATAAATTTCCGCGTGTTTTAAAAGGCGGCCTCCTACGTGATTGGGAGTTATTTTTAAATAATAATTAAGCATAGTTCATCATTATTATTTTACTTTTACCCATTATTTCGCACTGGAAACTTATAATATAAGTAGATGTTCATTTCAGCAATCATTAAAGGACTTACGTTGGGCTTGGTGTTGAGTATTACGGTTGGTCCCGTAATTTTTGCTATTATAAGGCAGAGCTTATCCAATGGGCACAAGGGTGGCATTGCATTTGTGCTTGGCGTTTCTTTCAGCGATATTGTGCTGGTGCTTATTTGCAATGTGTTTTCCCAATTGTTTGCCTCTGCGCTGGCTTATGAAAAAGTGATCGGCATAGGGGGCAGCACTTTCCTGATCATATTGGGTTTGTATAATTTCTTTTTTAAGAAATCAATTACGGCGGAAGAGAAAGAAATTGCGCATAAGAACTTCCGGAAGCGCGATTTTGTCACTACCTTTTTTTCCGGTTTTTTGATGAATATGCTCAACCCTGCTGTAATGCTTTTCTGGTTCGCAGTTACAGCTACTATTCTTAATGATGCCAAATCCTACGTACACCAGAATGAATACCGCTTCATTGTATTTATTACCTGCCTTGCCTTTGTACTGTTTTTTGACCTGCTGAAAGTATTTCTTGCCGGCAAGATACGCAACAAACTCACTCCGCACAATATCCACAAGATCAACCAGATTTCAGGGATTATTTTTGTGATCTTCGGACTGGTATTGATGTACGGAATGATCACAGGCAAAGCAGATGCTATTTACTAATCAATATTCCAGATATGGTAAGTGTAGAAATATTTTCTCCGGACCTTTTATTGCTGAAAGCGCACATCATCACCTATGGTAATGCTGCAACTCCGGCGCTCACTGAAATGATACGCAGTGAAATAGCCACCATGTGGAACGAACCGCAGGGCAGGGTTTCATTTAAAGGCAGAGCGTGGAACGTACGCTTTGAGATTTCCGCTGAGCTGAAGCCGCACCTGGCGCCTGAAGACATCTATTTCAATACAGATCCGTGCAACAACTATTTCAGGATAGAGGATCATGCCATGGGAAATATCTCCTTTGTGGATGATCTCGGCAGCAATACGGGTTATTTTCTTACGGAAAATCTCTATGCAGGTTCTACCACTGCTGCACATGAATTTGGGCACACACTTGGGCTGAAACATCCGTCTGACCTTGATTTGCGGGGACTGGGCGTGCCGGGCATCATGTATCCCCGAGGCACATTGACTGATCCGCAATACCAATACGACCCTTCTGTGCCTCCGGGAGAAAAAGGAGGAACCATGCATCCT
This sequence comes from Haoranjiania flava, assembly GCF_025631005.1. Classification (NCBI taxonomy): domain Bacteria; kingdom Pseudomonadati; phylum Bacteroidota; class Chitinophagia; order Chitinophagales; family Chitinophagaceae; genus Haoranjiania; species Haoranjiania flava. The sequence goes on from NZ_JAOTPL010000006.1 coordinate 19,268, forward strand.
ATATACAGGAAAGTGACACCTGAAGATATTGCCATGCTGCGCATAGATGCATTGGTGAATGAAGCAGACAAGTACGTGATCGGCAATTTTACCAGCCTGTGGCATGAGCCGCACAGCACGGATATGGCTTAGATATTTTCTTATAACAGCAAATCATTTTCTGTGAAACAACAAGCTATGGTAAACGCGTCACTAACCCGATAAACCTTCAGAATTTTTTATGAATAAAATATGTAGCACACTTGTATTATTCTTTGCAGTAAGCTTAGCGGCTGTAGCACAGCAAAACAAGGTTCCTGTAGAACAAGAACACGATCACCGCGGCCATCATAATCATTCGCACGACCAAACTTTGCACAAAGACCTGATGGATAAAGCAGGGTGGTACTCTATGATACTTCCCGGCGCAGGCCAGGTGTACAACAGGCAATACTGGAAAGCGCCGATAGCATTTGCTGCTGTGGCTATACCCATCAAGCTGCATCTTGATTTCAGGAAGTACCGCCAGCACGCTCAGCAGGCTATTGAGATCATAGCAGACATTAAGAAAACGGGCAATGAGCAATTCGCTGATAACATGCATGCTGATTTCAGGCAAAAGTTTGATGAATTAAAAGGCAAACCCAATGGCTATGACGAATTCAGGGATATTGCTTTTCGTGTGCGGAGAGACCAGAGGCGCTACATGGATTATTCCATTGCCTGTGCGCTGCTGTTCTGGTGCGCCAACATTGCAGATGCCACTGCTTTCGGCCATTTAAGAAGCTTTGAAATAGGAGATAACATCACACTGAAAGTGTCGCCGGAATATTTTCACATGTCCAATACACCGGGCGTAAAACTGGTAATCGGCCGCAAAGATTAGAACCCGGCTTTGTGGATCTCGCTGGTAAAATGAAATTCAATCTCCGGGTTATTCGTGATCTCTGTGTTCAGGAACCATTCGCTCTGCGCGAGATAAACAGGATTGCCGTCTTTATCTTCTGCGGAGTTTTGTTGCTTAAAACGTAAGAAGTCTTCAAGCTTTTTATTATCCTTAGATGTCAGCCAGCACGCTTTATAAAAAGGCAATGCGCGAAACTCAACCGATGCGCCGTATTCCTGCAGCAGGCGGTATTGTATTACTTCGAACTGCAGCTCTCCCACACAACCAATTATTTTTTTGGTGCCGCCATATTGCGTAAACAATTGTGCCACACCTTCATCGGTCAGTTGAGAAATACCTTTGTCCATCTGCTTGGTCTTCATCGGGTCTTTGTTCACAATTTCCTTAAATATTTCAGGCGAGAAGGAAGGAATGCCGGTAAAATAAAAGTCTTCTCCCTCTGTGAGCGTATCGCCGATCTTGAAATTTCCTGTATCAAACAAGCCTACCACGTCACCGGAGTAAGCATCTTCTATCACATCCTTGCTGCGTGCCATGAAACTATAAGGGTTGCTGAAGCGCACATCTTTGTTTAGCCGCACATGATGGTAATATTTATTTCGCTCAAACTTACCGCTGCATACGCGCAGGAAAGCAATGCGGTCACGGTGTTTGGGATCCAGGTTGGCATGTATCTTAAAAATAAAGCCGCTGAATTTAGCTGCGTTAGGTTCTATCACCCTGGCTGTGGTTTCTCTCGGCAGCGGCGTAGGCGCAATGGCAATGAAAGAATCCAGCATTTCCTTGACACCAAAATTATTCACCGCGCTGCCGAAAAATAATGGAGCCACTTTGCCCTTCAGGTAATCATCTACATCCAGGTCGCCGTACACACCGCCGATCAGCTCCACGTCTTCGCGTAATATTTCTGCATCTTTATCACCTAATTTGGCATTTACTACCGGATCGCTCAGATCCGTTATTTCAATCCTGGAAGATTCATCGTCGGCCTTGGTATTGGGTGTAAAAAGCACCAGGTTTTTCTTATCCAGGTTGTATACGCCTTTAAAGTCCTTACCGCTGTTGATGGGTATGGTCATCGGGTGAAGGGTAATGTTCAGTTCCTTTTCAATTTCTTCCATCAAGTCAAAACGGTTCTTGCCATCACGGTCCAGTTTATTGATGAAAACAATCACCGGCGTATCACGCATGCGGCACACTTCCGTGAGCCGGCGTGTTTGCTCTTCCACGCCATTTACACTGTCTACCACGAGTACTACAGAGTCTACGGCAGTAAGTGTACGGTAGGTATCTTCCGCAAAGTCTTTGTGGCCGGGCGTATCCAGCAGGTTTATAAGGTAATCTTTATACTCAAACGTCATTACCGACGTAGCTACAGAAATGCCGCGCTGCCGCTCAATCTCCATAAAATCCGATGTGGCTCCTTTTTTTATCTTGTTGCTCTTTACAGCCCCCGCTGTCTGTATAGCGCCACCGAACAACAGGAACTTTTCGGTAAGGGTAGTCTTTCCCGCATCGGGGTGGGAGATAATGGCAAAACTTTTACGTCTTTTAATTTCGTTTTCGTAACTCATAATTGTGCGCAAAAGTAATAAAAATGATCAGGATTTAACCTTTAAAAATCCATATTGTCATTAAAATAAATTAGATTTGTAATGCAGCATTCATTACTTCCATCTTTTTAAAATTCAACTTTATGACATTCGGAACCATATTCTTTTACCTGCTACTGCTGATCATTTTCCTTGCCGTTTTCGGCCTGTTCTTTATTGTAAAGCAGCAAACATCTGCCGTGGTGGAAAGGCTGGGAAAATTCCAGAGCGTACGAGGCCCCGGCTTCCAGTTAAAAATCCCGTTTATTGATACCATCGCAGGCAGGCTGTCGCTTAAAATCCAGCAACTGGATGTAATGGTAGAGACAAAAACCAAGGATGATGTTTTCGTAAAAATAAAAGTATCAGTACAATACGTAGTGATACAGCAAAAAGTGTTTGAAGCATTTTACAAATTGCAAAACCCCTATGCGCAGATCACATCCTATGTGTTTGACGTGGTAAGGGCAGAAGTACCGAAACTGAGGCTGGATGATGTTTTCGAGAAAAAAGATGATATAGCTATCGCGGTAAAAGGCGAGCTGCAGGAAGCCATGAACGAGTATGGCTACGACATCATTAAAACACTGGTGACCGACATTGATCCTGATGAGCAGGTGAAGCATGCCATGAACCGCATCAACGCAGCAGAAAGAGATAAAGTTGCTGCGCAATACCAAGGTGATGCCCAACGTATCCTGATCGTGGAGAAAGCAAAGGCAGAAGCAGAAAGCAAACGCCTGCAAGGGCAGGGTATTGCCGACCAGCGCCGTGAAATTGCGCGTGGCCTGGAGGAATCAGTGAATGTTCTGAATAAAGTAGGCATTAATTCACAGGAAGCCTCTGCACTGATCGTGGTGACACAGCACTATGATACCTTGCAAGCTATCGGCAGCATGAACAAATCAAACCTGATCTTACTGCCTAACTCACCAAGTGCGGCAGGCGATATGCTCAACAATATGGTGGCATCTTTCGTTGCAGCTAACAAAATCGGTTCTGAACTGCAGCAAAATAACCACATTATAACCCCCGGCTCCGAAAACTACAGGGCTGACCAGGAAGATGAGCATACTGATTTTAATGATCTGAACCGATAAGCGCGGATTCACCACTAAGATGCTAAGGCACAAAGCTTATTAGAACTTTGTGCCTTTTTGTATATATACTGGTTAAGAAAATCTCTTAAACACATGGGCCTTAAGGATTTGCACAAAGGAGCCAAAACATGAACACTATTGTGGACATGACTTCTTACTTTTTACTCTCGCGTCTCACGCAGCTGATGCGAAATATGCACAGATTACTTCTTTGATATTATCATAAGTTTGGTGCAGGTATGCTTCTACTTTTTCTTTGCCCGCCCATTCAGCCATTTCAATATCTTCTTCTGCCTGTGGTTGCAGCTCAGGTGTTCCGGGCACAGACATTGCATACCAATGTGTTATTTTTACAACATTTTTTTGGGTAAATTTATCATCGTAATACCGGTGGCGGGTAGTTGCTATAAACCGGTCAATCTGCAGATCCTGCAATCCTGTCTCTTCCCGCACTTCCCTCAGCGCACATGCTTCAATGGTTTCGCCATCGTCTTGCTTTCCTTTGGGGAGGTCCCAGTATCCACGGCGGTAGATCATTAATATTTCCCCGTTCCTGTTCTTTACAATTCCCCCTGCTGCAATAATTGTTAAATCTTCCATGCTATTATTTTCCGGCGCAAATTAAGTAATAATTTGTTTAAGGCTAAATTCCATATTTAAGTTATCTTCGTGCGACTTAGCATTATAAAAACTATCACTACATGTCTGCTACCAATGAATCTGTTATTGCAGAAAAATTGCTCCAGGTTGGAGCTATCAAGTTAAACGTAGAAAACCCTTTTACATGGGCCAGCGGATGGAAAAGCCCTATTTATTGCGACAACCGTAAGGTTTTGTCTTTCCCGTTTATCAGGGATTTCATAAAAAGTGAAATGAGCAATGTGATCTATGAGCAATTCCCGGATACGGAAATTATCGCCGGCGTTGCTACAGCAGGCATTCCCTGGGGAGCGCTCGCGGCCGACCAACTGAAGCTGCCATTTATTTATGTGAGAGGCAAAGCTAAAGAACATGGCTTAGGCAACCAGATTGAAGGAGATTTTGAGGCCGGCAAAAAAGTAGTAGTTATCGAAGACCTTATCTCAACCGGCAAGAGCAGTATTGAAGTAGTGAAAGTATTAAAGCAGCACGGCCTGCAGGTAGATGCAATTGTATCTATTTTCAATTATGGATATGAAGTATCCAAAAATTTATTTGATCAGGAAAATATTGATTTTAAATCACTTACGAACTATGATTCATTAATTAAATTAGCAGTTGAAAAAGGTATTCTTCCTGCCGAGGCTGAGCCATCCCTGAATGAATGGAGGATGAACCCCGCTGAATGGGGAAAAAACATTTAAAATTATTTCTGTATTTAAGTTTTAATTAAAACAATACCATTTAACAATTCACAATCAATGTCATATGGGTTTTTTTGGAAAAATTTTCGGATCTAAAGAAAAACAAAGTCTCGACCAGGGGCTGGAAAAAACAAAGGAAAACTTTTTTTCTAAAGTTACCAAAGCGGTGGCCGGCAGAAGCAAAGTTGATGATGAGGTACTGGACGATCTGGAAGATGCGCTCATCATGTCAGACGTGGGCGTTGATACAACGCTTGAAATCATTAAGCGGATCGAGAAACGTGCTGAGAAAGATAAATATGTGACTACAAATGATTTAAACAACTTACTTAAGTCTGAAATTGAGGATATGCTGGTAGATGCTTTTGACCAGACATATAAAACTTTTTCGCTTCCGGCAGATAAAAAACCATACGTAATTTTGGTTGTGGGCGTAAACGGTGTAGGAAAAACAACTACCATTGGAAAGCTTGCCTATAATTATAAACGCATGGGCAATAATGTTTTGTTGGGGGCTGCGGATACTTTCCGTGCTGCAGCAGTTGATCAGCTTACTATCTGGAGCGAGCGGGTGGATGTTCCTATCGTAAAACAAGATATGGGCAGCGATCCTGCATCCGTAGCTTATGACACGGTACTGAGCGCCGTTTCCAGGAAGTCTGATGTGGTGATCATTGACACCGCAGGCCGCCTGCACAATAAAGTACACCTGATGGATGAACTCAATAAAATTAAACGTGTAATACAAAAAGTAATTCCTGACGCACCGCACGACGTGCTGCTGGTTCTCGACGGATCTACCGGCCAGAATGCCTTGGAACAGGCTAAACAATTCTCTTCTGTGACCGATGTGAGTTCTTTGGCTATCACCAAGTTAGACGGCACAGCTAAAGGAGGCGTGGTATTAGCTATTGCTCACCAGATGATGATCCCTGTAAAATTCATAGGCGTTGGGGAACGCATGGAAGACCTGCTGATATTTGATAAGCATGAGTTTGTAGACAGTTTATTTAAACAAACTTCGTAATCCATTAATCTTTAAAATATTATTTTAAAGAATATTAGCTTCAAAAGATGAGAAAATTATTGATTTCACTGCTCCGGGAACCGATAATGCGTATCAATAATAAATTTTCATCTAATCCGGATAAAACAAAGATTTACAACGCATTATCCAAATTATTCAACAATATTATCGAGGATCCCGGTAATAAGGGCCTGCAGATTGAATTTGATAATGTAAAAGATAAGTTTATTATTTTTTCCGATCAGCACAAGGGCCGCAGAAACGGCGCAGATGATTTTACTCATTCGGCTGCCAACTATATTGAAGCACTCAAATTTTACAACAGCCGCAATTTTAGTTTCATCAACCTGGGCGATTGTGAGGAGCTATGGGAAAATCATTCACTGCAAATCGTTGAACCCAACAAAGAGGTGTTTGAAGCAGAAAAACTTTTCCTCCGCCGCAATTCCTTCATCAAGATATTTGGCAACCACGACCTTTATTGGACCACCAGTCCGCTTGCCAAACTTGAACTGATCAATATTTTCGGAGCTGAGATCAAAATTTATGAAGGCGTAATTCTCACTACAGCCATCGGGGATAAAAAGTTGCATATTTTCTGCACACACGGCCACCAGGGCGATGAGAAAAGTGACGGCAACAAACTGGTTAAATTCTTTATAGCAAACATCTGGGCCCCGTTGCAGGCTTATCTTAAGATTAATCCCAACGAACCTTCTACCAACAGTTTCAAGAAAACAATACATAATGAGATCATGTATGAATGGTCTGCCACTCAGAAAGGTACTGTTTTGGTTACAGGACATACACATCAGCCTGTATTTGAGTCGCTGACACACCTGGAAAAGCTGTACCGCAATATGCAGATAGCACAAAAGAACCACGACGAAATTTTATTTGCCGATTACGATAAGCAGGTGCGTGCATTGGAGCGGGATTTTACGCTGGTTACCACAGATTACCTGACCACCAGCCCCAGCTATTTCAACACAGGTTGCTGCTGCTTTGCTGATGGAGATATTACCGGTATCGAGTTAGAAGATGGCATGATACGCCTGATTAAATGGGAGTACGATGCCTCCGGCTTATCCGTACGTAGTGTGCTGGATGAGAAGAAGTTGCAAGAGTTGTTTTAATTTTTAAATTCTTGGTTATTCGATATTCATTGAAATGCGGAGGGAAGGCACTATCTCTGTCTGAATAAACAAAATGCTGGCACAGGATTAGCGATATGATCATCCTAAAATGATTTTATATGCGAAAAAAAATATTACCGCTCTCTGCACTATTGATCTTATATTTTGCCGGCTGCAGCCAGGCACAACAAACAAGTCAAGAAGATACAGTATTAACTGCCGCTCCGGATGGTACCGGCACTTCCGCTGATACAACACTGGTTGCTCAGCCAGATGAGGTTGCGGAAGCAGTAGCTCCCCAATCATTACCCGACATTTCCGGCAAACATGCATTTACACTGCAATGGTTAGGATGGAACACGCCGGGTAGTGTGGAAATAACCAGTACAGGAAATAACACCTATACCGTAAAAGGTGCACAGAAAAGAAAAAATGAATATGTAAAAATTGATGGCAAGCTTACCATGCTTTCACCCAATGAGCTGGAGTTTGACGGTACCATTATTACCAGAACAGATATCAACTACCAGGGAAAGGAATGCGTAAAAAAAGGAAAACAAATATTTCTGTCAACTAAAAACCGGAAGTACTGGCGGCTGCAAAATATGGACAATTGTGAGGGAAACAGGGTACTGGACTATGTAGACATCTACTTTTAAAGCCATATAAAAAATGCCGCAATTTTGAAGTTTGCGGCATTGTAGTAATAAGAATATCATTTTAGGGAGAAACAAGCCTGAAGCCGTTCCCGTGGATATTCACAATTTCAAGATCAGGGTCATCCTTGATGTATTTTCTTAATTTAGCGATGTATACGTCCATACTTCTGCCATTGAAATAGGTATCGCTGCCCCAGATTTTTTTGAGCGCTTTTTCACGCGGTAGCAGATCGTTTTTATGTTCGGCCAGCATTTTCAGCAGTTCATTTTCTTTTGGAGAAAGTGTCTGTGTCTGTCCGTCGTGTGATAATTCACGCAAGCGCGGGTTGAAATGGTAGCCTCCCAAGTCGTACTCAACGTATTCATTATCTTTGTTTACTTCTTCATTTCTTTTGAGGATAGCTTTGATCTTCATCAATAAAACTTCGCTGTCAAAAGGTTTGGTTATGTAATCGTCAGCGCCGAGTTTATAACCCTGGATAATGTCTTCCTTCATGGTTTTGGCACTCAGGAAAAACAGGGGCACATCCGGATCAATATCCCTGATTTCTTCTGCCAGTGTAAATCCGTCCATGTTAGGCATCATTACATCCAGCAAACAAATATCTATATTTTCACGTTGAAATGCTGCGAGACCCAGACGACCATCGCGTTCTAACACTACATCGTAATCGTTCAGCTCAAGGTAATTTTTCAGTACCATTCCCAGATTCTGATCGTCTTCACAAAGAAGAATGCGGTATTTTTTTTGTTCCATTGTATTCTTTTTAATCTAATTAGTGAGCAAAATAGGTATTTTTCTTAAACGGAATTGTTAATATTTCCAAGAAAAATCATATATAACATAGCAATAATCATGCTAAACCATAAAAGCTCTGCATATTATGCCCACAGATTATTCGGGTAAATGCTATTTTGTACCAGTTCTTTTACTTTTTCCTGTACTACCGGGGCGTCTTCTTTATAGGTTACACCAAACCACACAGAGTCGGTTGGTATCACTTCAATTACGCCCATACCTTTTTTTATAAATATGTCAGCTACCTTGGGCATAAGGAATTCAGATTTGATGTCGCTGATGTTTTTAGAAAGAAATTCGTCAAACTCTTTCTCACAAAGGTCTATAAAGCTCTTGTCGAAGCAAAAGAAATTCATGCTCACAAAGGTTTCGGGATTCATTTCCACCTCATGCTCATTTTCATCGAGGTATACAACTTTTCCTGCGTCTTTTTTATAGATTTTCAGTCTTTCTTCAATGCCTACCAGTTCCCCTTTTTCATTAGTGATAATCTCCCCGCGGCTCACGCTGCCATTATCACTCAAAGTATTTTTGAGTTTGTAAGCGATGGAAGCGTAGGTCTGTTCATTAGCCCTGTTTTTAAGGAAATCAATTGCCTTTACAAAAGCATCTCTTCCATAAAAATCATCTGCGTTGATCACCGCAAAAGGACCGTGCACTTTTCCCTGGCAGCAGAGAATGGCCTGGGCAGTGCCGAAGGGCTTTACGCGGTCTGCAGGGATCTCGTATTTTTCAGTGCCGGTGGTCATTTTCTGGAACACATATTCCACTTCAATTTTAGGCAGCATTTTAGCCTCGAACTTGTCACGAAACTCCTGGTGAAATTCTTCGCGTATAATGAACACAACCTTCTCAAAGCCAGCCTGGATTGCATCGTAAACTGAGTATTCTAAAATTGTTTCACCGGAAGGCCCAAAAGATTCCATCTGTTTCATACTACCATAACGGCTAGCCATACCTGCAGCTAAAATCACTAATGTAGGTTTCATTGTTTTATAGTTTTATTATGTTTATTTTTATTTCGTAAAAATACTGATTTATTATTGAGTTTGTAGTAAATACGCAATAATAAAGCAAACATATTCCTAATTTTCTATTGACAAGATGTTTAAAATTACGGCAGCATTATTTGAACCACAACGTGTTGAAACACTCTGGACCAGGCAGCACAATATTTTTCTGGACATACTGCGTACAGACCTGTTGCATCCTGTTGTGAGCGGCAATAAATGGTTTAAACTGAAATACCATGTAGAGGATGCCTTTGCAAAGCATTTTGATACCATCCTTACTTTTGGCGGCTGTTTCTCCAATCACATTGTAGCTACCGCCTTTGCATGTAAACAAGCAGGATTAAAAGCCATTGGCATCATCAGGGGAGAGCTGGAGTCTGCCCAAAAGGCGCACACTTTACAGCAGGCCCTCTCTTACGGCATGCAACTGTATTTTGTAACTCGCGAGCAATTCAGGGATAAAGAAGCCATCAAAAAAGAGTTTAAAAATGTATACCCTGTAAATGAAGGAGGCTACGGCATACTCGGAGCAAAAGGTGCAGGCGAAATGCTTACCGGCATAGCAGACCATCAGAGGTATCACCACATTGTGATGGCCACAGGCACAGGCGCTACAATGGCCGGCATTGTTGATCGGGCGCTACCTTACCAGAAAATTACGGGTGTCAGCGTCATGAAAAACAACCGTTCACTGGATAGTGAAATGCGGGCACTGCTTTCAGAAAGTTCGGTACATAAAAATTATGAAATCATCCACCGGTACCATTTTGGCGGCTATGCCAGGAAAAGCGAAGATCTACTGCTGTTTATGAACGAGTTTTACATGGAGACGAAAGTGCCTACAGACTTTGTATATACAGCCAAAGCATGCTATGCTTTAAAAGAAATGATTGTGCAAGGTGACATCCCGGGCGGCTCCCGGGTACTATTTATCCATACCGGCGGATTGCAGGGAAACCTTTCTTTGCCAAAAAGCAAATTGATTTTCTAATAAACTTTTTAAAGAATATTTTGGTCTCACATATATTGTTTTCAGTTACTTTTACAGCCATGTTGAAAAGACCATTTATTTTAATAGTATTTTTTTTACTGGTAAATTTCCTGTTTGCACAAAATACGCTGCCTGATTTTTCGATTGTAAAAAATAGCAAAAACGAGAATATAATTTCCTGGCGCAACCCTTTCGGCTCTGGCCTGGTACAGTTAACTGTACAACGCTCAACCGATACGGTAAAAAATTTCAAAACAGTGAGTTCGGCAGAAATGCCTTCAGCAGCCAACGGATCATATTCCGAGCCGTCTACCGGCAAATATTATTATCGAATTGCTTACATGCTTAGTGACGGTAAATATTTTACCACACCTCCCAAAACTGTAGCATCAGGGTGGGAGACACCGGGGCTACTGAGCTATCTCGCTTCCTACGATACCATTGTAGTTTCTAACGGCAGCGCAAGGCTGAATTATCTAAAAACAGATTTTGCAAGATTCAGGGATTCCATCCTCAACAATACTGCTGATACACTGAAATTTTTATCCGGCAATGATGTGTTTCATCTATACCACAATCCGAACCCGTCAGTCAGTGTGGCTACTGCCAACAATTACAGGTTCATTTCCAATTATATGTACATCAATGTAGAAGGCAACCCTGTGATCAGGTTGCCTTTCAACGATTTTTATAACTATACTATGATCATTTACAACCGCGACGGGCGTACGATTATGTACAGGATAAACAATTTTGAAAGCAATGAACTGATATTGAGCAAAGCGAGTTTTATTTATCCAGGTTTTTACAACTATGAGCTCTTCTATAATAATGTTTTAAGAGACAAGAATAAAATTGAAATCCGTTAAACACCATTTTTTAATCAAAAAAAATAACAAGATGCATATAAAAAAATTAGCGTTACTCGCGATCCCGGTTTTATTGGCAGCCTGCGAAAGCTTAGATCAAAGCCCGGAAGTTTCCATACAGGCAAAAGACGGCAATGTAAATGTAAATTCCTCCGGCCTGGAAAAAGCTACAGATTCTACGCTGAAAGGCCCGGCAAGCATCAACATCAGCAAAGATGGCAATGTATCCGTCAACGGCAAGAATGTAGGCATAAACGTAGATTCAGGGGGCCTGAACGTGAAAATGAAAGACGGGAAAGGCGTGCAGATAGATTCAGGCAAAATCAAAGTCAATATCGGCGGTATTAAAGTAGATATACAAAAATAATTTTATTTTAAATAGAGTCTATCCCATCAGTACGCAGTTTTCATGTACTGCAGTTTGGATTGCCGGCGTTGATAGTAAAAGTATTGCCCGTGGACTGTATGTTGCTCTTGTATCTTTTCCGCTCAATTAACATATGCAGCTATTGTGGGGTCAAAGTCCTGATTAATATGTAGCACCAAAACAACTTTCTTTACCGTATCTTACCAATTTAATAAACACTTTGCGGCAGATACTTTGCAGTTTTACAAATATGTTGAGTTACACAGTTTTTCGCAACGAAAATACAACCAAGTGGGTAACATTTATTCATGGGGCCGGGGGAAGCAGTTCCATTTGGTTCCGACAGATAAAAGCCTTTAAAAAGGAATTCAATGTACTGCTGGTCGATCTTCGCGGACATGGTAACAGTAAAAATCCATCGAAACTGCAGTTGAAACAAAAGTACACTTTTGATGTTGTCACCAATGACATTGTAAAAGTTATACACCATCTGGAAATTAAAGAATCTCATTTTATAGGCATCTCACTCGGCACCATTCTGATTCGCGATCTGGCTGAGAAGCATCCTCACCTGGTGGAAAGCATGGTCATGGGCGGCGCAGTGCTGAAGTTGAATATCCGGTCAAAAATATTAATGGGCTTCGGCAATATCTTTAAATCAATAGTTCCATATATTTTTCTTTACAAACTTTTTGCTTTCATCATCATGCCGAAAAAGAATCATAAAGAGTCGCGGTTGCTTTTTGTGAGGGAAGCAAAAAAACTGTACCAGAAAGAATTCATACGGTGGTTCAGACTCACAGCCGAACTTACACCACGTTTGCGGTTTTTCAGATTGAATGACATCAGGATTCCCACCCTGTATGTAATGGGTGAGCAGGATCACTTGTTCTTACCTTCTATTAAAGAAATTGCTGCCAGGCATATACATGCACAACTTCACATCATAAAAAACTGCGGCCATGTAGTAAATGTTGAACAGCCAGTCGAATTCAATCAGCAGGTTATCTCCTTTCTGAAACTACAGCATTCGCCTTAGGAAGGACAGGCCATATTCCTAATAAGCAAAGTGCCTGTGATAATTTTACCACGATGAGGTATCTTTTAAATAAAACTGTTCAGCATGTAATAGTACGGCTTCATAAAATTGAGTACTTTTGCCTATATTAATTTAGGTGCTATGAACAGGAGATGCTTATTTCTATCAATTTTTTGTTTCAATATTTATTTTATTGCTGCGCAACCGCTTGGAAACTTTGTAAAAATTCACCCGCAGGACTCTTATGCTACCATTATTCAGAAGGCTGCGTATGTAACTCCCTCTGAAAGACAATACAAATGGCAGCAACTGGAACTCACTGGCTTTTTGCACTTTGGAGTAAATACTTTTACCGGCAGAGAGTGGGGCACAGGCCAGGAAGACCCTGCTATATTCAATCCCGCAAAGCTGGATGCAGAGCAATGGGTAAAAACTATGGCAGGTGCGGGTTTCAGGCAACTGATCATCACAGCAAAACACCACGATGGCTTTTGTTTGTGGCAAACAAAAACAACAAAGCATTCGGTGGCTGCCAGTCCCTGGAAAGCAGGGAAGGGAGACGTGGTAAAGGAAGTAGCAGACGCCTGTAAAAAATATGGCGTTGGCTTTGGAGTTTATCTTTCCCCGTGGGATATGCATTCAGCGCACTACGGCACGCCGGAATACAATAATTTTTTCATTAAACAGCTAACAGAACTCTTAACGCAGTACGGCCAGGTAGACGAAGTATGGTTCGATGGCGCAAAAGGGGAAGGTAAAAACCAGGTGTATGATTTTGACAGGTGGTATGCTTTGATCAGGAAGCTGCAGCCGCAGGCAACCATCGCTATCATGGGGCCGGATATCCGATGGGTAGGCACTGAAACAGGTGTGGGCAGAACCACAGAGTGGAGCGTGATACCCGCCGATCCGAACCTGCTGAAAAAAGTGGCAGCCGAATCGCAGAAAGATGTGGCCTTTGCCCCTGTCGGCGACAAGCGCAATGAAGACCTGGGCAGCCGCGAAAAAATAAAAAATGCAACGGGGCTGATGTGGTATCCGGCAGAAACAGATGTATCTATGCGCCCGGGATGGTTTTATCACCCTGCGGAAGATACCAAAGTAAAATCGCCTGTAAAACTCATGAACATATACTTTACCTCGGTTGGCAGAAACGGCGTACTGTTGTTGAATGTGCCGCCCGATAAAGATGGGCTCATCAGTGATGCAGACATCCAAAGCCTTTCAGGCTTCAGGAAACTCTACGATAAAACCTTTTCAAGAAACTATGCTGCAAACGCTTTCTTATATGGCATTAACGGCAAAATGACCACTGATATTTACGATGGCAGGATCGATACTTATTTCACCACCAAAGGAAAAGATACTACAACCACCATCAACATTAACCTGCGCGACCGATTCACCATTGATCTTTTATCCATACAGGAAAATATACAGGTAGGCCAGCGTATAGAAAGTTTTATCTTGGAATATTTTGATGAAAATGAAAAATGGAGCAAGCTTACAGAAGGTACCACTGTAGGCTATAAACGCATCCTGCCTTTTACACCGGTAACCACACAGTATTTAAGGCTGCGGGTTTTATCATCCAGGTCAAACCCTACGATTTCTGAAATAGGGTTGTATAAATTGCCAAAGTTGGAGGATACAGCAGGAGAAGAGTTCCTGAAAGAAAACTAAACATTAATTTATAAATAAAAAAGCGAAATCAAATTACTGATCTCGCTTTTTTGAGGGAGGATGAGGGGTTTCGAACCCCCGACCTTCGGAACCACAATCCGACGCTCTAACCAACTGAGCTACAACCTCCGTTTTGGGGATGGCAAAGATAATAAATTGGTTGATTTCAGCAAAAATAAAATTATTTTTATTGTGAAAAACAGCGTTATCTATTTATGAATACATCTATAAAACCGCGGAACAGGTTTCATGAGTACATCTAAAACAAAAAAAAGCACGTGTGCAAAATATTTCTTTATCTTTATCAGCATATCTTAGCACGATTTTAATGCAATACTAAATATATTGCACTATTATTGGAATGCGTATAACTTTGTATCAAATTTAATGTCGAAATAGTCGAATTACTGAATGTCAAAACAATATATAAACCAACTAATAATTATGATTAGCAGAAAATTGCTTCCCGTTGCGGCTGTGGTGATTATTGCAGGGCTACTTGTTTCCGGAAGCTGCAAAGGGAACAATGAAAATGATTCTCTTTACAAACAACAACAATTGCTGGTGGGAGTGGGAATATTTATGCAACGCTACCATTACGCGCCAAAAGCTTATGACGACAAGTTTTCAGAGGCTGTTTTCAATGCTTACCTGGGAAAAAGATTAGACCCTGAAAAGGCTATTCTTCTGCAAAAAGATATTGATACCCTTAATAAATATAAACTCACGCTGGACGATGAGCTGCGTGGTGAAATACCTTTGAGCTTTTATCCTAATGCAGTCAACAGTTTTAAACAACGTATAAAAGAAGCTCAGAACATTACCAATAAACTGCTGGCCAAACCATTTACTTTTACTGCTAATGAGGTATTGGAAAACAACAGGGATAGTGCAAATTTTCCTGCCAATGAAGCAGAACGCGATGAGCTGTGGAGAAAGAGGATCAAGTACCAGGTACTTACCAAATATTATGACCTGTACAGCCAGCGTGAAAAAGCCAAAGCTGATGATCCCATCAAAAAGAAGACCGATGCACAACTGGAAAAAGAAGCCCGCGAAAAAGTAAAGAGCATCATGGACAGGTACTTCAAACGCTACAATACCGGCGCTTTTGAGCAAACCAAGCAGTTCAGCAATTACCTGAATGCCATTGCAGACCAGCAGGATCCGCATACAGCCTACATGGCGCCGTTTGACAAGGCTGACTTTGACGCACAAATGAGCAATAAAATTATCGGCATAGGTGCACAGCTCAGGGAAGAGAATGGTGAAATAAAAATTGTAAGCGTGGTAGTAGGCGGCCCGGCATGGAAAACCAAAAAAGTGCATGCCAATGACATTATTACCAAAGTTTCTACCGGCAACGCACCGCTGACAGATCTGGCGGGTTACGAACTGGAAGATGCCATTAAACTCATCAGGGGTGTGAAAGGCACTAAGGTAAATATTGTACTAAAGAAAACAACCGGCGTTGTAGACACCGTGTCTATGCTGCGTGAAGAAATCAACATTGATGAAGCAGCCGCCAGGAGCGTAATCATCAACAACCAGGACAAAAAAATTGGCTACCTCTACCTGCCTGAATTTTATGCAGACTTCCAGGATCCGAAGGGCTCACGTATTGCCAGGGATGTAAAAACGGAAATTGAAAAAATGAAAGCCGAAGGAATAGACGGTATGATCGTAGACCTGCGTTTTAACCCCGGTGGTTCGTTGTATGATGTAAACCAGATCATTGGCTACTTTATCAATTCCGGCCCGGTGGTACAGGTAAAAAACAGGCAGGGAAGAACACAGGACCTGAAAAACGGCAGGGACAGCAAGCTGCTTTACGACGGGCCGCTCGCGGTAATGATCAATGAAATGAGCGCTTCTGCATCCGAGATCTTTGCAGCAGCCATACAGGATTACAAACGCGGTATTGTAGTGGGCAGCACATCTACATACGGTAAGGGCACTGTACAGCGTGCCATTCCTTTGGGTGATGAAGATCCCAAAACCGGCCAGCCGGAATTTGGCAGCCTGAAATTAACTATTGAAAAATTCTACCGTATCAATGGTACCTCTAACCAGAAAAACGGGGTAGCTTCCGATGTGGTTTTGCCGGATATTTTTGAATCTTTAAAGATCAGGGAAAAAGACCAGCCCAATGCATTGAACTGGGATAAAATTGCTCCGGCAACATTTTCACCCTGGAAAATTGATTACAATTTCCCTGCGGTAAAAGCTGCTGCCATACAACGCATCAACAACAATAAAGCTTTCGAACTCATCAAAAAAACTTCTGAATGGATGGCAGCCAACCAGGATCGTCCGTCTGACCTGAATTTTGAGAAATACAAGGCATACCAGCTTGAAAGCAAAAAGATCATGAACACCGATGATACTTTAAGTAAACTGAAAGTACCGATGAACGTAGCAGTACTGCAGGTAGACCGTCCGAAGTTTTACGAGAATAAAGACAAATCCAAGCAGGACTTTTACCAGAAATGGCTGGAAGACCTGAAGAAAGATATTTACATTGATGAAACCTCCCGCATTGTTTATGATATGATCAGGAACGCAAGGCCATTGCAGTAGAGGATAGCTGAAACACCTTAATTAAGCCCGGTGATGCCGGGTTTATTAAGGATTGAACAACTTAACATAATATAAATTATAAGACAAAATGCTTTGTAGCTATAATGTATATGTCTGCACTCGGTTGCTCTTCGCTTGCCCTGCGGGTTAAATAAAAGCTTACGTCTTCAATATCCAGCAAATAAAGTTCCCGGCTTTGCATTTTGTCTTATAATTTTGAGTTATGTGTAAATAGCCGAGCGGCCACCGCAATTTGCTTGCAAAATTTTAATTTGTCGGACTGAAAACTTAAAGCCACCGCAGAGCCTCTGCAAAAATTTATTTCTTTTTTTTCAGTGCAGATTTTTTATTCAATTTTTCCCACCCACTTGCAGCACATTTACAAGCCGCACAAAAACCTACACACAAACCAAAGTTTGCAAAGAGCGAATTTTTATCCACGGTTCTTTTTCAACAGAATAAAACTGCCAAAGAAAAAAACTTACATATTGATAACTTTTAAGTTAACTTTGCAAAATGAATACTCAGAGGCAAATCATTTTTCACGAGCACTATTTTATTGACTTCTACATAGAGCAATCCGAAAAGGTGCAGGAAAAAATTGAGTATGTTTTTAAAATTATTCGTACTGTTCAAAATGTTCCTAAAAAGTTTTTAGACCATATGACAGGAACTGACGGGATTTACGAAATACGGATAGAATTTGAGAGCAACATTTACCGGATATTTTGTTGCTTCGATAAAGGGAACTTGGTAGTTCTGTTTAATGCGTTTCAAAAGAAAACGCAAAAGACACCGAAAAAGGAAATTGATTTAGCTCTGAAACTGAAAGATGAATATTTTAAACTAAAAAAGAAAAACAATGAACACAAGTAAAATTAGAAATGCTAAAAACTTTGACGAGTTATTAGACATTAAATACGGAAAAATCGGCACTGAAAAACGTGATGAATTCGAGGAAAAGGCTCAATACTTTGTAATCAGTGAAATGCTGAAAGAAGCCCGGAAAGAAGCAAATATGACACAAGAACAACTTGCTCAAAAAGTCGGCACTAAGAAAAGCTATATTTCACGCCTTGAAAACGGAAAATGCGACATACAGCTTTCTACGCTTTACAGGATTTTCGAGTTTGGGCTTGGGAAACGTATATATCTTACAATCGGGTAACTACCATAGAGACCAACATCTATGACAAAATTTTCCCGACATTAGAACAGATGATTGATTAAAAGTAAAGCCGACAGACGAAGAACGGAAACTTCTTCATTTCAAAAATGTAAATAATCCCTTCGGAAAAAAACAAATCGGAAAATCGCCAATCGGGAACAACCAAACTTTCTACAGTTTACAGTTTCAAAGGTTGGGAAATAGCGACATTGTTTTTTGCTTGTAGAAAATGAGGGCGATAAAGAATATGAATTCACGACAGACAAGTTAATTTACACAGTAATTACACGTTGCAGACAAAACTTAATCATTATCAACATTCCTAATTACTTCCACCGCCAAGCGCCTGGTAAAGTTCTACCACTGCCTGCAACTGCTGCAGCTTGTCGTTAACGGCAGCCAATTGCGCCTGCAATAAATTTTGCTCAGACATCAGCACATCGGTGTAGTTGGTGGCAGAGCTGTATTTCAACAGTTCTTTATTGAACTCTACTGCTTTCTGCAAAGAGGCTATCTGCAAGCTCCTGGTTTGTTGTTTTTCAACACCGGTTTCATAAGCATACAATGCATCTGATACTTCTTTCCCGGCATTGAGAAAGCTTTGTTGAAATGCGTACAATGCCTGCAGTTGCTGCGATTCAGCTACTTTGAGCTGTGTCTTCAGCGCACCTCTGTTGAAAATAACCTGTGTAAGATTGCCGCCGATGTTGTAAAACAATGGCGAGTTTTTAAACAGGTTTTCAAAACGCAGGGAAGAAATTCCCAGCGCTGCGGTGATGTTGAGGTTGGGATAAAAACTCGCACGGGCAATGTTGGCGTTTTCAAAGGCAGTCCTGAAAGCAAATTCAGCCACCTGCACATCAGGCCGGTTGCTTAATAGCTGCAATGGCACACCGGTCTTCAGATCCGTTATTATTTTTTGGGCATCTAAGCTACTGCGGGCGATGGTTTCAGGTGCCTCGCCTGCCAATATACTCATCATATTTTCTATTTCGCGGATAGATCGTCTTATGTCAGGAAGACTTACCTGTGCCGCATACAGGCTGGCTTCACTTTGCACAACTGCTGCACCTGTAACTATTGCAGCTTCTTTAAGCGCCTTCATGGTTTGCACATCTTCCTGCCGGATAGCAATGGCAGCTTCTGTAATTGCGAGGTTTTGGTCTAATGCCAGCAACCGGTAATAAAACGAGGCCATGTTGGCAATAATCTGCGTCTGAACCGCCCGCTTCGCTGCATCGGTTTGCAGCAACCTTGCCAGAGCAGCCTGTTCTGCGCTTTTTAATTTACCCCAGATATCTATTTCCCAGGAAGCGTTTACACCTAATTGCACCGGAGTATTTGTGGTGTTGATGTCAAACCCTGCTGCATTTGTATTGGAACGGCTTGATCGGTTTACACCTGCGCTCAGGCTGCCATTTAATGAAGGCAGGAAAGCAAGGCCACTCTGCCTGTATAAAGCAGTTGCTTCATTAATGCGTTCTACAGCAATCTTCAGATCAAAATTATTCGCAAGCGCTTTATGAATGAGGGCCTGCAAAGCAGCATCTGTAAACAATTGCTGCCAGGGAAGATGTGCTAAAGTGGTCGTGTCGTTGGTGCTTACATCCCTGTAAAGTTCGTATTGCAGCTCCTGCTTTACTTCAGGCGGCGTGTAAGTTTGTGTAACCTTACAGGAAACCAGTAAAAGTGTAATGCTAAAAACAGCTATGTATATTTTAAAATTCTTCTTCTTCATTATATTATTAAAAAATAGTAATGCAATTACAAGGATGGCTGATGCATTTCATCATCCAAATCTTTTCTTTTTCTTTTAACCACAGGTACACCGGAAAAATGTTCCTGTATGCCCTGAAATACTACAAACAAAATGGGTATTACAAACACGCCGATCATCGTACCGATAAACATTCCTCCTATTGCGCCGATGCCAATTGACCTGTTGCCCACAGCGCCTGCTCCCTGCGAAAGCGCTAAAGGTATCAGTCCGAAAATAAGGGCAAATGAAGTCATCAATATCGGCCTTAAACGCGCCAGTGCCGCTGAAACGCCAGACTGGGCAAGGCTCATACCTGAACGACGTCTTTGTATCCCGTACTCTACAATTAGGATGGCATTCTTAGCGAGCAAGCCAATGAGCATAATAAGAGAGATCTGTACATAAATATTATCCGTTACGCCAAAAATGCCGGTGAATATGTACACCCCTGCAAGCCCGATAGGCAATGACAACAATACCGCCATTGGCAGGATGTAGCTCTCATACTGTGCTGCAAGTAGGAAATACACAAAAACCAGGCACAACAGGAAAATAAATACGGTCTGGGAACCGGCGCTCTGCTCTTCTCTGGTCATTCCTGAAAATTCATAGCCATAGCCTGTAGGAAGAAATCTTTGGGCTGTCTCCTGCACGGCAGTGATGGCATTACCGGAGCTGTAGCCCTTTTCAGGTGCACCGGTTATAGATACTGCAGTAAACAAATTAAACCGCTCGATGGTCTGCGGGCCATAAACTCTTTCCATGCTAACGAAGGTAGATAAAGGCGCCATGCTGCCGCGGTCGTTGCGCACATATACCTGGTTCAGGCTTCCTATGTTGTTCCTGTACTCCGGAGATGCCTGGTACATTACCCGGTACATTTTACCAAACAGGTTTACGTTAGAAGCATAGAAGCCTCCGTAATATCCCTGTATAGCGCTGAGTATGGCGTTTACAGAATATCCGGCAGCCTTGGCCTTCGGCACGTCAATATCTATGCGGTATTGCGGAAAGTTAGGATTGAATGATGTGGTAGCATATTGTATCTCCGGCCGTTTATTCAGCTCGGTAAGAAAGTCTCTGGCTACTTTATCCATATCCTGAATGCTGCCACCGCTTCTGTCCTGCAACTGCATCTGGAAACCGCCGGACATACCAAATCCCTGGATCGTAGGCGGTGCAAAAAATACCACTTTACCATCTTTGATACCGGAAGTATTGACAAACAATGATGATATGATGGATTGTACATCCTGGCCATTTTGCTTGCGCTCATTCCAGGGTTTCAATTTAATGATGAGCATGCCATAGTTGCTGCCGGTACCGCTGATCATGCCCCTGCCGGAGTTTTTTAGTACACTTTGTACTTCGGGAATGGTTTGCACAATTTTTTCCACCTCACTCAGAACCACACGTGTCCTCTCTTCCGATGCGCCTAACGGCAGAGAGATATCTGCCATGATAGTGCCCATATCTTCATTTGGCACAAATGCTTTTTGAGAAGTTTTCATCAATACCCCCATCAGTATACTGAATAAAACAATGGCTGCAAATGTTATCCATTTTCTGCCCATGAGAAAGGCAATAATGCGCTTGTATTTGTTGGCGCCTGCCGTAAAAGCTGTGTCAAAAGCAATGAAAAACCGGTTTAGCAGATTGTTTTTTCTCCTGCCGAATGTGCCGTCTTTTTTTTCAACAAGCAAGATATTTTCATCGGTATGTTTAGGATGGGGCTTCAGAAAGATGGCACACAGCGCAGGGCTCAGTGTTAGCGCGTTGATCGCGGAAATAACAATGGCAATGGCCAGCGTAAGGCCAAACTGTTTATAAAACACCCCGGCTGAACCGCTTATGAAACTTACAGGTATAAACACAGCCGACATCACCAGTGTAATGCTGACGATAGCTCCCCCGATTTCATCCATGGCACGCACAGATGCTTTCTTAGCGCTTTTTGCTCCCGAATCCAGCTTGGCGTGTACAGCCTCAACGACGACTATAGCATCATCCACTACAATGCCTACGGCAAGTACCAGCGCAAACAGTGTGAGCAGATTGATGGTGAAACCAAATAGATTTAAAAAGAAAAAAGTACCAATGATCGCTACCGGCACGGCAATCGCCGGGATCAGCGTAGATCGCCAGTCCTGCAGGAAAATAAATACCACAATAAACACCAGGATGAACGCTTCTATCAACGTGGTGATAACTTTTGAAATAGATGCCGACAAAAATTCATTGGCATTGATCATGGTTGTGTATTTAAGGCCGGCAGGGAAACTTTTAGATGCTTGTTCCAGCACCGCCAGCGTACCTTCTATCACTTCCTGCGCATTCGAGCCAGCGGTCTGGTTTACCGCAATGCCTACAGAAGGCAGTCCATTCAAAGTAGAATTTCCCGTATAGTTCATGGCGCCCAATTCTACTTTTGCCACATCTTTGAGTGTAAGCATCCTGCCGTCTTCCGTAGCTTTGATGATAATGTTTTCAAACTCTTCAACGGTTTTCAGCCTCCCTTTATATCTTAACGGGTATTCAAAAGATTGCTCGCCGCGCTCACCCACCTGTCCCGGAGCAGCTTCAATATTTTGCTCAGAAAGTACCGTTCCGATATCTGCGGGCATTAACTGGTAAGCCGCCATTTGAGCGGGGTTGAGCCATATCCTGATCGCATACTCCTTTGTACCGAACGCCGTAGCATCCCCCACCCCGTTAACACGTTTAATGCTGGGCACAATATTTATTTCTGAATAATTCTGGATGAAGGTCTGGTCATACGCAGGATTCTCGCTGTAGATTGAAAAGATGAGCACATTGCTGGTTTGTCTTTTCCTGGTGCTCACGCCTGCCTGTGTTACTTCGCGCGGCAACTGGCTGGATGCGGAGGATACGCGGTTCTGTACATTTACCGCTGCCAGGTCAGGATCGGTACCTAATTTAAAATAAATGGTAATGGATCCCCGGCCGTCATTTGTAGCAGAAGACGTCATGTAGCTCATGCCTTCTACCCCGTTGATTTGCTCTTCCAGTGGAATGATCACACTGTTTAAAACCGTTTCTGCATTTGCTCCCTGGTAATTGGCAGACACCATTACTGTTGGCGGAGCAATCTCCGGGTACTGTGCTACCGGAAGGGTAAGCATACCGAGGATGCCCAATATCACAATGATGATGGAGATGACTGTTGATAATACGGGACGTTCTATAAATTTTTTAAACATACTTCTTCTTAATTTGTATTCTCAAGCATTTCAGGCCGCGTTACGATTTCCAGTGTGGTTTTCGTGGGAGAAATTTTTGTGCTGTCTTTTAGAATGCTCACGCCTTCCACCACGATCCTGTCGCCCGGCTGCAGGCCTTTGTCTGCAATATAGGTTTTACCGTCTTTTAAGTCGGTAACTTCAACCGGTGCAGAGTTTACGGTGCTGTCCGGTTTTATGAGGTAAACAAATTTCCTCCCCTGTATGTCAAATGTAGCTGCCTGCGGTATCAATATAGCGTCGTATACCCTGTTAGGAATGCGTACTGTAGCGCTCACCCCGCTTCTCAGCAGGCCTGTTGGGTTGGGAAACGTTGCGCGCATGTTGAATGATCCTGTCTGCGGATCCGCCAGGCCGCTCATAGACTGTACTTTTCCTTTCTGGCCGTATTCGCTGCCGTCTGATAAAATCAGTGTAACAGCGGGAAGATTCGTAAGTTTCTGGCCGGCGGTAGCGCCCTGCGTATTTTTAAAAAATTGTAATTGTTCCTTTTCATTAATGGAGAAGTAGGCATACACATTTCCAATGCTCGAAACCGTAGTCAATGGCTGCGGGGTTGAGCTGTTTACATAGCTTCCGACACGGTAAGGCAGCGTACCCACTACCCCGCTTACAGGCGCATATACATTGGTATAGCCTACATTGATGCGTGCATTTGACACTGCTGCCTGAGCCTGTGCATAAGCAGCCTGTGCAGATCTTAAATTAAGCTCTGCAGCCTCCAGTTCATAGGCGCTGATAATATCTTTCTCAACCAACGGCTTTACCTTGGTAACCTGCATCCGGGCATTATCAATATTCGTCTGAGCGCTTCTGAGCGCTGCCTCTGCGCTCCTAAGAGTTTGTGCGTATTGAGGATTATTTATTTTAAACATTAATTTTCCCTTATTCACTACATCTCCTTCATCTACATACACGGCCTGAATGTAGCCGTCTACCATAGGCCGTATATCTATATTTTGCATGCCTTCCAGTCGTGCAGGGTAATCATTGTAAATTGTGGCTACCTGCCGCGATGCCTCTATATAGTTATAGGGAAGCACCCTTGCTGCTCCTTTTTCATTTTTTTTATCTTGTTTACAAGATGCAAGGAGAAGCACAGCACTTATAAGCAAATATGTATAATTCAGCATATTTTTCATGTGTATATATTTAGTGCGCCGCTTTGCGGCTGTTTTTAATGGTCGCATGGAATAGCCTTTATTCATTCACGGTTGGTATGCAACTTTGCTTATGGCTATTTCATGTGTATATAGTTATTTGTTTTTTCAGTTGCCACATGGAATAACCAAAACCTTAATTCTTTATTATCATTCCCGGTTGGTATAGATTCCTAATCTTTATGGTTATTTCATGTGTTAATATTTAATTTTTTTCTGTTTGCCACACGGAATAACCAAAACCTTAATACTTTATTATCATTCCCGGTTGGTATAGATTCTTAATCTTTATGGTTATTTCATGTGTATAATTTTTAGTCGCCGCTTTGCGGCTGTTTTTAATGGTCGCATGGAATAGCTTTTATTCATTCGTGGTTGGTATGCAACTTTGCTTATGGCTATTTCATGTGTATATATTTATTTGTTTTTTTAGTTGCCACATGGAATAACCATTTTTTTTAGATTCAATATTCATTCACGGTTAGTATAGATGCTTAATCTTTATGGTTATTCATGTATCAGCTAATTATTAAATAGTAAACTAAGTATGTAATTTTTCCGGTTTTTGGCGATCTCTGTAAAATCTTTATGGCTCAGTTCATATAAATTTATATACAGGTTTTTCACAATCACCGGGTAAGAAAGGAGCGAAAAAATGGTTAGCAGGAAAATGCGCGGTTCTTTGCACCTGACATTTTTTTTCTGTATTTCTACCTGTATTTCTTTGATAAAATCTTTGAGATAAGGCTGTAAAGGCCTTTTTATACACCAGTCAACCCGAGCATCTTTTTTATTCAACTCTGAAATAAAAAAGATTTCCGCATAAGGGTATTTATTCAGATAATCTGAAACTATATCAATGATGCGCTCTACCTTTTGCCTAAAAGGCATCAAAGACTCAAAAGCCATTTTCATACCGTCGAACTTTTCCTGTATAGCTTCCTGGAAAACTTTTTCAAACAATGCATCGCGTGACCTGAAATAGTAATTTAAAAGTGTACGGTTTACATTAGCAGCATCGGCTATCTCCTGAGTCGTGGCATTGAGATGGCCGTCAACAAAAAACAACTTCTTCGCAGTTTCTTTAATGTGTTGTTCTGTAGCAGTGGTCTTTTCCAATATAGTTTTGACAATTTTGTTAAACAAATTTGTCAACAAAAGTACGCTATAAGAAAATAGCTAATTGTAAATAAAAAGTAAAAAGTAAAATGCTGAAACTATTAATCGCGTTTTATATGTCGCTTTTGAAAGATGCAAGGCTAAATTACCAGACGGAACATCTCCCTGTTTTCCAAAGTTCCTCTCAGTATATCTCCCGGTACTACAGGGCCGACACCTTCGGGAGTACCTGTAAACACTACGTCTCCGGGATGCAACCTGAAGTATTGAGAAATATGTGCAATAAGCTGTTCTATGGAGAAGATCATGTCTTGAGAAAAACCCTGTTGTACCAGGTTATCATTTTTATATAACTGAAACTCAATATCAGCGCGGTTTTGAATGTCATTGACATCAATCCACCCGGCTATAAATGCTGACCCGTCAAAGCCCTTACATTTTTCCCAGGGAAGACCTTTGTCTTTAAGCTTGTCCTGCAAGTCCCTGGCAGTAAAATCCAGGCCAACGGTGATCTTATCGTAATAATGTTTTGCGTCTTCCTCAGGTATGTTCTTCCCTTCTTTGCAGATATGAAAAACCAATTCGCACTCGTAATGCACATCTTCTGAAAATGCAGGATATTCAAATTTTGACAACGATGTGGCAGGCTTCATAAACACTACAGGCTCTTTAGGCACCTCGCTGTTGAGCTCTTTGGCATGTGCTACATAATTGCGCCCGATACAAAAAATGTTCATGGTTATATCGTTTTATTATTCGCTTCCGCTGAATCTTTTTCAGGAAAGAATTTCTTTTGCCAGATCAGCAAAGCTATTACGCCTACAGAGATGTACGCATCTGCCAGGTTAAAAATATATTGAAAGAAGTTTACCGTTTCTCCGCCCCAGAACGGTATCCATGCAGGCAACCGGTAATGCTGAATAATGGGGAAGTACAGCATATCAACAACCACGCCGTGCAAAAAAGATGAGTAGCCGGGCGTAGACAAAGCCGCGACGCCTTCATAATCTGTCCACACTTTCAGTGCCGGATCAAAGACCAGGCCCTTATCGAAGATCATTCCGTAAAACATACTGTCTATGAGGTTGCCGGCTGCGCCTGCAAAGATCAGGCTTACACACAGCACAAAGCCTGGGTGCAGTTTTTTTCTGCTGATCTTTCGTATGTAAAATATACCCCAGATCACAGCGCCTAAGCGGAACAGGGTCAGCAACATTTTACCAATGCCTCCGCCAAACTGCCATCCCCACGCCATTCCGGGGTTCTCAACAAAATTGAGCCTGAACCAGTTGCCGATAATATTGTGCTCTTCTCCTAAATGATAATTCAGCTTTATGTAAAACTTGAATACCTGGTCCAATACAAGCAGCAGCACTACGATCAATGCAATATGTCTTCCTTTCAAAATATTATTTTTTGCGAAGTTAACTGAAATTTTCTCTTTTGAAAACCTCACGTTCATTAAAATAAAGTATCACTTTCCTTATCGCGAAAAAGCCTGCAAAAGCACCGATACAATCTGCCAGCATATCCCACTCATCATAGCTGCGCGGATAGGTCAATGCATATTTCTGTACAAACTCCATAGCAATGCCATACACACATGCAAGCAATGCAACGATGAATATTTTCAGTGAATTTCTTTTGAACAACTGATGCCTGTAAGGCCAGCCAAAGAGAAAAACCATGACGCAGAATACGAAAGCATGCGCCAACTTATCCAGGTGTGGAATATGAAATACAGGCGCATTGCCACGTGCAGGCATTATCAGCAAAACAAAGATCACAACTATCCACAACAGGAAAGGCAGAAATGCAAACAAAGGCTTCTTCAAAATTTACGGTTTATTGGTCAAACACTTTTTTCCACAACTGCGGTATTCTTTTGATCCATACCAGTTCGCGCCTTTTTTCAGCAGCATCGATGGCAGGATAGCCAAAGTAAACCTTATCACCTTCAAGTGAAGATGGCACCCCGCTTTGTGCGAGCACCACAGCGTTTTTACCGATCGTGAGTGTTTTGCTTACACCTACCTGTCCCCAAAGGACTACCCCATCTTCAATGGTTGTGGCGCCAGCAATTCCCACCTGTGCAGCAAAGAGGCAGTTTTTTCCTACCTGTGTATCGTGGCCGATGTGCACCAGGTTGTCTATCTTAGTGCCTGCACCGATAAAGGTAGATGCAGTCACGCCGCGGTCTATGGTACAGCCGGCGCCGATTTCAACATCATCTTCAATAACTACATTGCCACAGCTCTGCATTTTTTTATACCATATACCACGGTCTTTTTTGGTGTTGTAATAAAAAGCATCGCTGCCGACAGTAGTTCCTGCCTGTATTACCACATTGTTGCCGATCTTGGTATCATCCAATAAAGATACATTGGCATGAATGATACAGTTGTCGCCGATCTCCACATCTTTACCAATAAAAACATTCGGCATGATGAGCGTATTTTTTCCTATAACAGCGGTATCGCTTATAGCCTTATCCGCAGCCTGGAAGGGCCTGAAATGATTGATAATCGTAAGGTATGCCTCAAACGGATCAGCAACGTACAAAAGATTTTTGCCAGCGCTGCCTGCAACATCTTTAGAGTTGATGATGATGTGAGAAGCTTCGCTCTGCAAACAGGTATCGTAATATTTCGGATGGTCTACAAACACCAGGTCTCCCGGTTCCACCTTATGGATCTCATTAATACCGAAAGCTTGAGCTTGCTCATCGCCAATAATCTCTGCATTGATCAATGCTGCAATGCGGCTTAACGTTTCAGGTTGCGGAAATTTCATTTGTATAAATTTTTCTTTTATTGTTATCAGAAATATGCTTGAAAACATACAACGATGAAAAATATTTTTTCAAAAATAAATGATTTAAACGAATTGAAAAATCATTTCGCCACAAAAGCATGTATGGCCTGTAACTGTTTATTCATCAGCATCACAGCCATATAGTTTATTTTATTCTTGGCATGATCATACAGTAAGCATCTTGCCTGTATTATAGTAATACACATTTTTTATTTAAATGTGCATAAATTTTTTATCTAAAAATTTTGCGTTAGACAAAAACAGTTTTAATATTGTATTGGAAAAAATAATTTCCTACTTACTAACACACTTACATTTAAAATCTCACAGTTCTTGTGAGATTTTTTTAATGGTGTTTTCCATTCGTGATCACGTATGTCAGCGACAATTCTTCAAATAGTTTATAGTTAATCTGCATGGGAAAATATTTACCGTCTTTGCTGAAAGCCGCGTCAAACCTGCCTTCCGGCTGCAGGAAAAAAGATTGGATTAAAATATGTTCACTAAAGTCCACACCGCCGTAGCTCCACCATTTGAATACAGATTCTTTGGCCGACCAGAGTGTGGTCAGCATTTTCTTCTCATCTTCACTATATTCAACAAAGCTCACTTCTGCCTCATTTAAAAACTTATGTTTTAATTTCAATACTTTGTCCCTGAACATTTCAATGTCTATTCCTACCCTGTTTGTCTGAGACACAATGGCCGCAGCATAGTCGCCGCAATGTGAAATGGAAAAATGAAATGCATCGCTTTTAAGGTAAGGCTTGCGGGTATCAGCGATCAGGATTTCGTCATGCGGAAATTCAGGAAACAGAAAGCTCAGCAAATACCGTCCTGCCAGGTGCTGCAGTCGTTTATGAGGATGGTAAACTCTGTTTTGCAAAAGAACTTTCCCTGTGAAAAAACATTCCTCTTCCTGTATATGCCAGATGGCAAGCTTTGTATCGGTTGAAATGTTTTTTTGAAAGAAAAGAGGCATGTAATTTTTCTGAATTGAATTGTTTAAACCAGTATTTTTGCAAGCACAAAAGTAAAACATATCAACTTAAAAAAATGATATTATCTGACAGAAGGATCCTGGAAGAGATTGAGAAAGGAACCATTAAGATTGAACCCTACAACAGGGACTGCCTCGGGAGCAACAGCTACGATGTTCACCTGGGATCTACGATGGCGAAGTATAAGGATGCCGTGCTTGATGCCAGGAAACACAACGAAATTGAGTACTTTGAAATCCCTGAAGACGGGTATGTTTTACAACCCGATGATTTCTATCTTGGCGTAACTTTAGAATATACAGAAACACATGCCCACGTACCGTTCCTGGAAGGCAAATCTTCTACAGGCCGCCTGGGTATTGACATCCACGCAACAGCAGGCAAGGGCGATGTAGGTTTTTGCGGCAACTGGACACTGGAAATATCCTGCAAACAACCGGTAAGGGTTTACCGGGGCATGCCTATCGGCCAACTGATCTACTTTCCGGTGGAAGGAGAAATACAGGTGCGCTACAATCAGAAACAAACTGCCAAATACAGTCACCAGCCCAACAAGCCGGTGGAAAGCATGATGTGGAAGAATAGATTTTAATACTGCTCTGCGGTTGCCGCCAAGGTCTCATCATACCTGGCTTCCAGGCCGCAGACCTTTAATATTTTTTTTATTACCTGCTCTACGATTGAGTCCGGGCAGCTTGCACCACTGGTCACCAATATTTTCAGCAGCTCTTTTTCAGGCAGAAAATTGTGCTGATGTGTTATCTCCTTCGTCTTCCAGTTGCAGGTAACGATCTCGCTTTTGGAAATGATCTTGTCTTCTCCGTTAATAAAAAATGTAGGCATCCTTTCATCGCATAGCTCTACGAGGTGCGAAGTATTGCTGCTGTTGTACCCGCCAACTACAATCGCTACGTCGGCATCTGTTTCCAGCATGGAGCGTACAGCATTCTGGTTATCGTTGGTAGCATAGCACAATGTATCCCTGGTGTCGGCAAAATGCCTGCGCACTTCTTCTTCATTGCTACCGTATATTTTTTTGATTTCTTCTTTAAAAAAGTCAGATATAGCCTGCGTTTCAGAGGCCAGCTGTGTAGTCTGGTTGACTACACCTATCTTTTGCAGATCTTTTTCTACATCAAAGCCTTCTGAAAAACGCCCGGCAAATTCTGTATAAAATTGCTCAGCAGGTTTTTCTTTACGAATGTAAGCAGCCAGCGCTTCCGCTTCTTTCATATCATTGATCACAATGGTATGTGTGCTGGAAGATGCGTGTGAAAAAGTAGCCCGCGTTTCTTCATGCTTTGGCTTGCCATGCACAATAATGCTGTAGCCTTTTTCGGCGATCTGAGCGCTGCGGTTCCATACTTTTTCCACAAACGGGCAGGTGGTATTGTATTTCTCCGTCTGTATTCCTTTTTCCTGCAGTACCTTCTCAATCTCAAGCGTGGTGCCGAATGCAGGTATCAGCACTATATCATCACCGTTAATTTTTTCAAACGGTATCACCTGCCTGCCATACGTGTCCTGGATAAATTGCACGCCCCTTTCTTCCAGGTCCTTGTTTACCTGCGGGTTGTGGATCATTTCGCTCAATAAATAAATGTTCTTGCCCGCATTATTTTCAATGGTTTCAAAAGCAATCTCAATAGCATTTTCCACACCGTAGCAGAAACCAAAATGCCTTGCAAGGTATATTTGCACTGTACCAAAATCAAGCAGCGTTGGTGTAAAGTCTTTCTTAAGCTTATCTTCTATTCTTCTTCTTTCTTTTATTGCCGAGATCAACGGGCTTCTGTATATATTGGGTACTTTAAACTTCTTCATGAACCGGGTTAGTTTTTACAAAAATAGACAAATTTACCCGGATGATGTTTCTAAGGGGAAAAGTTAAAGTTTTGATTACCTATACAACTAAGCCACGATATTCACATCGAATATTGGAAATCAAAACGAAATTTGCATCTTTATAAAAAGTTTGAAATGAATTACAAGAAACTATCCGTGCTTCTGCTCGGAATTTTTATTACAGGACATTCCTTCGCACAGACAGAGGCACAGCTTCAGAGATGGTACCAGCTCGATTACAAAAAAGATACATTCTACGGCATCAGCCTTGACCAGGCTTATGATTTCCTGAAAAACAGGAAGCCTGTGGAAGTAGTGGTAGGCGTGGTAGATTCAGGCATTGACACTGCACACAGGGAACTAAAAAATATATTGTGGGTAAATAAGAAAGAAAAGAAAGGCAACAAAAAAGACGATGACCGGAACGGTTACGTAGATGATATTCACGGCTGGAATTTCCTGGGAAATGCCGATGGCACCAATGTAAACAAAGAGGTGGATGAGGAAACCAGGCTTTATTACCAGCTTAAAGATAAATACCTGGGCAAAACAATTGATTCATCAAAGCTAAGCCAGGCTGAAGCACATGAATATGAAATCTGGAAAATTGCTTACAAGAAATTCAGCGGCTACAATGTGGCAGAGAATGAGCGCATACTTGAAAACTTCAAAGAGTCTATGGAAGGCCTGAATTTTGGTGATAGCATTCTCAGGAACAGGCTTAATAAAGAAGAGTTTAGTGTAAAAGACCTGCGTGCAGCCGCCATTATGGATATGACCGGCTTCCAGATGAAGAACGCTTACCTCAGCTTTACTGACCAGTTTAAACTTCCTGAAGAGTTTACCAATAAACAATTACTGGCCGATTTTAAAAGTGAGAAAGAAAGGCTGGAAAAAGAGATTAAAAACCACACCGTTGCTCCCCCGCGCTACCGAGATGAGATCGTAAAAGACAACTACCGGGATTTTCAGGACAGGTACTACGGCAACAACGACCTGATGGCAGAAGAAGCTGAACATGGCACACATGTATCAGGCATTATAGCCGCCGACAGGAATAATAATTTCGGCATTAAAGGGATTGCAGACAAAGCCAGGATCATGACGCTGCGCGCTGTGCCCGATGGTGATGAATACGACAAAGATGTGGCCTTAAGCATTATCTATGCAGTGAACAACGGCGCTAAGGTTATCAACATGAGCTTTGGCAAAAGAGTTTCTCCGGAAAAATACTGGGTAGACTCAGCTTTTAATTATGCTGCCCAAAAAGATGTATTGCTGGTGCATGCAGCAGGCAACGACAATAAGAATATTGATTCCGTAGACAACTTTCCTAATGCAGACCTGAAAGCTTTTGGCAATAAGAGAGCAGCCAACCTCATTACTGTAGGCGCAAGCTCAGACCCGCGGGTAGATGGCGGCAATATGGTAGCTGTATTCAGCAATTACGGTGTAAAGAATGTAGATGTATTTGCGCCGGGCTATAAGATCTATTCAACTTTACCCGGCAAAGATTCACTGGGCTTTCAAAGCGGTACCAGTATGGCATCGCCTGTAGTTGCAGGCATTGCAGCCCTTATACGCTCCTACTTTCCCAAACTTACTGCACTGGAGGTAAAGGATGTAATAGAAAGATCGGTTTTCTATCCTGCAGATACCGTAAAGGTAAATATGCCGGGCAATGATGAAAAGAAGGTAACCTTAAAACAATTGAGCAGGACCGGTGGTATTGTAAATGCATACAACGCCGTAAAACTGGCCGCGAAACTGGAAGAAACTAAAAATATAAATTAAATGAGCATAGCAGATATTCTATTTCAGCGCAACAAGGAAAAAGCAGCTAAAAACCTGCAGGAAGGGCAGGCTTTCCTGGAAGAAAACAAAAAAAGAACAGGTGTGATAGAAACCTCCACCGGATTGCAATACGAGGTTTTGCAATATAATGAAGGCGAAAAGCCTTCAGCTGAAAGCACCGTTACCTGTCATTATCATGGCACTACGATCAACGGTGTGGTATTCGACAGCTCTGTAAAACGCAATGTGCCGGCAACCTTTCCGCTTAACCGCGTGATCAAAGGCTGGACGGAGGGCCTGCAGCTTATGCCGAAGGGCAGCAAATTCCGGTTTTTTATACCGCCGCATCTGGCATATGGCGAAAGGCACGTAAGCGCTGAGATACAGCCCAACAGCACGCTGATCTTTGATGTAGAGTTGATAGATTTTGAGATTTAATTTGAACAATTTAAGAAGTATAGATACAGTACAACTGAAGTTGGATATCAGTACAGGATCACCAATCTTAAAGAAGTACGTATAATAAAGAACTTTAACACATTTGGGATTTTGAGCAGGATAAGCATTATTAAGAACTAAGTCCTGCTCAAAAAGAAAGAATTATCCATGCCCAAAATGATAAGCTGCTGAAAGAAGAACAGGACAATAATGAAAAATTGAATCATGGCTAAAAGAAAGATAGCGTGGACGGCAACACCAAACACTGAAGATATCTGGAATATTGGCTTGAACGCAATAAACTTGCTCATTATATAATCTTTGTACACAATAGCTGCCAACCCTTCAGTAGCAGGATAACAAAATTTGAAAATATCAGGGTTAAGATCATGAGGGATTATTACTTTTTTACCAATATAATTAAACGTATATAAAAGTATTAAGCATTTGGGATGGAAGCAGAGACAAAGAATCACTGGCAATAAAATAAAGTAGCTGCTGCTGTAAACTCTGTATATCAATTTCACTTTTAAAAAGATACCGGCGGCTGACACAATTCAACGCATTTAAGCCTTACTTTTGCCGAAATTAGTAGCACATGCAGATTGATTCCATCATTGATTTTTTAGAGCCGGTAAACCTCCACCAGATTTCAGAAGATGAAGGCTTCAGGCCTACGCAATTAGGCAGCAAGGTTGATATATACCAGGAATATTTTCCCGACCTTACAGAAGCAGATGTGATCATTGCCGGCTGTGGCGAATACCGTGGCAGTGGTAATCCCAAACCGGGTTTTGACGCAGCCAACGCCGTAAGAAAACATTTCTATTCCCTTTTTCACTGGCACAAAAATGTGCACATAGCCGATATAGGCAATATAAAAACCGGTAATAAAATTGCTGATTCGCTTAGCGCCGTACAGGCTGTTTTAAGTGAAGTTTCAGCTATCGGCAAAAAAGTATTGCTCATCGGAGGCTCACACGACATTACACAAGCGCAGTCCAATGCTTTCCGCGATCAGAACCGCCTGCATGAAATTGTGTGTATCGATGCTAAAATAGACCTGGATAAAGATACAGCGCGCTACGACGAATCTTTCCTGCTGCAGCTTTTTACCCAAAACCCCAATTTCATAAAACATTACAACCACATAGGCTTTCAAAGCTATTTTGTACAGCCCGATATGCTGGAAACTATCGATAAGCTGCGCTTTGACTGCTTCCGTGTAGGCAGGGTGAAGGAACAGATTGAAGAGGTTGAGCCCATCTTCAGGAACAGCCACATGGTATCAGTTGATATTTCAGCGTTTGCCAGCGCTTATGCCCCGGCCAACAAGCTCACTCCCAATGGTTTTAATGGCGAAGAAATGTGCAGCCTGTTTAAATATGCAGGGCTTAGCAACACCGTGGAAACACTTGGCATCTATGGTTACGATTATAAAACTGACAGGGATGAGCTTACTGCCAAGCAGCTCAGCCATTGCCTCTGGTATTTTTTAGACGGTATTTATAAATCACAGCAGGAAGCGCCTTTTAACGATCCGGAAAACTACAATGAATACCACCTGGCATTTTCAGAAGTGCAGACCGTATTCCTGCAAAGCAAAAAGACCGGCCGCTGGTGGATGCAGTTGCCGAATGGCAAATATATTGCATGCAGCTATACCGATTATCACCTGGCTTCACAGGATGAGATCCCTGAAAGATGGCTCCGCGCAATTGAAAGAGAATAAGGATGGAGCCCTGTTGCGTAATGTTTTTCAGTGCAGTTCCTAATTATATATACACTGTGTTAACGGACAGAATTGTACTGCAATACTTCCGTAATTGATTTTTATTTAGTTAATTTGCAGTTAATGAATTGCAATTTTCTTTCCCTTAATTTAGATATGCTCTTTCACTGACTGAGAAATAATTTCTTAAGGCAGTGAATTATTTATTATTTAAATGAGTGAATACTATGAATACATCAACAACTGACTATTTTATTGACCTGGAACACAAATACGGCGCCCACAATTACCACCCGCTGCCTGTTGTGCTGGAAAAAGGAGAAGGGGTTTACGTATGGGACGTGGAAGGCAAAAGGTATTATGACTTTCTCAGCGGCTATTCCGCGCTGAACCAGGGACATTGCCATCCGCGCATCATCAGGGTTTTAGTAGAACAGGCTCAAAAACTCACATTAACCTCCCGAGCTTTTTACAACAATGTTTTAGGTGAATACGAAACATACATTACCTCCTATTTCGGCTATGACAAGGTATTGCCGATGAATACCGGCGTTGAAGCAGTGGAAACAGCATTGAAACTTTGCCGCAAATGGGCTTATAAAGTAAAAGGCATTAAAGAAGACAATGCCAGAATCATTACTGCGGAAGACAATTTTCACGGAAGAACCATTTCGGTAGTTTCCTTTAGTTCCGATGATAAAGCCACCGAACATTTCGGGCCGTTCACACCCGGCTATGAAACAGTGCCCTACAACGACCTTGACGCGCTGGAAACAGCTTTTAAGAATGAAAATGTAGCCGCCTTTTTATTTGAACCCATACAGGGCGAGGCGGGCGTGATTGTGCCCGATGAACTATACATAAAAAGCGTTCGGGAGCTTTGCACGCGCTACAATGTGCTGATGATTGCCGATGAGATACAAACCGGGCTGGCAAGAACCGGCAGAATGCTGGCATGCGATCATGAGGAAGTAAAACCGGATGTGCTGATCTTAGGGAAAGCGCTAAGCGGCGGCACCTTGCCTGTGAGCGCTGTATTGGCAGACGACGCTGTTATGCTGACGATACAGCCGGGTGAGCATGGCTCTACCTACGGCGGAAATCCGCTTGCGTGCAAAGTAGCTATGGAAGCCTTACAGGTGTTAAAAGATGAAAACCTTGCAGAAAACGCCGAAAAAATGGGTCAATTGCTTAGAAGAAGGCTGGTAGAATTAGAACATCCGCTTATAAAAACTGTACGCGGCAAAGGGCTGCTGAATGCTATTGAGGTGCAACATCCTGACGAGAATGCTGCATGGAATCTCTGCCTGTTGTTCAGGGAAAATGGCTTATTGGCAAAACCTACACACGGCGATAAGATTAGGTTTGCCCCACCATTGGTTATTACAGAAGCACAAATAGAAGAATGTATAAATATTATTGAAAAAAGCTTAAACGCATATCAGAAATAAAAACATGATATTAATCATAAAAAAATTAAACTCAAAATATTGTTATAATAAAAAGATTGTCAAATCTTTGTCATCTGAAATTAACTAATGGGCGTTATCATTATACTTATTATTGCAAGCATCGTGGTAGCAGGAGGTTTTCTTGTTGCATTCTTATGGAGTGTAAGGGATGGCCAATATGATGATAATTATTCTGCTGCTAACCGTATTTTATTTGAAAACAAAACCAAAACAGAAAAAAATAATACAAAACAAACAAACTAATACTTAAAGTGTACTTATGGAACTACAAAAATATACGTTCGACAATAAGATCCCGAAAATGTTCGCTATTGCCACAATCACTTGGGGGTTTGTAGGTATGTTGGTTGGTGTGCTTATAGCTTTTCAGTTGGCTTATCCGGCACTAAATTTTGAACAGCCTTACACAACCTTTGGCCGTATAAGACCTTTACATACCAATGCGGTGATCTTTGCGTTTGTGGGAAATGGTATTTTCACAGCGATCTACTACTCTATGCCCAGGTTGCTCAAAACAGAGATGTTCAGCAGGCTGTTGGGGCAAATTCATTTCTGGGGATGGCAGCTTATTATTCTGTTGGCAGCAATCACTTTGCCGCTGGGCTTATCTTCTTCTAAAGAATATGCCGAACTGGAGTGGCCGATAGACATTGCCGTAGTGATTGTATGGGTAGTGCTGGGCATCAACATGTTTGGTACTATTTTAAAAAGAAGAGAACGTCACCTGTATGTTGCTATCTGGTTTTACATTGCTTCCTGGGTAGCTATTGCCATGCTTTATATTGTAAATAATATTGAAATGCCTGTTACACTTACCAAGAGCTATTCCTGGTATGCAGGCGTGCAGGATGCACTGGTACAATGGTGGTACGGCCACAACGCGGTGGCTTTCTTCCTGACTACACCCTACCTGGGCCTCATGTATTATTTCCTTCCAAAAGCTG
The DNA here is from genome assembly GCF_025631005.1 of Haoranjiania flava. Lineage (NCBI taxonomy): Bacteria > Pseudomonadati > Bacteroidota > Chitinophagia > Chitinophagales > Chitinophagaceae > Haoranjiania > Haoranjiania flava. The sequence goes on from NZ_JAOTPL010000006.1 coordinate 56,858, forward strand.
CCAACAGGCCGGTTTATTCTTACAGACTAAGTATTATTCACTTCTGGAGTTTAATATTCATTTACATCTGGGCAGGCCCGCACCACCTGCTATATACAGCTTTGCCTGAGTGGGCACAGAGTTTAGGTACTGCGTTCTCTGTAATGCTTATATTGCCAAGCTGGGGAGGTATGCTTAATGGTTTGTTTACCCTGCGCGGCGCCTGGGACAAAGTGAGGGTTGACCCGATATTGAAATTTATGGTGGTGGCTGTAACCGCTTATGGTATGGCTACCTTCGAAGGCCCGATGATGTCTTTGAAAAATGTAAACGCCATCTCCCACTACAGCGACTGGACAGTAGCACACGTGCACATTGGTGCATTAGGCTGGAACGGCTTTCTTACTTTCGGTATGCTTTACTGGTTGTTCCCGAGATTGTTCAATACAAAAATTTACTCTTTAAAGCTGGCCAATGCACACTTTTGGATTGGCACGCTGGGCATTGTATTGTACGCGATCCCTATGTATTGGGCAGCATTCCGTACGTACTTTATGCTGAGTGCATTTACGCCTGAAGGCCAGTTGCAATACCAGTTTATAGACGTAGTGCAAAGCATGGTTCCTTTCTTTGTTTTAAGGGCGATAGGTGGTACCATTTACCTGGTCGGTGTGATCTTAATGATCTATAATCTTTACAAAACCGCCAAGGCCGGTAAATTCGTAAGATACGAAGAACACGAAGCGCCTGCGCTGGTTAAAAATTACCAACCAACCAAACAGGACAAAAAATTCTGGCACTCCTGGATCGAGAGAAGGCCTATCACCTTACTGGTAGTAAGCCTGATAGTAGTGGGCATCGGTGGCGCCATAGAGATTATACCTACATTCCTGATCAAATCCAACGTACCTACCATCGCAAGCGTGAAGCCTTATACACCACTTGAGTTACAGGGCAGAGATATTTACATCAGAGAAGGTTGTAACAACTGCCACAGCCAGATGATTCGCCCGTTCAGGTACGAGGTAGCCCGCTATGGCGATTATTCAAAAGCAGGCGAGTTTGTGTATGACCGTCCTTTTTTGTGGGGCTCCAAGCGTACAGGCCCTGACTTGGCACGTGTAGGCGCAAAATATCCTGATAGCTGGCACTTCAACCACATGATTGATCCGGTATCGATTTCCCCGGGCTCCATCATGCCTCCTTATCCCTGGCTGGCAGAGGATGACCTGAATACCTCTACAACAAATTCAAAAATACATGCTATGCGTAAACTGGGTGTGCCTTATGCTCCCGGCTACGAAGCTATTGCAAACCAGGATCTGGAAGCCCAGGCTAAACAAATTGCCAACAGGTTAAAAGCAGATAAAATTGAAATAAGCGAGAAAAAAGAGATCATTGCGCTGATAGCTTATTTGCAAAGACTGGGCAAAGACATTAAAGCAGAGCAGGCTACTAATTAAGCTGATAAATTAATACAATGAAATTCACTTATTATCTGGAAAAAATACATGGAGTAAGCATTTATCCCATCATATCGCTTGCAGTGTTTGTACTGTTCTTCCTGATCGTGCTGGTATGGACATACAAATCAGACAGCAGAACGATAGAATACATAGAAAATCTGCCGCTGGAAGAAGAGGATATGCCTGTAGGATCTGAAAACCGGTAATAATCAGTAAAAACTTAAACATACGGATGAAACGGACATGAAAAACGCGAAGTTCCATCCGGCCATTAAGAAACAATAAAAAAGTTACGGATGAAACGAAGCAAACAGATTTTCTCCATACGTGAAAATTTAAACGCGAAGTTCCATCCGGCCATTAAGAAACAATAAAAAAGTTACGGATGAAACTAAAGTTCAGAATATCCATTTTTATTTTGATGATGATCACATCGCTGTTTGCAGTGGCGCAAACCGAAGCTACGCCTGCAGCCCCCGTTGCAGATACAAATTCTCTGCTCGCTTTTGACACCAATACAGTGATGGCAATTTGTGTAGCCGCCTTGTTATTCGTGATCATCCTGTTGGCTTTCATGCTGAAGTCCAGCATAGACCTCTACAGGGATAAATACAAACAGGAAAGGACCTCCGGCGGCAATGCCAAGGCTGCAAACATCCTGGTGGTATTTTTACTGGCTGGCTTTTCTGCCTTTGCCCAGACTGCCGAGCCGGCTGCTGCAGATGCTGTAGCTACAGCACCGTTAACCGCAGGACAGTTCAACAGCAGCATGATCACCATGATACTAGGTGTGGCAATTCTTATTGAACTGTTCATTATCTTTTACCTGATCAAATGGATCAAATTCTTTACAGGCGTACAGGCATTTGAAGACAGAAGAAGAATTGAGCTCGGCGCAGATGAAAGTGTAGTTACCAGAGGCGGCTTTAAAGCTTGGTGGTACAGGATCAATAAATTCCGTTCCAACAAAGACGAAAAAGACCTGGATATCGGCCACAGCTACGATGGTATCAGAGAGCTTGATAATGATACCCCACCTTGGTTTACCTGGTCATTTATAGCTACCATAATTATATCCTTAGCTTATATCTGGTACTACAATTCTCCTCGCGCTTTGAGCCAGGACGAAGAATATCAGCAGGAAGTGGCTATCGCCAATAAAAAACTGGAGACTTACATGGCCAGCCAGGCAAACAGCGTAGACGAAACTACCGTGCAGATGCTGGATGCTGCAGGCATTCAAAGTGGTAATGATATATTCAAAACCAAATGTGTGGCCTGCCATGGCCAGCAGGGCGAAGGCGGTATCGGCCCAAACCTTACAGACAATTTTGCCTTGCACGGCGGCACCATTCATGATGTGTTCAAAACCATTAAATATGGTGTGGTAGATAAAGGAATGCAGGCTTGGAATGCAGAGCTCTCACCAATGCAGATAGCACAGGTATCCAGTTACGTGATGTCCTTACAGGGTACAAACCCACCGAACGGAAAGGCTCCGCAAGGCACAGAATTTAATCCTTCTGCTGCTCCGGCTGCCGGTGGCGACAGCACTGCCACACCAGCAGGTGCTGCCAGTGATACGGCGAAAGTTGCTGCTTTGTAAGGCTGCGCGTCTTTCTTATAAGGAAGGTCTGTATGCGTTTTAATTAGATTTCCTGACGAAATTTAAATAATTTTGCAGACAGACCTTCTTCTTTTAAATAACCTAACTTAAGACGATGAGCGATATTGAGTATTCAAACAATTTAAAAGATCTATCCGAGACTTACGATACCATACAGGAAGCCTTCAGAAACAGGATGAGCAATACTGATGAGAAAGGAAAGTATAAGCACGTATATGCGTCTAAGCCTAAAGGAAAATTTTACAACATCAGGACCATACTTTCTTATGTATACCTGCTTTTGTTCGTAGGATTACCGTTTATTAAGGTGAATGGCCAGCCTTTGATCCTGCTCAACTTCCCTGCCGGAAAATTTATCCTCTTCAGCAAGGTGTTCTGGCCGCAGGACTTTTTCATTTTTGCTATCGGCATGATCGCGGCAATTATTTTTATTGCTTTGTTCACGGTTATCTTCGGCAGGTTGTTCTGCGGATGGATCTGCCCTCAAACCATTTTCATGGAAATGTTTTTCAGGAAAATAGAATGGGTCATTGAAGGCACTCCTGCTGAACAAAAAAGGCTGAATGCTGCTCCCTGGACGGGCAAAAAAATATTTAAGAAAACGCTGAAACATGTAGTCTTCTTTCTGTTCTCCTTTATCATAGCCAACACTTTCCTGGCTTACATTGTAGGCGTAGATGAGCTGTACGACATGATCAAACACCCTGCCGCCAACATCGGCACACTGGTAGCCCTGCTGGCTTTCACCGGTGTGTTTTATGCAGTCTTTGCCTTTGTAAGAGATATCGTCTGCACTACCATCTGCCCGTATGGCAGGTTGCAGAGCGTACTTTTTGATAAAGACACCATGCAGGTAGCCTACGATTACAAACGGGGCGAGCCACGCGGAAAAGTAAAGAAACGCGAAGAAAATAACTTGGGCGATTGTATTGATTGCAACCGTTGTGTGGTTGTGTGCCCCACTGGTATAGACATCCGCAACGGTGTACAGATGGAATGCGTGGGCTGTACAGCCTGTATTGATGCCTGTGATGAAATGATGATAAAAGTAAACAGGCCAACCGGGCTTATCAGGTATGCTTCCGAAAATGAAATTGCAGACAAAAAGAAATTCCACCTGAACTTTAAAGTAAAAGGCTATTCTTTTATTCTGCTACTTCTGCTGGGTGTGATGACCTACCTGATAGCTTCCGGAAAGTCAATAGACACCAACATTACCAGAGCGCAGGGTCAGTTGTATACAGAACAACAGGACGGTAAAATCACCAATCTGTACAATGCCAAGATCATTAACAAAACAAATAAGCCTCAATCTTATAAAATGAAGGTGGAAGGCATAGATGCAGAAGTAAAAATGGTGACAGACGACAAAGCATTGCTGAAACCAGAGGCCATCAATGAAGTTACTTTCTTCATCAACATAGATAAAAGCAAGCTCAGGGAAAGAAAAACAGATCTCCTGGTAGGCGTCTACAACGATGGGGAACTGGTAGAGACCGTAAAAACCACTTTCCTGGGGCCATTTAAATAATAATAAATATAAACAATGAGATTTAACTGGGGTTATGGCATATTGGTAGTAATCATCCTTTTCCTGATCGGGTTAGGAACAATGGTTTTTATTTCCATGAGAGAAAAGAACAGCATAGAACTGATTGAAGAAAAATATTATGAAAAGGAATTGGTATTCCAGGACCAGATAGATGCGCAAAACAACCTTGCCGCACTCTACCCTGATTCCCTGCATATTGCAGACACCAATGGCGTGGTATTCATAAAACTGCCTTCTAAAGCTGCAAGGGTAGACAGCGGATATGTAGAATTCATCAGGCCCTCAGACAAAACAAAGGACAGGCGTATAGCGTTGCATGTAAATGAAAGCGGTGAGCTTTCTTTGCCTAAATCAAACTTTGTTCCCGGGCTGTATAAGTTCCGCATAGGCTGGTCAACGGATGGCATAAATTATGTAAAGAAAAAAGACTTTATTGTAAAATAATAACCATGTGGTTTAGTGTTCTTACAGGATTGAGCATTGGCTTCCTCGGAAGTTTTCACTGTATAGGCATGTGCGGGCCTATAGCGCTTTCATTGCCTATACATAATAAACCCAAAGCAGAAAAAGCATTGGTAATTTTTTTATACAATCTGGGCAGGGCCCTCACCTATGCGGCGTTTGGCGCCATTCTTGGGTTTATCAGCAACCGTTTCTTCTTGGTGGGTTACCAGCAAACAGTTTCTGTAATTGCAGGCGCGCTGATTCTTTTATTACTGGTACTTGCCTATTTTTTCCCAAACGACAGCACTGTGTTTGGCAGGTTTCATACAGGTGTACAAAATTTATTGGGCAAAGCACTGTACGGTAAAAAAAATAATTTTTCTTACCTCACTATCGGCTTGCTGAACGGCCTGCTGCCCTGTGGGCTGGTATACCTGGCGGTTGCCACATCGCTTACTACAGGCAGTGCAATAAACGGCGCCATACTGATGTTTTTCTTTGGAATAGGTACTTTTCCACTTATGATCTCTCTGCTGGTGCTGGGAAATTACATATCTGTAAGTGCAAGAAAAAAAGTAAGAAAGCTTGTTCCCTACTTTATAGCGTTTATGGCTGTATTGTTGATTCTAAGAGGCATGAACCTTGGTATCCCCTATATTAGCCCTGCATTGGGCAATGCAGACAAGTCAGGTGCAGTACATTGTCATTAGAAAAGTCCGTATAATGCTCCCTCTACCCTGTTGATGATCTCGCCGAAATCTTCGTCATTGTCTACAAAGTTCAGCTTATCAATATCAATGATCAGCAGTTTACCTTCCTTGTAGTTCTTTGCCCATTTGTTGTACAGCTCATTGAGCTTTTTCAGGTAATCCAGGCGGATGTTCTCTTCATATTCCCTGCCCCGTTTTTGTATTCTTTCCACCAGTGCAGGCACAGAGCCTTTCAGGTAGATGACCAGGTCAGGTGGGGTGATCAGCCGCTTTAAAGTAGTATAAAAATCGTGGTAGTTTTCAAAATCGCGTGAGCTCATCAGCCCCATATCGTGCAGGTTAGGTGCAAAAATATCTGCATCTTCATAGATGGTTCTGTCCTGTATCACGGTATCTTTTCCATGCTGTATTTCCAATACTTGTTTGAGCCTGCTGTTGAGAAAATATATCTGCAGGTTAAAGCTCCACCTGGGCATATCATCGTAAAAATCATTGATATACGGGTTGTAATCGATCTCTTCAAAATGGGGGCTCCAGTTGTAATGCTTACTCAGCATTGCGGTAAGCGTAGTCTTGCCTGCCCCGATATTGCCTGCAACGGCTATGTGCTTAGGCACTTTTGTTTTAGACATAGAGAAATAGTTAGAAGGTATAAATTTAAATCTTTTTTTTAATATTTCATACCTACTCCTTCTCTCACCTTGTCAATGGTGGCGCGTGCGCTGATACGTGCTTTTTCAGCGCCTTCACGCATTACTTTTTGCAGATAAGCTTTGTCGTGTTGAATTTCCATAGCGCGAGCCCGTATAGGCGCCAGGAATGCAACCATATCTTCGGCCAGTTGTTTCTTCATATCTCCGTACCTGATTACGCAGTTATTAAAATCCGCATCAAATTTTTCAAAAGTATCTTTTGTACTCACGAGAGACATAAGCGTAAAAAGATTCTGAATATAGTCAGGCTTTTCAGAATTGTTTTCCGTTGGGCCGCTGTCAGTCTTGGCTTTCATGATCTTTTTCCTTACCAGTTCATCACTGTCTGACAGGTATATGGTAGCCATCTGGTTTTCACTTTTGCTCATCTTGCCATTTCCGTCCAGGCTCATGATCTTTACCAGGTCATTGCTGTAGTTAAATGCGTAAGGCATCGGGAAAACCTCGCCATACCTGTGGTTGAAACGTTCAGCAAAATTACGGGCCATTTCCAGGTGTTGCTCCTGGTCTTTGCCAACCGGCACTTTTACTGATCGGTGAATAAGAATATCAGCAGCCATGAGCACCGGGTATGTAAGCAGCCCGGCATTGACGTTATTCGGGTTCAGGCGCACCTTATCTTTAAAGGTAGGTACTTTTTCCAGTTCGCCTTTGTAGGCCAGCATGTTTAAATAAAGGTATAGTTCAGCAATTTCAGGCACATCGCTCTGCACATAGAGGGTTACTTTTTCGGGGTCAAGGCCGCAGGCAATATTTTCTGCAATCACGCGGTGTACGCTGTCTTTTAATTCTTTGGTGTCCGGGTGTGTCGTAAGGCTGTGCCAGTTGGCCACAAAAAAATAACAATCATACTCTTGCTGCATGCGCACAAAGTTGCGCATTGCGCCGAAATAATTTCCCAAATGCAGGAAACCTGTAGGCCTTATGCCGCTTAAAACTACTTCCTTTCTCATAGTTGGCGAAGTTAGCAAAGTGAGAGAAAAAAGGAAAATTTAAATTTGGCAGCGTATATACAACGCCAGTAAATAATACTTCATCATCCCAATGGTAAGCATCTTTCTTTATCTTTAATTGCCTTTGAAAACCTGTTGCATAATCGGCTGTATTGTACCTGCTATACCCGGAGTAGCGCTGGCTTGGGTCGACCTGCTGCTACCGGCACAGTGATGGTGTTCACAACTGTACTGGATTGTATAGTACCCGCCCGAATGGGGAACCTAAAGATTCGCTGGTACCGAATCGGGAATACAGAACTTTTTTGATAGGCAATCAATATCAAGTTTATTTATTTTAAAGTTTTCAGGAAAAAGCCTTTTCGGTTGAATACAAGGCTCTTATGTGGGTTATCAAAGATAGTCAAGTAACGATTTGGTAACGGTGCTTATTGCTTTGCTTTTCAACACGTTTCCGTTAGCTCACAGCAAATATACAAAATTTATTATTCTCAAAACCATACAAAGGATTTTAATATCCGATTATTACACTTGGTAAAACAGGACAAGAAAAAAGGGCTTTTATTAAACCCTTTTTACGCTGTACAGATATAGCAAACCCTACCTACCGTCCTGCTCGTCCATTTTTTTGATAAGGCTTTCTTTAAGGCTGTCAAGGAATTTAGTTCTGTTCATTTTTCGGGATTTGAGTTCTAAAAACGTGTGATAGAAATCTCCCAAATCAACATTAAAAGTGCTTTCAAAGACTTTGACGATAGGTTTAATATCTGCATTGGCGTTATTGAATATGCCTTGTGAATGTAGTGCGTAAATCAATTCGGTTAACGCTGTTTTGCTTTCTACCCAATTTAAAGAGGATTTGTCAAATGGATTTTTCTGACTATTATTATTAAGTTGGTCTTCAATATAAACTTGTATTAAATCGTTTGCCAATATTTTCGCCGCTTTGTAATCAGCAATAGTAGAAAATCTGTGGTCAGTTTCAAAATAAACAGTATCTAAACTCAATTTTATATCATACTTGCACCGAATAAAGAGTTTATCATCAATAAATGAGTTATTTGTCCGGTAGTATTTATAAAATTCAAGGTTATTATCAAAAAACCGTTTTAGCTTTTTCAATTCTTCGTTAAGGTATTTCCTAACTGGCTTTGCACCATTTGGTTTTTTGGTTTCGATTTTATAGATGGCATTGTAGTAAATAAGCTTAGCAACAATGATAGGTTTCTGATGTTTGAAAAAATGAATTTCCTCATCGGTATTTTTAAATCCTCTTTTTAAAACAAACTGCTTCAAATCAGACAGACTTTGGATAATAAGATGAACAGCAGTCTCTATCCGTTGAATGCAGTAATCGGTTTCAATCTCTAATTCATTGATTGCTGTTTCTAGTTTATGTAGCGTTTCATTATAAAATTTATCCATTTTATTATTTTATAATCTTAATATTTGAGTTCAATAACAGAACCAAAGTCTATTTATTTTAATTACTCATATTCTCTATTTTTATTTTAAAACTTCATCCTCTGTATCCTTACAGCATTTAAAATAGCCAACAATGCTACACCTACATCAGCAAAAACAGCTTCCCACATTGTGGCTAATCCACCTGCACCAAGTATCAATACAATGGCTTTCACTCCAAATGCTAAAGCGATATTTTGCCAAACTATTTTCTTTGTCTGTTTACCGATATTGATTGCCATTGGTATTTTACTCGGCTTATCGTCTTGTATTACTACATCGGCGGTTTCAATAGTAGCATCGCTTCCCAAACCACCCATTGCAATACCCACATCACTTAATGCTACAACAGGTGCATCATTCACACCGTCCCCGACAAAGGCAACGCTTTCATTTTTGGCTTTTATCTCTTTGACTTTGTTTACTTTGTCTTCGGGCAATAAATCTCCAAAAGCATTGTCTATCCCTAACTGCTCCGCCACATATTTTACAACGGTACTTTTATCTCCGCTAAGCATCGTTGCATTAACATTGAGCTTATGCAGTAGGGTTATGGTTTCCTGTGCATCTTCTTTGATACTGTCGGCAATCGTGATGTAACCGACAAATTTGCTGTCGTAAGCAACGGCGATAGTTGTATAAACGATGCTGTTCGGGTCTAAGTCGTATGGTATGCCGAACTTATCCATCAGTTTGAAATTCCCGACCAATAAATCCTTACCGTTTACAGTTGATTTCAAACCGTGTCCGGCGATTTCCTCCGTATTTTCCAATTGGATTTCATTATTCGGTTTCCCCACGTATTCGTGAATAGCGGTCGCTACGGGATGTGTGCTATTGCTTTCCAAAATGTTAACTAATTCCAGAATTTCGGCTTTATCAAATTCAGGATTGAAATTGACTTCCTGAACCTTAAAAACGCCCTCTGTCATTGTGCCTGTCTTATCCATCACTACGTTTTGGATATCGGAAAGAGCATCTAAAAAGTTACTCCCTTTAAACAGTATTCCGTTTTTGCTTGCAGCACCAATACCACCGAAATAACCTAACGGAATGGAAATAACCAACGCACAAGGACAAGAAATAACCAGAAATACCAAAGCCCTGTACAGCCAATCTCTAAACTCATAATTTTCTACAAAGAAATAAGGCAGTAGGCAAATAGCTATGGCTAACAGCACTACAATAGGCGTATAGATTTTTGCAAATTTCCGGATAAATAATTCCGTTGGTGCTTTTTGTGTAGTGGCATTTTGTACCAATTCCAAAATCTTGCTCAACTTACTGTCGGTGTATGCGGTCGTAACTTTTACCTGCGATACGGTGTTGAGATTAATCATCCCTGCCAAAACGGTTTCGCCTTTGTTTTTTGTATCTGGTTTGCTTTCGCCTGTTAAAGCCGATGTATTGAAAGATGCCGTTTCGGACAACAGTTCTCCGTCTAAGCCTAATTTTTCTCCCGGTTTAAGCTGTATAATTTCGCCAACGGCAACAGTTTCTGCCTTTACGGTTTGCGGTTCATTGTTTTTTAAAACGGTTACTTCATCGGGTCTTTGGTCAAGCAAAGATTTGATGTTTGATTTTGCCCTCGAAACAGCCATTGTCTGAAAAACTTCGCCAACGGCATAGAACAACATTACCGCAACGCCCTCGGGATATTCGCCAATGGCAAATGCCCCGATAGTTGCAATGCCCATCAAAAAGAACTCCGAGAAAATCTCGCCTTTGCGAATACTCTCAACGGCTTCTTTGAGTACGGGCAGTCCAACAGGAGCATAAGCCACCACGTACCAAATAATCCGTACCCAATCGGTAAACCACGTCTGCGGAAACCAATTATCCATTGCAATACCTGCAAGCAACAGCGCAAGGGAAATAATGGCGGGAAGAAACATCTTGAAAACATTGTCAGTATCTCCTGAATGCGAATGGTCGTGTCCGTCATCATCACTGTGGTCGTGATTATGCCCGTCATTTTTGTGATGCCCTTTTACCAATTCCTTAGCACCTGCTTTGGTGTAGATTTTTTCTTCCTGTGTGCAACAAGTCATTTTGCCTTGTGCATCGTAAGTATGCTTGTGATTTTTGTCTGTATTTATCATAGCCTTTAATTTTTTAGGTTCGTTACACTTTTTTATTTCTTATTCTTTCTACATTATTATTCATTATATGCCTCACGATATGCTGAAAAGCAAATCGCTTAAACGCATTTAGCTTTTGCTGATGCTTAGAATAAAATTCATCGGGTGTATCAAAAACGCCAAAGTCCCGATTGATGCCTTTATCCTGAATAAATGTATTATTGAGGTTCCATTCAATCGGCGGGTTCTCAAAATTATCGGTATAAACCCCGAAACCGCAAAAAGTGGTCTTGCAATCACTGTTCTGTTCCTGTAATTTAGTGAGGTACGGTTTATCCAAAATCACGCCCTCCAAAAAATACCATTGCTCGTTTACCCAAACTTCAACCCAGCTATGCAAGATATTCTTAGGCGATAGTCTGTACCAAATACCTGTAATAGCTCCTTTCTGCAATGCCTTGTCAATGGTAAAGCCGTGAATACGGTTAGGTACATCTGTTGCTCTTAACAAAGCCATTAATAAAGTGGCTTTTGTGTTGCATTGTCCGTACCCGTCATTCAGCACCTGCGATGCGGAAATATAATCAGAAACATTATAGCCAAACTTTATTTCGTCCCGTACAAAATTGTAAATGGCTTGAACTTTGGCAACGGTGTCCAAGTTTTCCCACCCTCTCTGCTCCAATAGCTTTTGTATGGAAGCATTGGAGTAGTCAAGGATTTTTGTTTCTTTAAGATAGGTGTCCATAACACATTTATATTTATAACAAAGTTACACAGGGAGAGCCTGCAATGCTATTGCAAACTCTCCTTTAAACAGTTTTCACAAATTCCCTTACCAAATAATTTTAGTTCGTCGATACGGTAATTCTGACTTCCATTCTGCGGTATTATAAAATCCTCCTTACAGGTTGTCTGCTTACAAATCTTACAATAGAAATGTAAGTGCCAATCCTTGTGTGTATTTTCATCACACCCATCGTGGCACAGAATATACTTGACCGTAGTGTTCTCCTGAATACTGTGTACAATGCCTTTTTCTTCAAAAGTTTTCAAAGTCCTGTAAATCGTAACCCTGTCTGCTTTGTAAAAATGGCTCTCGATTTCAGATAGGGACATTGCTGTTTGCTGTTGCTCCAAGAAATCATATACCAATATCCGCATACTGGTCGGATTGGTGTTCTTTGACAACAGCTTTTGTTCAATGTTCTTTTTCATTATCCAATGTTTTTAGTGGGCGTGTTCTCCCGAATCATTCATTTTTGCATTCACAAAAAACGCACCTTTTACCACGATATGCGTACCGTGTGGAATTTCATTGACAGGCGTTATCGCCGTGTAACCAAATTGAGAAGCACCTTTAACGACTTCCACTCTTACAAATTGAGTTCCTTTTTCCGAACCGTGATCGTGAGCCTCGTCCTCTTTGTGGTCGTGTGGTTTTTCTTCCTGCTCCTTGACCAAAAAGATGTAATATTTTCCATCTGCATTGACAATCGCATCGTTGGGTACAGCCGTACTTAATACATCATCTAAACTTACCATTCCGGTTATACTCATTCCGTCAATCAATCCTGCTTTATCTCCTGTAATCTTGCTGTGAACAGCAATAGTTTTACTCTCTCCGCTAAAGGATGAGCCGATACTATAAACTTCGGCAGAATAAGTCTTATTGGGATTGTTGGTTACGACAAAATCTATTTTCTGACCTATTTTGATTAAAGGAATATCCTTTTCATACACCTGTAAGTCCAAGTGCAGGGCTGTGTTTTCTATGATTTCAGCAATAGGCGATGACACATCTACATAGCTTCCGATTTTGGCAAAAACATTGCTGATAGTACCGCTTATCGGACTTGTAACGACCAACGAGGATTTAAGATTGGAATTTGACAGGGAAGCCGGATTAATGCCCATCATTTGAATTTGCTGGTTCAAAGAAGACTTCCGTGTTCTCAACGTGTTCAGTTCAGTAGTGGCACTTTGCAGGTTTTTCTTTGCTCCGACATTTCCGTCGTTCAGCTCTCTTTGTCTTACAAGTTCCTGTTCGGCAAACTCTATCCGGCTATTGATGCTTAGGTATTCTTCCTGCAATTGTATGAATTGCGGATTGGAAATAGTAGCGATAACCTGACCTTTCCTTACGAAATCGCCTATCTCCACATTAAGGGATTTGATAACACCACCAAACAACGAGGTTGCATTCGCCTTGTTGCTGTTGGGAACTCTTAATGCTCCATTGGCTTTCAATGTTGCGGATAATTGCTTCTGTTCAATTGAACCGATTTCAATACCCACCGCTTTCATCTGCTCATCGGTCAGCACTGCAACATTTTCTTCTTCTTCTTCGTGTTCGTCCGTTGTTGTTTCTGCTTCCGTTCCGTGATTATGCCCATCGCCCTCTTTATGATTATTTGTACAGGCGTTGAAAGCAAAGAATGCTACGAGGACAAGAACGCTAAAAACTATATTATTTATGATACGTTTCATATATTGTATTATTTACTGATTAATGAATGGATAAGCGTTACAGCCTCATTGATTTGCTGAATGCTATTTAAATAATTAAGCTGAATGTCTGCTGTTGTCTGCAAGGCAAATAGGTACTCCACATAAGAAATATCTCCGGTACTGTACCCCAGCTTTGCAGCATTGATAATCTCATCAGCATTGGGAAGTGCCTGCTCCTTGAAATAGGTAAACTGCGCTACATATTGTTCGTATTGTTTCAAGGCGTTTGCCAATTCCGTTTTAAGCTGTTGTTCCTGCCATTGCGCATTTAATTCCAATGATTGTTTCTTGTAATCAAGCGAGCGAATTTTTGCTTTGGTGGTGGTAAAAATTGGGATTGTAATACCTAAATCAACAAAACTAAACCGCTGTCCTCTGCCATAAAATTGCTCTACACCATTTTTACTGTGCATTCCTATCAGCGATATGTTATTATAGCCGAACGTAAAATCAGGCAGGCTGTTTGCCCGTTCCAATTTCTTGTTCTGTTCGGCAATTTTCGCCTCTTGGTACAATAGCTGGATGCTCGGATGATTTGCAACAGCCGAACTGTCAATGAAAGAACTTAACAGCAATGGTGTATAATCCGGTTGAGGTTCTATTAAGAAATCTTCCTGTGTCTGCATCAGATTTTTAAGGCTTTGATAGGCGTTCTGCCTTAAAACCTCGTTCTGTTGATACAAAAGACTTATTTCCCCTTTCTTGGTAGTTGCAGTATTAACGTCTAATTTACCTATATCTCCCGTTTTATACCGGAGTTCCGCAACACGGATAAAGTCTACATAAATACTATCAAGATACTTTAAAACCGAAGCATTATGCTCCAAATATTCCAACTGATAATAATAGGTTCTTACCTGTTTTTTCAGTTCGTTTTCTGTCAGAGCCTTCGCCCACTGCTGACCTTTTACCTGCTCTTTGACAAGATTTTTCTTTGCCCCAAAGAGTGTCGGAAAGGGAATGGTCTGTGAAATTTGGAAACCGTCATTATATTCAAATCCCTCATTATTCCCGTATTGGAAGTTTACATCGGTCTTCGGTAGTTCATACGCCGTCTTGCTAAGGCTTTGGGCAGATTGAATATCCATATTTTTGGAACGTAGCTGAGGGTTGGTCTCCACAGCTACTTCAATAGCTCTATCTACACTCATCGGAGTTTGTGCCTTACCGTTTTGAGAAAAACCCAAGAACACAAACAGCAACAGCACGGGTGCTATGGCTTTCGTTTTACTATTTTTCGGAGGTTTTTGGTTTCTCATAAATACGAGGTACAGCAATGGCAGGACGAACAATGTCAGGGCAGTTGCCGAAATCAGTCCACCGATAACCACGGTTGCCAACGGTTTTTGTACTTCTGCACCTGCACTTGTACTCAACGCCATTGGTAAAAAACCTAAACTTGCCACAGATGCCGTCATCAATACAGGTCTAAGCCTTGTTTTAGCTCCCTCGATAATTCTCGGAATAATCTCGTTCCAACCCTCTTTTTCCAGTCTATTGAACGTGGCAATCAGTACAATCCCATTCAGAACAGCAACACCAAACAGGGCGATAAATCCGACACCTGCTGATATGCTGAATGGCATATCCCGCAATAACAGGGCAAATACGCCTCCAATGGCACTCATCGGGATAGCTGTATATACCAAAACGGCTTCCTTAAACGAATGGAATGTGAAATACAACAGGATAAAAATCAAAAGCAATGCGATAGGTACAGCAATCAGCAATCTGTCGGTAGCTTTTTGGAGGTTCTCAAACTGACCACCATAAGTAAAATAATAACCTGTCGGTAGCTTAATCTGTTCAGCCAATTTATCCTGAATTTCATTGACAACGCTGGCTACATCCCGCCCCTGTACGTTGAAGCCGACATATATCCTGCGTTTACCGCCTTCACGGCTGATTTGTGCGGGCCCTAATTTGTAATCAATGTTTGCAACCTGTGAAAGCGGTATTTGGTCGCCGTTTGGTAGTGGGATAAACAGATTGCTCACATCCTCAATGGAACTGCGGTGGGCTTCATCAAGCCGTACCACCAAATCAAATCTTCGTTCGTTTTCATAAATCACACCTGCTGATTTACCTGCGAACGCAGTGCTGACAATATCGTTTATTTCCTGTACATTCAAGCCGTAATTGGCTATTCGGGTACGGTCATATTCGATATTGATTTGGGGAAGACCTGCTACCCGTTCTACCTGCGGAGCAGTCGCACCTTCTACTGTTTGAATAATAGCATTCGCTTTATTGGCATAAACCAACAAACTGTCGAGGTCTTCTCCGAATATCTTAACGGCTACATCTTGCCTGATACCTGTCATCAACTCATTAAAACGCATCTGTATCGGCTGATTGGCTTCAAAGAATACACCGGGAATAACTTTAAGTTTCTCCATCATTTCATTGGAAAGCTCGTCATAGGATTTTTTTGTTTTCCATTCGTCCTGCGGTTTTAGGATAATCATCAGGTCAGTGGCTTCGGGAGGCATCGGGTCTGTCGGTACTTCGGCAGCACCAGTCTTGCCTACGACCATTCTCACTTCGTCAAATTCCTTGATTATCCTTGATGCCTGCATAGAGGTTTCCAGACTTTGGCTAAGCGATGTTCCTTGTGGCAGGATACAGTGGAAAGCAAAATCGCCCTCGCCCAATTTTGGCAGGAACTCTCCGCCCATCCGTGAAAATAGAAATATACTTATGGTAAACAGCCCAACGGCAACCGCAATAATCACATATTTTATCCGAATGGCTTTTTCTAACAAAGGCTTATAAACCCCTTGAAGATAGTCCATCATTTTGTCTGAAAAATTCCTTTTGGTAATCGGTTTTTTAGACAGACACAAGGCACTCATCATCGGGATATAGGTAAAGGACAAAATCAAAGCTCCCAAAATGGCGAAACTTACAGTCTGTGCCATTGGCGTAAACATTTTACCCTCTATACCCACCAAAGTAAGGATAGGGATATAGACAATGAGGATGATAACTTCGCCAAATGCGGCACTCGTACGAATTTTCCGTGCAGATTCATATACCTCTTCATCCATTTCTGCCTGCGTAAGTCTTTGTGTGGATTTCCGCAAGCCCAAATGATGCATTGTCGCTTCAACAACAATCAGGGAACCATCTATTACCAATCCGAAATCAATAGCCCCCATACTCATCAGGTTGGCACTTACACCAAACAGCCGCATCATTCCCAACGCAAAAAGCATAGATAGCGGTATGGCTGAGGCTACAATCAGTCCTGCTCTGAAATTCCCCAGGAATAGAATTAATACAAAAATAACAATCAGTGCGCCCTCAATGAGGTTCTTTTGAACCGTACTTATCGCTCTATCAACCAAATCCATTCTGTCTAAAAATGGTTCTATGACCACGTCTTCGGGTAGAGATTGTTGGATAACCGGTATTTTTTCTTTGATACTTTTTACAACTTCAGAGGTGTTTTCTCCCTTCAACATCATTACAATCCCACCCACAGCATCTACTTCGCCATTATAGGTCAATGCTCCGTACCGGGTTGCGTGACCAAATTGTACTTCTGCCACATCTTTGATAAATACCGGAACGCTACCTGTATTTTTAACGACGATATTTCCTACATCTTCCAATGAAGTAACCAGACCAATCCCGCGAATAAAGTAAGCATTGGGCTTCTTATCGATATATGCACCTCCGGTATTTTGGTTGTTGTTTTCGAGGGCGGTAAAAATATCGGAAATACTAACGTCCATTGCCTTGATGCGGTTTGGGTCGATAGAAACTTCGTACTGTTTAAGCAAACCACCGAAACTATTGACTTCTGCAATTCCCGGAGTACCGTAAAGTTGTCTGGCAACAATCCAGTCCTGCATTGTCCGCAAATCCATTGCGGAATATTTGTCTTCACTGCCTTCTTTGGGATGAAGAATATATTGGTACACTTCGCCAAGACCTGTACTGACAGGAGCAAGTTCAGGTGTTCCAATCCCGTCAGGTATCTGGTCTTGTGCTTCTTTCAGCTGTTGGCTTACTAACTGTCGTGCAAAATAAATATCGACATTATCTTGAAAGACAACGGTTACAACAGATAATCCAAATCTTGAAACACTTCTTATCTCTTCTACTTTTGGAAGATTAACGATACTTTGCTCTACGGGAAATGTTACTAATTGTTCTACTTCTTGTCCTGCCAATGTAGGCGACAGGGTAATAATCTGAACCTGATTGTTTGTAATGTCAGGTTGGGCATCAATGGGGATTTGCTTGGCACTCCATACCCCCCAAATGATGAGAAACAAGGTCATCAATCCTATAATGAACTTATTCTTTATAGAGAATTTTATAATACTATTTAACACTTCTATTGTGATTAATGATGAATAATTAATGATAAATTGCAATGATTATGAATACGAGAAATACGAAGTATGACCCAAAACATTCAGCTTGTTGCTGTACGCAAAAAGCTATAATCATTAAAACATTAAAAATTATGCATTAATCTTTGGCGGTTGCCAAATTCCCCCCAGATAGTGGGATATAAAGGTACATTTATAATAAACTTTAGGCTTAGAAAGGTCAAAAGTCTTCGCCTTAACTAAGCTGTATACATTCCATTGAAGCACTATACCTGAAACTATTCCACAACAACCGCATAAACAAAATGGACTGCACATATCAGTTGTTTCCTGATGGTCGTGGCTTCCTTGATGGGTTAATTCTTCCGAATGGTTATGGTTTTGAAAGTTGTCCTTTTCATACATATCGGTACACGGCATTAAAAATACCGTCATCATATAAATTGCCAATATGGAGTAAAAGACTTTCATATTCTTTTGCAAAGTTAGTAAAAAAGTAATGCAATGGCATTGCATTGTTTATTGCAATCGTCTCTTTTTCTTCTTCATCCGTTTAGCAAATGTTTCTTCTTTATAATCCACGCCTTGTGCATCAGGTAAAAGGCTGAATAATCCTATATCGAAATTCTGAGAATGTTCCTCTGGGATAAACTCAAAAAGGTCTTTCGTTGGTTGGTTGTCTATTGTATTCGTTTTGGAAAGAGGGTTATCCTGTGTTTTCAGTTCGGGTTTGTTGCCGTTGTTCCACCAATCGTTAAAAACATTTGCAGACAGGTTTCTGTCTAACTGTGAACCATTCCATACACTACGGCTCTCGTGGTCAATGAAAGTTACTCCGTAAATCCGTCCGTTGTCGTTTCCATACTCACAATTCTTAATGATAAAATTAAACCTATGTGAGCTACTGAACAATATGAAAAACTATGCAGAAAGCTGAAATACAGTATTTTAAAACGATTGTTTCTAATATTTAAAAGTAACGTTTTAGTAACCTTACTTTTGCCAAACCTCGCTTTTTCCTGCTTTTTACCTCATTACCAAAAAATCACAAAACGGCTGTAAAGCCCTTATTTACAACCGTTTTGCCTGTTATTAATCTTTAATGTATTTTTACTGAAACTTTATTTTAA
The DNA here is from genome assembly GCF_025631005.1 of Haoranjiania flava. NCBI lineage: Bacteria > Pseudomonadati > Bacteroidota > Chitinophagia > Chitinophagales > Chitinophagaceae > Haoranjiania > Haoranjiania flava. The sequence continues at coordinate 75,834 of NZ_JAOTPL010000006.1, forward strand.
AATCATTACTTAAAAAATCCTCTATTTCGGGGATTGCCTGCTACTTTGTGCACCCTTATTTTTGATGCTATAATTTCATTTCTTTAATACAAAAAAATCAATTATGAAAAAACTATTTTTTTTATTTCTGTTAATCGGAAATCTGTGTTTTGCACAAACCAATGAGCAGGCAGACGCCTCCAATACTTTTGCAACCGCTTATATTTACAGACCTGGAAATTACACAGGTGCCTTAAGTGGATTCGATATTCATATAACCTATGCAGATGGTACGGAAGAAGTATTGGGAAGAGTAAAGAACAACAACAAATTTGAAGCTAAACTTACCAAAGAAGGTAAGGCTGAGATCTGGGCGAAAACTGAAAAGAAAGCATCTGTAAGTGTGAATGTGAAATTTGGTGAACGTTATTATATAAAAGCCGGTATGAAAATGGGCGTAATGCTCAACAGGCCGGAACTAACGCTTGTGTTTCCTGATCAGGGTGAAACGGATTATGCCAGCATGGGTAAAAAGAAAGAAAAAAATAAATAAACAAGCTTACCAAAAAATAATTGTAGCCGGCGTTGTCAACGCCGGCATTTTTTTTACCAAGATTAAAAAAAATTATTTTTCCCAGGCAACCAAATTACTTATTGTTGCGTCTTATAGTTATAGAAAACCGCATAAAACACTTGGACACAAATTTGCCTGGTACGGATATACGCTTATTGATTAAGGATGCCATAAAACAGCATAGTGCAGCGCAGGAAGCAATATACAACAGGTTTGCCTCCAAGATGCTCAGCGTTTGCAGGTACTATATTGCAGACATCCAATATGCTGAAGACGTGATGATCAGCGGGTTCTGTAAAGTTTTCGCCAATCTTTCAAGCTTTAAATTCGAAGGAAGCTTTGAAGGGTGGATCAGGAAGATAATGACCAGGGAAGCCATATCCTTTTTGCGCAGCCATAAGGCAATGATGTACATAGAGGATAACATGCAGGTGGAAGACAAAGAAATTATACCCGATGAATTATATGAACTGGATATAGAAGCAATACAGCTATTGATAGACAAAATGCCGGAAGGCTATAAGACCGTTTTTCTCCTGTACGTGCTGGAAGATTATTCACACAAAGAAATTGCAGCCATGCTCGGCATCTCTGAAAGCACTTCGAAGACACAATTGTTCAAAGCTAAAAAATTGCTTCAGAAAAACTTAGAAAAATTAAATCTGCAGGAAAATGTATCAAGATAACCCATATACCAACTTTAAAAATAAACTGGAAGCAAGGACCATACAGCCTTCTGGCGCCGCCTGGGGCAGGATACAGTCACAGATAAAAGCTAAACCAAAGCCACGCTCCGCACACATGAAATTCTTTTGGGCAGCAGCATCATTGCTGGCTATCATTGCCGCCTCAACACTCCTTCTCCAGAATGCACGCAACATACAAACAGCATCGCCCATAGCCTCTGCAATACAGGCCGGAGAAGGATTTCAACTAGACCCTTCACCGGTTTCCATCAGTCAGGAAGCAGAAAAAACAAATGTAGTAATAAAAGACCGGCCTATTCATGAAAAGGTTGAAAGCGTTGGCAAAACCGATCAACAACTTACGGCTTCTCAGGCCACCAATACAGCACAGCCAGCCATCCATCCGCTCCCTGAAGTGATAAATGATACGCCTGCCAGGAATCAAAAAGAAATGGTCGCATACGACAATCTCGCTGCTGCCGAAGCTGATCTGTTGCTCGCAGATGCGCAAAAAGAGCTTGCACTCAAAAAGAAAAAAAACATAGTAAAACACGCAAAAGCTACCGTATTGCTCGACGAAGTGGAAAATGATCTGCAAAAAAATAAAACCTTTAAGTCAAAAGTTTACGATGAAGTCGAAAACAGGCTCAACAAGATCAAGACTGTATTTTCAGACAGGTAGCATTTGACAGGATAAGTCACCTAATTTATTATTCTATAAAACAAAAAACTATGCAAAAGATTTGCTTTCTAACCGTATTGTTGCTTACGCTTAGCCTGCCGCATGTATTTGCCCAGAAAGATATAGTCATCCTGGAGAAAAAAAAGGAAGTCATCCGCAACGAAGAAAAAGAAAAATTAAAGAAAGAAGTATTGTCCATCAACAAGCAATACGAAGACGAAGTCATTACTTTTGAAGAGGCTGAAAAATTAAAAAAAGAAGCCGCTGCAAGGCGTGCAGAAAAAATAGAAGAGCGCATTGCCAGACTGGAAAAGGGAGATGCTTCTGAAACAGTCCGCGAAATAAAGCCTGCGCGCAGAACCGAAAGCATATTTGTATTTGCCGCCGGCATCAACAATACGCTGCAATCAGGCCGGGGTCTGAACAGCAGCGACTATAAAGTATGGGGAAGCCGTTTTGCAGAATTAGGCATTGCAGGCCAGACCAGACTGATGGAAGATAATAATTTTGCCAGGATCAATTATGGCATAAGCTTCCAGTTCAATGGGCTGAAACCTACGGACAACCGCTATTTCGTTAACAACAACAAACTTATAGAACTACAGAAATACCCAGTGGACCTTAGAAAATCAAAGCTCAATTATTACAATCTTGTATTCCCGGTACACTTTGAATTCGGGCCCTCCAGAAAGATTGAAAAAAAAGGCAGGTATGTGTATGATACAGAAAAACAATTTAAAGTGGGAATCGGCGGCTATGCAGGATTAAATATTGGTGCCAGGCAAAAATTAAAATACAATCACGAAGGGAAAATAAAAAAGGAAAAACTGAAAGGAGATTACCAGCTTAATGATTTTGTCTACGGACTCAGCGGCTACCTAGGTTTCGGTGAAACATCCTTCTATGTAAAATACGATCTGAACCCGTTATTTAAATCGCCCAACCTTCAACATAATAATATATCAGTGGGAGTACGTTTTGATTTCAAATAATCAATAAGAAACCAGCAGGCATTACTACCTGCTGGTTTTATATAAGCGCTGGCTACATCCACGGATCCAGCACTACTTTTACACAACCATCTTCTTTTTTATCAAATATCTCATAGCCTTTGGCTACGTCCTGCAAAGACAGGCGGTGCGTGATCACATCATCCAGTTTTACTTTTCCGTCTTTTACAAAATCAAACAGCTTATCAATGATTTTGTGTACAGGCGCCTGCCCGGCTTTTAGGATAATGCCTTTATCAAAGATCTGCCCCACCGGAAAATTATCGTAATGCATGGGATATACGCCCAGCACAGGCACTATGCCCCCTCTGCGCACAGCACTCAGGCAGGCTTCCAGCACTTTAGAAGAACCTTTTTCAAAATTGATTACAGATTTAGCACGGTCAATGAGGTTCCTTTCGGGCTCAAAGCCTACGGCATCAATGCAAACATCGGCGCCACGCCCGAAAGTCTTCTCACGGATCTCTGCCACGGCTTGGCTGGCGTTTTCCCACTTCACAATTTCGCATCCCGTGAGTTGCTGCACTTTATCGAGACGGTATTGCAAAGTATCGATCACTATCACCTGCCCGGCATTTTCAAGAATAGCGCTTTTAGCAGTCATAATACCTACTGGTCCTGCACCAAAGATGGCAACGCTCTGGCCGGGCTTTACTTCGCCCCACATAATACCCGTATAGCCGGTAGGAAAAATATCAGTAAGAAACAGCACCTGCTCATCGGTTAGGTTTTCAGGCACTATCCTGGGGCCGTTATTGGCGTAGGGCACCCTTACGTACTGTGCCTGCCCGCCGTCATAGCCTCCGTAAAGATCCGTGTAGCCGAATAAAGCGCCGCCTTTTTCCGTAAGGAGCCCGCCTTCAGGTCCGTAGTTTTCCGGGTTGCTGTGTTCACATGCCGTTGGCAGCTCGTTTCTGCAGAAGAAGCAACTGCCGCAGGCTACCGGAAACGGCACCACTACCCTGTCGCCTTTCTGTAATCTGGTTACGCCCTTGCCCACTTCTTCTACAACACCCATGAACTCGTGGCCCATTACCATTGGACGTGGTTGTGGTATGCCGCCTGAATACATGTGTAGGTCGCTACCACAGATAGCAGTAGCAGTCACTTTTAAAATAACGTCGTCATCTTTTTGCAATCTTGGGTCATCTACATTGTCGCAGGTAATCGTGCCTGGTTTGTGAAATACTGCTGCCTTCATAATAATTATTTTTGGTTAATAGTCTGGTATCACAAATCATGCCCCTTATAGCTGCACATTCTCCTTTTTACTGTAAGTAAGTAATGACAAGCATTCTGCAACATAGCCATAAATTGGATTGATTATTGTAGATATTTGAAAAAGATAGAAATAATTCCAGCATGCCTTTACCCAATGCGGGTAAGGATAACCATACAAACATTAAAAAATGAAAAAACTTATTGCCGGTTTCGGAGGCGCCATAGCCCTGAATATTTTACATGAAGTGATCCGTAAAAATTTTGATAATGTACCCCACATCAACGAAGTAGGCGAAGAAGCTTTACGCAAAGGGCTTGACAAGGCAGCTATCCCTCAGCCTGATGAAGACACGGGCTATCTTGCAACCTTAGCCGGAGATATCCTCTCCAACGGTGTCTATTACGCCGTTACGGCAACCAATCACACTGGCCTGTCAGGGCTGCTCGCAGGTGCGGGCGCTGTATACCTGCCTAAACAAATGGGACTGAATGAAGCGCCGGTAGCATCTACAGATAAAAAGAAATTGATGACAGTAGGATATTATCTTTTTGGCGCCATTGTTACCAAGTATATCTACAATAAGCTTAAAAAATAAAGATAATACTGTTTATCTTTTCTCTTTCTGAGTGCTGCGCGATAAAATAATCAACGCTGCAATGCCCAGTGCAGCAATGGCTGTGTACCTGGCTACCTTTTCAGGATGCCGTACCAACACCCTGCCGTGCACTTTCATCGGCCCTTTGGATGCTTCTAAAACATTACCTTCCGAAACAGGCGCTTTGTTGGCAAACTTCATTGCCAGACGCATGGCATAAGCCGAAGTAGCTCTTACCAGGCCGGGGAAGAAATCATACATTTTTTTAAAGATGTAAGATGCCGCATCCGGATAAGTTGATTGCACAGGATATTTTGCAACCTTAACCATAGACATAGCCAGACGGCGGGGATCAAATGCCGGCGGCGGCGTGCTAAGTTTGATACCTGAATAATTGCCCGCATGCTGTATGCCCGCCGATTTCTGAAAACCGGGATATAAAGCACATATATGAATATCAGGATATTCAGATACCTCGGCCTGTAAACCCTCCACCAGTCCGCGGACACCATACTTTGAAGCAGTATAGGCTGTACCATAAGGTGCAGGCATCCAGCCGCCAATGGAGATATTATTTATCAATATGCCACTGCGCTGCTCTTTAAATACCGGCAATACAGAATGTGCACTGTGTACATAGCCCAGCAGGTTTGTTTTAATGATTTGGTCGGTAACGTCTGCGGGGATCTCATCAAACTTGCCAAACGCAAGTACGCCTGCATTATTTACCCATACATCTATGCTGCCGCCAAAGTCAATAGCTTTCTGAACCAGTTTATCCACTTCTTCTATTTTGGAAACATCAGTCTGTACCGCTATGGCTTTTGCACCCAGCCGTTCACAGGTTTCAACAGTTTCTGCCAGCGCTTCTTTCCCTCTTGCTGCCAATACCAGCTTGGCACCTTCCTGGGCAAAAGCTTCAGCAGCAGCACGGCCAACACCGCTTGATGCACCTGTAATTACAATAGTTTTGTTACGTAAAGATGTATGCATAATTTTTGATTTTAATTTTAAAACCTGCGCAGCCAATATATTTAATGCACGACCTTCTGATGCTGCTGTTGTAAATATACAACAGATTTAAACCCTACATGGCGAATCCTGTATAAAAACTTTTCTGGCATTATCAGCAGTAATGCTATAATTATGTCATCGCGGGAGACAACTATCTGTTTTATAGTAGTAAACCTTTTATAGTAGTAAACCAGATAACTGCTACAACATATGCCAGGTTTCGGAAGCATTATTTCCCGTTGATATTTAAATCAACATTATTAAGCCGCAGAGAATTTAAAATCACGGAAACAGAACTAAAACTCATGGCAGCCGCTGCTATCATCGGGCTTAATAAAATACCAAAGAAAGGATACAGCAAACCTGCCGCAAGCGGTATGCCCAGTGTGTTGTAGACAAATGCAAAGAACAGGTTCTGCTTAATATTCTTCAGCAACCGCTCGCTGAGTATTTTTGCTTTTACCACACCAAGGATGTCTCCGCGCAGCAAAGTAATTTCAGCATTTTCAATAGCCACATCCGTACCCGTGCCCATGGCAATACCCACATCGGATTGCGCAAGTGCAGGTGCATCATTGATGCCGTCACCGGCCATTGCTACTACCTTACCATCGCTTTGCAGGTTCTTTATTTCCTGCATTTTGTCCTGCGGCAATGCACCGGCCTTGTAATGTTTTATGCCAAGCTCTCCGGCAACGGCACGGGCAGTATGTTCATTATCGCCGGTGATCATCATTACATCTATGTGATGCTTCTGCAGGTATGCTACTGCCTGGCTCGCTGTGGGTTTTATTCTATCTGAGAAGGCCAAAAAGCCAAGAACTTTATTCCCTTTAGCCAGATAAGAAATCGTTTTTGCTGCATTGCGGCTTTGTACAACTTTTTCATGTAGTACATCCGGAATAGGAATATCAAACTGCTGCATTAAGGCTTCATTACCCAGCAATACCTGCTGTCCTTCAATATTTGCCACGATGCCTTTGCCGGAAATGTTTTCGAAATGCTGGGTTTTCAGGAATGGGCGGTTTTGGGCTTTATATTTTACTACAACCGCGCCTGAAAGCGGATGTTCAGAGTTCTGGTTCAGAGAGGCAGCCAACTGTAACATCTCTTCCGTGTCAGCATTTTCATAAGGCTCAATACTGTCCAGGCCGGGCTTTCCTTCAGTGAGGGTACCGGTTTTATCGGTGATGAGCACATTTACCTTGTGCATTTCTTCCAAAGCTTCTGCATTTTTGATAAGTATACCATTTTTTGCGCCCTTACCAATGCCCACCATCAAACTCACAGGTGTGGCTAAGCCCAAAGCACAGGGACAGGCCACAATCAGCACCGCAACAGCATTTATAAAAGCATATGTGAGCCGGTTCTCGCCTCCAAACAGGTACCAGGCGATGAAGGTAACAACCGAAACAGCAATAACCGCAGGCACAAAGATCCTGGCAATCTTATCGGCCAGTTTCTGAATGGGCGCTTTACTGCGGCTGGCATCATTCACCATTTTTATGATTTGCGCAAGTAATGTATCCTGTCCAACTTTCTCAGCGATCATTAAGAAGGTACCGTTGCCGTTGATGGTGCCGGAAGTAACCGGGTCTCCTTTACCTTTTTCTGCAGGCAATGGCTCTCCCGTGATCATACTTTCATCCACCGAAGAGTTCCCTTCCGTGATCTTACCGTCCACGGGAATTTTTTCACCGGGTTTTACGCGTAAAACATCACCGGCCTTCACCTCAGCAAGCGCCACTTTCTTTTCGCTGCCGTTCACAATTAAATTCGCAGTGTCCGGGGAAAGATTCATCAGTTCTTTGATAGCATTGCCCGTTTTCATGTGTGCTTTGGCTTCGAGCATTTGCCCCAAGATCACCAGCGTTAAAATCACGCAGACGGCTTCAAAATACAAAGCTGTTGCACCCCCGTGAGACATCTCATGCGGCAAAATATGAGGAAAGAATAAAGCAACAATACTGAATATAAAGGCTGCCGCCACACCTAAGGCGATGAGGCTGAACATGTTTAAATTGCGTGTTTTAAAAGATGTCCAACCCCGCTTCATAACAAACCAACCGGCATAAAACAACACCGGCAACGTCAATAGCAGTTCCAGCGCCCCCTGTACCCGGTGCGAAAAGGGCCAGCTGACAAACATACTACCCATCGACAAAATGAATACAGGAACCGTGAAGGCCAAAGCCAGCCAGAATTTATTTTTTAATTTAAGATAGGTGGCATTTTCACCGCTCTGTTCTTTAGCAACCAACGGAACGAGGTCCATACCGCAGAGCGGGCAGCTTCCCGGCTTATCGCTGACTACTTCAGGGTGCATTGAGCAGGTGTATTGTACGGCAGTCCTGAAGGGTATTTGTACTAAGTCCATGCCGCAAACAGGACAGCCTGTATTGCTGTCGTACACCTTATCTCCTTCGCAATACATAGGACAATAATATTTCCCTGCATGCTTTTCCATAAAACCTCCCGAAAGCTTTGGCTGATCGTGTTCCGGGAGGTTGTGCCTGTGCTGTTCGTGGTAAGCCTTACCGTCAAAATCTTCTGTCTTGATAAAATAATTTCCTTTAGCAGAAAGCGCATCCTGCAATTGTTGTACTGTGATAGGTTTATCGGATGTGATGCGCGCTTCCCCGGGCTTTAGGGCCACTTCAGCCTGTACACCATTCACCGTATTAAGCGCCTGCTCCACATTTCTGCGGCATCCATCGCAGGTCATTCCTTCTACTTTGTATGTATATTGCATTGAAATAGTTTTGATATTGCAAAGTTGCATTATTTGCAAAGCAAACGGTTATACTATTTTGAAAAATAGTTATACTTATTTTACCTTGTCAAGCGGTTTTCTATCGTTCCTTTTCAACGATTTGAGTTGTGTGGGTGTAAGGCCGGTGACTTTTTTAAACTGTGCCGATAAATGTTGCACGCTGCTGTAACCCAGCATCCATGCTATTTCCGAAAGGTTGCGTTCTCCGTACATCAACAGTTCTTTTACTTTTTCTATTTTTTGTAAAATAAAAAACTGTTCAATTGTGATGCCTTCTACTTCTGAAAATAACCTGGAGATGTAGGAATAATCTTTGTGCAACAGTTGTGTAAAATAATCTGTAAGGCTGAAGTGTTCAGCGATATCGCCCGATTGAATCAGCGTGATCAGTGAAGTCTTGATTTTTTCTATAAGTTTTGTGTGCTGGTTGCCGAGTATTTCAAAGCCTATGTTTTTCAATTTGGCATCCAGTTGTTGTAACTGTTTAGAGGTAAGCTTTTGCGGCAGTTTTACTTCCCCGAGCTCTATGTGTACTGGTTGAATATTTAACCCGGCAAATACTTCTCTAACCGCCATTATGCAACGGCTGCAAACCATATTTTTAATATACAGGTTCATTATAAGGCGAAGGTAATATTAAGCGCCAATATGCCAAACTTACAACAATTCAATGTATCCGAGCTTTACAAGGTCTTCAACAAAGATATCTATGCTGTCGGTGCGTATATAGTGCCCGTTGAAAAGCTCTTTTCGCTTTGCATAAGCCTGCATGTAATCTTCATTAGTTTCAAGCTGTTCGCTATCGTGTGTGCGCAGCCAGTTGATTAATGCAGTATTATTCTTTACAGATATAATTTTCTCCCTGCTTTTAATCTTTATTTTCATTCTTATATGTTTTGTTTGCCGTAAGACGGCCGGTTGTCCTATAGGATTAACCCAGATGTCCGGGGGTTATCTCATGTTCAACTGTTGGTTTTTCAGTTAGTCAAAAAAAATCACCAAAAACGATGAATGATACTATCGCCGGGTGTATGTAAATTTTTATTCTTCATTATTAAAAATAAAAAATCAGGCAGTTATGTCTTACAAAGATAATGATATCTGTTAATGGTGAAATAGTTTCTGTATTAAATATAAATTATGATTTGTGCCTGGAAGATATGATGTGATTAGCCTGTGGTTATAAAGACGGTAAAAATAATATTTATTATTATAATTAAAAAACCTAATTTTATGCTTATAAAAAACTGTAATCATGGAAATCCTAAACGAATTAAAGCATGAGTTGGAATATGAATACAAAGTGACCCGGAAGTTTTTTGAAAGATTCCCGGATGGGAAAAATGATTATAAGCCTCATGAGAAGAGCACCGGACTTCTACACCTGGCTATCCACATCACTGAAATCTTTAGCTGGCCTAAAGTGATACTGGAAACAGATAACCTTGATTTCGGTGCAAATGGTTACCAGCCTTTGGCGCTAAATACGAAGGAAGGACTTGTAAATGCACTGGAGGAGAATTACCATGCCGGGAAGACGGCTTTGGAAAGCGCAACTACAGAGGCGCTTGACGGCAACTGGTCAATATCTAATGCAGATACTGTGCTTGCAGCATGGTCAAAGTATGGCGCTATCCGCCATGCATTAAACCAGATTACGCACCATCGGGCACAATTGGGTATTTATTACAGGCTGCTGAATATACCTCTTCCTGCAAGTTATGGCCCCAGCGCGGATGAGCAAAGCTTTTAATGCAGTATCTTTTTTGCCGGCATATCCATATCATCAAATACAAAACTGTTGGAAACGGCTATGGACAGAACGGTTGTGATCAGCGAAGAAACCAGTATGGTGATCATGATCATGGTCTGGTATTTGATGGCAACAGCCGGATCACTGCCGCCAAGTATCTGACCAGTCATCATACCCGGTAATGATATAAGCCCCACAACAGAAGTGGTGGCTATGGTAGGATTGAGCGACTTCCGCAAAGCCTCTGCTATAAACGGCCTGAGCGCTTCACCGCGTGCAGCGCCGTTGGCCAGCGCAAAACGGTACTGTGCCTGTGCCCTGTCAAGGCTTTTGTAAAAAGTGTTCAGAGCAATAATGATGTTAGACATACAATTTCCGATCAGCATGCCGGTAATGGGAATAAAATACCTGGCATCGAATAAATAGTCAAGCTTTAGCACCACGCCCAGAAAATACATATCAATCGCAAACACACTTAACAGCATAGCAGCCAATATCGGCAGTAAAAATAATTTCCAGCTAAGGCCGCTTCTGCTGATGGCTGTAAGGGATGCAATAACAATCATAATTAGCACCCAACCGATATTTATCCAGTGGCTGTTGAGGTCAAAGATGTACTGAAGATAGAGCCCCACCAGGTACAACTGAATGCTCATGCGTAATACAGCGATCAGCGTGGAGCGTATCATGCCTGTTTGATAGTAACGGAATACCAAAATAGGTATAAGCAGTAAAAGATAACCAGTCGCCAGGTCCATCCAGCTTATGTCCTGAACGCCGTTCATGTGTGTTGTATTTTTTTAAGGTTAATGATGCGGTCCATATTTTCTACCCATAACCTGTCGTGCGATGTGCTCAGGACTGTAAGCTCTGTGTGTGTAAAAATCAATGCCAGCAAGGCTTTTACAGATTCGGCATCCAGTGCAGATGTAGGTTCATCCAACAACAAAACAGGTTTTTTCAACAGCAGCATAGAAGCTAACAATATGCGTTGTTTCTGTCCGCCTGAAATTTCATTGGTGTTCTTTTTCAGGATACCGGGAGGAAGCAATAGGGCCTGCAACGTACTATTCATCTCGCTTTCAGCGGGTATAAGCTGCTGGTTGGCTGTGTAGGTAAATGGCAGGTAAGCAAGCTGCTTGTTATTTTTTACATTAAAGGATATATCCTGCGGCAGCCATGCAATCTGCTTCCTTATTTCGCGTATATGCTCCGCATCAACGGTGTGGCCGTTTACTGATATGTTTCCCGAAGCAGGTTTTACAAACCCCATGATTGCATGCAGTAAGGTAGATTTGCCGGCTCCTGACGGCCCGGCCAGCACTGCTTTCTCACCTTTGGCTATGTGCATAGAAAAATCTTTAAACACCGTTTCTCTTCCATAGCTTACAGACACAGCATCAAATACAATCATGAACACATCAATTTAATTCCCGCATTTTTCAGTTCTGCTTAACTTTTTGGTGGTAGCGCAAAGGCTTTTGCATCATGCTCAAAATGCCCTTTATGAGAGCCGTCACAGAAGGGTTTGTTTTGCGATTTGCCGCAACGGCAAAGCGACACAACAGTTCTGCCGCCCAGGTCATACAGGTTTCCTTCTTTGTCCACGATTTCAAAGTCTCCTTCTACGCGAAGCGAGCCGTTGCTCAAAACAGTAATTTTAGTTGCCATTGGTTTTTTTATATGGTAATGAGTTTTTGTTCTTTATTGCTCTGCAATGCCGCATCAATGATGCGCATGGTTAAAACGGCATCCGCTGCCGGAACCGGGTTGGGTGCGCCGTTTACTATGGCATTGTACACATCTTCGTAATAGTTCATATAATTTCCCGGGATAGTTCTGCCGGCGCGACGTACTGTTTCGCCGTTTATCGTAGCATGCAACATGTTGTCGGTTTCCTGCGGTGTTTCTATCCACTGGTCCAGCGAAGGTATAACATCTTTGAGTAATTGCTGTTCCTGTAGGTCTGAACGGTGTTGAAGGAAGCTTCCGTTTTCACCATGCAAAATATATGAATAATATGTCTCCCGGGCAAATACGGTACCCTTAATACGTACGCGTAGTGGCTTGGAATAATAAAGCAGCAATTCAAAATAATCGTTGGCTTCCACGTCTTTTCTCATGGCAAATACATCTGCAAATACCGCTTGCGGAAAACCAAAAAGCTGGATAGCCTGGTCTATGAGATGTGAACCAAGATCGTGCAGGCCCCCGGCGCCCGGTAATGTACCTTCCTTATGCGCTTTGCCTGAATGACCGGGACGGTAACGGTCGAAGCGGAGCTCGGCTTCTTTTAATTCACCTAAAAGCTGGTGATCAACAATTTCCTTCAGTGCCAGGAAATCGCCATCGTATCGGCGGTTTTGATAAACACTCAGGAACAAACTTTTTTCAGCAGCCAGTGCGCCAAGTGCGGATGCTTCTTCCGCATTGACGGTGAAAGGTTTTTCAACAATTACTTTTTTACCGGCGTTCAGGGCTGCCTTTGCGTATTCGAAATGTGTTTGTACCGGCGTGTTCACAACTACCAGTTCAATATCATCATCACATAGCATCTCCTCAAACGAACGGTACAACCGTGATTTCGGATACTTCTCCCGCGATTCATTTTTATGCCTTTCTACAATCGCTGTTAACTGATAGTGTGGATTGGCCTCAATGAAAGGGGCATGGAAAAGTTTACCACTCATACCATAAGACGCAATGCCCGTATTGATTACTCTGCTCATAGCTATTTTTTGAGCGATAAAGATAGAAAATTAACGGCTGATGCGCGCGTGCTGAGATAAGGAGATAAGTAAAATTAAAAATTACAATACTAACTTCTCTGCCTATGCAAAAGACAATAAATATCTAATTACAACGGTTGGCGGTACTATGGAAGAATTGAAAGCAAATTTATGAGCTGCTGTAAATTCATACTTTGAAATGAACAATGAACCGGCAGTACAATTGATAATATAAATATTCAAATAGATCTGCCACGGTTTTTTTGATTTCTACAAGGAAATTGAATTTGCGTGATTAGCGCGTTTAGTTTATTTTCCTGTATTGACTTACAAAATAAGTAACAGGAAATATCATATAATTTGATCATCCAATCCTTCTTCATGAAAGGTAGTCAGGCTCAGCGCTTTCCTCTTATCAAACTGCCGGCTCACACCGGCAGTTTTAGAATTAAAGTATTAAGCTTCCTGCAATTCCTGTTTGTGTTTTTTCATGATTTCTTCCTGTACGTTGGACGCTACAGGTGTGAAGCCATCAAACCTGGAAGTGAAGGTGGCTCTACCCTGCGTAAGCGAGCGCAGGCTGCTGGAAAAGCCTGTAAGGTTGGCTTGCGGCACTTTGGCTGTGATCTTTTGGTATTTACCCAGCGCATCCATTCCCATGATCATGCCTTTGCGGGTTTGCAACTCACTCATTACATCGCCGGATAAAGCTTCTGGAACCGTGATCTCAAGCTGGTCTACAGGCTCCATGAGTTTGGGTTGTGCATCTAAAATGCCATCGCTGAAAGCGCGTGCTCCTGCTATTTTAAAGGAAATATCATTGGAGTCTACGGGATGCATTTTACCGTCGTACAACATTACCCGCACATCACGCACATAGGATCCGCTGATAGGCCCGTTGGCCATAGATTCCATTATACCTTTCAGCACAGAAGGCACATACCGTGCATCAATTACTCCACCTACGATACAATTGTAAAATACCAGCTTTCCGCCCCATTCCAGGTCAATCTCTTCCTTGCCCCGCAGGCTGAAACCTTCGGGCTCAGGCATACCTTCATAATAAGGTTCTACCTTCATGTGTACTTCTGCGAACTGCCCGGCGCCGCCTGACTGTTTTTTATGCCGGTAAGAAGTATTAGCTGATTTCTGGATAGTTTCGCGGTAGGCAACTTTCAGATCTTCGAACCGTACTTCCATGCCGTACTCTTTCAGCAGGTATTCAAATACGGACAAATGCAGGTCGCCCTGGCAAGCAAGCACCCACTGATTTAATTCCTTAGAGAAGGATACTTCAAATGTAGGATCCTGGGAAGTAATCTTTCGCATTACCTCGCTAAGCTTATCTTCCACGGCTTTGTTTGCAGCGTAAATTGCTTTTTTCATTTTAGCCTGCGGATAATCCATTGGTATGATCTGTACATCAAAATCCGGTGCGTGCAGCGTGGTATTGGTTTCCACATCGCGCAGCTTGATGACAGCGCCTATATCGCCTGCCACCAGTTGATCTACATTGTTTCGTTTAGCGCCGTCTATGATGAATAAGTTATTGATATTTTCTTCCTTGCGTGTATTAAAATCCGTAACGGTAATGCCTGCTTTTAACTTGCCCGTCATGATCTTTACAAAATTTATCTTCCCGAGATTGGGTTCATACTGCGTTTTAAACACATAGGCAGATACAGGTAAAGATTCGTCGTAGCTGATTTCTTTTCCGTTAGCTGTTGAGAACGGCGGCTTATCAACTGCAGATGGCGCCACATTGTCTATAAAGCCCATCAGGCGGCCACTGCCCATATTCTTCTCGGCAGACAGGCAGAACAGGGGATAGAAAGAGTTGTTCATCATGCCTATCTTAATACCCTGTTTCAGTTCGTCTTCTGTAAGCGTACCTTTATCAAAAAAAACTTCCATCAGTGTTTCTTCATTCTCGGCAGCTTTTTCTACCAGCTCATTTAAAAGTGTGTTTACTTTTTCCTGCTCCTCTTCGGGTATCGATTTTTTATCCGGTTTGCCTCCTTCGTCTTTAAACACATACATTTTCATGGTAAGCACATCTATGATCGCGCGGCTTCCCTGGTACATAATGGGGTATTGTATTTGCACCACATTACTTCCATATGATTCTTTGATACTCTGTAAGGCTCTGTCGTAATCGGCCAGTTCGTGGTCTACCTGGTTGATGGCAAAAATCGTGGGCTTGCGATAGCGGTTGATGTAGTTCCAGATCACCTCTGTACCTGACTCTACGCCGTGTTGGGCGCTTACTACCATTACGATGGTGTCTGCAGCCTTTACGCCGGCAATGATCTCACCTATGAAATCGTCCAGGCCGGGCGTATCGAAAATATTGATCTTATAATTTCTCCATTCGGTATGCAAAGGTGTGGTAAAGATGCTCATTTGCTTTTCCTTTTCTATCTTATGATAGTCGGATACAGTATTGCCCTCGCCGGTACTACCTCTGCGGTTTATAAGTCCTGCTTCAAAAAGCATACATTCTGTGAGCGTTGTTTTACCAACGCCATGCGCCCCCACGAATGCCACATTTTTAATGTGTTTCTGATCAAAGTTCTGCATATGAAAATGTTTTTAAATGAAAAAAAATAAAGTGGTATAAAGTTAATAACAAATCAATGTAAGTTTTATGTTTTATATCATGTTTTTATGTAATAGAAATTGGATTAACATTTAAAATGATTTATTAATTTTATAAATCAGTTCACGTGGGAATTCAATAAAATTTTCGAAATAATTTCACTACAAACATTTTTACAATGAAATAGCCATAAGAATGCTGCATACCCACTGTTGATGAATAAAGGCTATTCCATGTGGCAACTGAAAAACAAATAAATATATATACACTCATGAAAAAAATTATTTTAAGCCTACTGCTATCTGCCGTAATCTACGGCGCCATAGCACAGGCTACCCAGGAATATAGATTAGACACTACAGCAACACCTGTGTCAAACAGTTATTACAGCCATCTCACCGTAATTGATGGAAGAATGAATCCGGCCCTGGGATATATACAGACAGGCGCATTCAATACATACAGAATACTCACAGAAAATATTTCATTAAAAGAACAAATGACAGAACTGTTCCTGAAAACAATTGATAACACTGCAAAGGATGGAAACCTGATCCTGTACCTGCGCAACTTTAGTTTTGCAGAAATAACAAAAGCAACTTCGGAAAAAGGTTATTTTTCTTTTGCTGCTGACCTCTACGGAAGCATTGGAACCGGTTATGTACTGATTGAAAAAATGGATACTGTGGTGGTAGTAAAAGGACTTGATGTAACCAAAAAAATGCTGGCCGAATCCAGTAATTTTTATAAACATTTTATTGCTTCAGCACTTAGCAAACTGCCCGCGGGCAGTGAAATTCTTTCTACTGAAGATATAGCAAATACGGTAACAAGGGAAAAAAGAAAATTACCCCTGTACAATGTAGATACATTCACCAATGGTATATATTATAGTTATGAAACATTCAAACATCAACAACCCGACTATACTAATTTTGAACTGAAATATGCTGGTGACATGCCTATGCGCATTTCAGATAAAACGACCAACAAAAAAATAACCAATACCAAAAATATATATGCTATTGTTGACAATAACCGTATCTTCTTAAATACAGTCAAAGGTTTCGTACCGGCATCGAAAGTAAATGATGACATTGTGTTTAAAGGATATGTAAATGTAAATGCTGATCAGAAAGATGCGCTTGTAACCAGCATAATGTTCGGAGCCATTGGGGCCATAATAGCCTCATCCAATAATGTAGAATTGCACGATCTTATGCTTGACTACAATACCGGAAAATTTATCAGCGCAAAAAAATAAATCATATCCATTGCTACAAAAATAAAATAGCCGCAACCCGGAAGCTGCGGCTATTCTGTCTACCACTGTATATAATTATTTCAGGTTCATATCCTCGATAATGGTGTCTATCTTCCTGTTAAGCTCAGCATGCTTTTCATCAAACTGTTCCTTTGAAGGAAGCGTTGTTTTTACACTGAAATAAAATTTTATCTTCGGCTCGGTTCCTGAAGGGCGGGCAGAGATCTTTGCCCCGTCTTCCGTGATAAACTGTAGTACATTACTCTTTGGCAATTCTATTTTCCAGCTTTCGCCCGTAGCCGGGTTCCTGCCCTCGCCTCTTTCATAATCCAGCAACTGCACTACCTTAGAGCCTGCAATTTCCGCAGGCGGATTGTTGCGGTAAGATTCCATCATGTCTGCGATCTGTTTCTGGCCGTCAAGCCCTTTTTTGGTAAGGCTTATCAGTTTCTCATAATAAAAACCGTACTGCACATACAGGTCTATGAGTTTATCGTACAACGAATTTCCTTTGTCTTTTTCTACGGCTGCCATTTCGCAGAGGAAAGCAACAGCAGACACAGCATCCTTATCCCTGATCTGGTCGCCTATCATTAAGCCAAAGCTTTCCTCACCACCAATAATGTAATGTTCTTTGCCCTCCTTTTCCTTGATCATAGAAGCTATCCATTTAAAGCCTGTAAGTACGTTGTAACACGCTACATCATTAGCTTTGGCGATATCGTCTATCATGTTTGTAGTAACAATGGTTTTAATTACCATATCGTTTGGCCGGGCTATAGCCTTTGCTTTACGCGCTTCTATCATGTAGGCACAGGCAAGCACAGCGGTTTGATTACCGTTCATTAAAACCCATTCGCCTTTGTGATTTTTAATGGCAATGCCTACCCTGTCTGCATCCGGGTCGGTACCCAGCAAAATATCGGCATCCATTTCCCTGGCCTTTTGCAAACCAATGCTCATGGCTTCGGCCTCTTCAGGGTTCGGGTATACTACAGTAGGGAAATTACCATCGGGCACAGACTGCTCTTCCACAATAGTTACATTCCTGAAGCCAAATGCTTCCAATGCTCTTGGCACCAGCGTGATGCCGCTTCCGTGGATTGGTGTATAAACAATTGTAAGATCTTTTTGCTTTTCGATTATTTCAGGATATACACTCAGGCTTTTGAGCATATTGATGTATGCATCGTCTAAATCTTTTCCTATCAGCGAGATGTTTGCTTCTCCCCCGCTCCATTTAACATCATCGGTAGACTGTATTTGCTCTACTTCCTTGATCACGTTCACGTCATGAGGGCCTACAAGCTGTGCGCCGTCGTCCCAGTAAGCTTTATAACCATTGTATTCTTTAGGATTATGAGATGCAGTACAAACTACGCCTGCCTGGCATCCGAGATGGCGGATAGCGAAAGACAATTCCGGCGTTGGCCTTAATTCTTCAAATAAAAAAACCTTGATGCCGTTGGCTGCGAAAACATTGGCCGTAGTCTCGGCAAAGAAACGGCTGTTGTTTCTGCAATCGTGTGCTATAGCCACTTTCACTTCCTTATCGCCATAAGTTTTCCTGAGGTAATTAGCAAATCCCTGGGTAGCCATACCTACCGTATATTTATTCATACGGTTGGTGCCGGGGCCCATGATGCCTCTCAATCCGCCGGTACCAAACTCAAGGTTTTTGTAAAAAGCTTCTGTCAGTGCATTTGTGTCTTCCTGCTGCAGCCGAAGTATTTCATCTTTGGTTTCACGGTCAAAATTGCCATTCAGCCAATTGTCTACCCTGGCTTGTATTTGTGCATCCATGTGTAAATATTTTAGATTTTTTTTAGTTTGATTGAATCTTATAACCTGTCTACATAAGCCCCTGTAACCTCCTGGCCTTCTATCACTACCACAATATTTTCATTACCCGGTGTTGCTACAGACATGCCTACATAGTCCGGCTTTACCGGAAAATGCCTGTGCATTCTTTCAATGACCACCAATGTCTGTATGCGCTTGGGAATGAATGACAGCAAGGGTTTCACGGCATACAACAAAGTTCTTCCTGAATTGGTAACGTCGTCTACCACGATGATATTTTTGTCCGTAGCGTCTATATCTTTACTGAAAGTAACTTCTTTTGGCGCACGCTTATTTAGCTGTACCGTCAGTATTTCTATTGTGCCGGAAATATATTTTTGTAAATAAGCATGTAATTTTTCTGCAATGATGGTGCCTGCATGGGCTACTCCGATCAACACCACAGGAGCATTATCACCTTTAAGTCTTTCCGCGATCTGCAGGGCCATGCGCTCCAACTTATGATTGGCTTCCTCGCGGCTGAGAATAAAATTTTCCTTGATCATCTATCCTTTTTTAATGCAGAACAAATTTACAATAAAGATAATTGATAACGATTAATATTTATTGGTTAATAAAAGTTAATTTAGCGTGCAAAATATTTGCTTTTTGTACATGATCTCACAAGTAATATTCATACTGGTTACGGCGGTTGCTGTTTTTTTATTTGTAAAAAAATGGAAGGAAATTTACAGGAACATCCATCTGGGCAGGAAAGAAAAAATCAAAGGTAATGGTGCACAGAGATGGCGGAATGTGTTGCTACTGGCGTTTGGCCAGAAGAAGATGTTTAAAAAGCCAACCGTAGGCCTCCTGCACTTTGTAGTATATGCCGGTTTCATCATTGTAAACATTGAGCTGCTGGAAATAATACTGGACGGGGCATTGGGCACGCACAGGCTGTTTGCACAAGCCGGATATTTGTATACATTGCTGATAAATGCTTTTGAAATGCTTGCCTTGCTGGTGATAGTTGCCTGTGCCCTGTTCCTGGTGAGGAGAAATATTTTACGGGTAAAAAGACTTGCATCTTCAGAACTGGATGGCTGGCCAAAAACCGATGCCAACCTGATCCTGGTTACAGAGATATTACTGATGTCTGCTTTCCTGAAAATGAATGCTGCCGACACTTTGCTGCAAGCGCGCGGCGTGCCCGGATATGCAGAAGTGCATTCAGGCAGTTTCCTGGTTTCGCAATGGCTGCATCCTGTATTGAGCGCATTCAGCAATGCAACACTTATGTTTACCGAGCGCTTTTGCTGGTGGTTTCATATAACCGGTATTTATGCTTTTGCTATCTACCTGGCTTATTCCAAGCACCTGCATATTATACTTGCTTTCCCCAATGCATATTATGCAAGGCTGCATCCACAGGGGGAAATGAAAAACATGCCCGAAATACAGCAGGAAGTTCTGTACGCCATGGAACCCTATAGAGTTCCAGCAGACGCTGAAACCACCGGGAACAAAGCATTTGGAGCAAAAGATATTTTTGACCTGAGCTGGAAAAATCTATTAGACGCTTATAGCTGTACAGAATGCGGCAGATGTACTGCGGTATGCCCAGCAAGCATTACGGGTAAAAAATTAAGCCCGAGGCTGATCATGATGAAAACGCGTGACCGTGCGGAAGAAGTGGGAAGAAATATCAATCACAACAAAAACTTTACACAGGATAACAGAAGCCTGCTGCACGATTATATAACTGAAGAAGAGTTACTTGCCTGCACCACCTGCAGCGCTTGCGTGGAAGCATGCCCTGTGAGCATTGAGCCTCTTGACATCATAGTGCAATTGCGCCGCTACCTGATTATGGAAGAAAGCAAAGCGCCTGTTGAATGGAATGCTATGAATACCAATATTGAAAATAATTTTGCGCCCTGGCAGTTCTCACCCGAGGACAGGGATGCGTGGGTAGGTTAACTTAATCTGCAGCTTCCTGCTTACTATAAGTATATTATATTGTTCTTTTTGCGTAAACATTTGGGGACTCTTTGCATGAAATAAATATTGTTCTTTCGCCATTGCCGGAACCATCCATACAGTATATAAAGCTATTCAGATAGCTTTTTGGTCCGCCTCAACAAATGATATAACTGCACCAAACCTACCAGGCCGTTAGAAATGATCACAGGCCAGAGCACTCCCAGCAATATCCCGTAAATAACAAAGAATATACAAGCCACGAGATTAATGATCCTGATGCTTGTAACCTGTTTGGGTATAAAAGATATAACCAAAAGCGTCATAGCTATGTACCCGGTGAGCTCAGCGTAATTCATATAATATTTTCCTATAAAAATAATAAAAAAACGGCAGTGTTTTCGCTGCCGTTTATCCTATAATAAATTTCATTCTCAGAATCCTAAGGAAAGACCTACATTAAAGTTGAAACCAGCCTGGGGATAGTATCCGTTTGTAGTATACAGCACATTATCTGTTGCACTTTTGGAACTATACGTAAAACCATTGCTTTCGTATTGCTTATCTAAGATATTATTCAGCATAACAATTATGCTAAGATTCTTTATCCATGAAGGTTTCAGGTCATACCTTAAACGTGCGTCGAATAAACTGTATGGATTTATGCTTTTCATTATATTAGATGAATTATCAAGATATTGCCTGCCGACGTGTTTCCCTAATAACTCAATAAAGAAATGATTGTTTGATTGATACGCATAGAATGGCTCAAACGTGACTGCAGCGCTTGCGACTACATTCGGAGAAAATGCAATATTTGTATTGCTATAAGTTTTTGATTCTTCTCCAACAGGATCCCAATTTTCATTCACTATGTAATAATACTCAGTAAAATCTTTCAATTTATTTTTACTGAATGCTGCACTGGCATTGATGTTCAGCCACGCCACAGGTTGATATCCTGCAGTAAGTTCTATACCGCTTCTGTAGCTCTTATCTACATTCGCACGCGTAGCTTCACCCACATCATTTATTTTACCTGTCAGAATGAGCTGATTTTTATAATCCATGTAATACAGGTTAATGCCTGCATTTAAAACTGTACCGTTGTAGAGGTAGCCCAGTTCATAGTCATACAAAGTTTCGTGCTGAGGCAGGGAATTTTTTTGTGCTGCTTCAAAATCGTTACGATTGGGTTCTTTGTTTGCCACGGCAAATGATCCATACACTTTACTCTGCCCGTTCAGATGCCTGATCAGGTAGCTTAACCCGGCCTTTGGATTGAAGAAGTTATACTGTTGGTTGACCCGTAAAGAAGCGTCTTTCCTGGAACCGTTTATATGATACTGTACATTCCTGTATTGCAGGTCTACATAGCCATACAAGCCATCAGTGATCATTTGCTGCCATTTTGCAAACATATTGAAATCATTTTTATCAGCAGGGTGATTGTACCACCTGTAATCCGGCTCAATAGCATGTTGTGCCCATTTGACAAAACCGTAATGTTTACCATCGTACATGGTGTAAGCGCCGCCAATATTTACATCTGTAGCTTCTGTCTGGTAGTTTGCAGAAAAAACGCTTCCGTAATAATGATTGTCGAGCCATAACTGGCGAATAAGATCGGTCTTAAAAAGCGTATCGCCAACAGCTTTCACAAATGGCTTCAGGCCGTAGCTGCTGTACTTTTGTCCTGATTTATACTCATTGTAAAATCCTCTTCCGCGTGTCAGGAAGCCGGCAACGTTTGCTGACCAGTTGCTGTTGAATTTATGATTGAAAAATAACTGGTAATAGTCCTGCTGATAGTTGTCTGTCTGATCCTTGTAGTACTCTCCATTTGCCATTTTACCAATGGTATTGGTTCTTCTTCCCATTTTACTCAATGTGTCTGCGTAGTTAAATGAGTGCGGTGAGTCTGTGCCGGTAAAACTAACTTCTAATCCGTTCCAAGCCTGCCCCGTTCTTTCTTTACCGGTAAATAAATTAAATTTTAGGGAAGTATTTTCATCCTTAGATGTCCAGCTGGAAATAAACTGCAACGATTTTAAATCAGAAAAAGCGCGCTGAATATATCCATCGGAACTGATTTTAGACAGGCGCACGTCGAACTGAAATCCGCCTTTCAATTTGCCTGTACCCGCGCGAACCGTGTGTTTCCAGGTATTGAAAGATCCGGAAGAATTATCAACTTTAGCATACGGCACCCGCCCTTGCTCCAGGTTGGATATATTTACCGATGCACCAAATGCACCCGGGCCGTTTGTGGAAGAGCCAACGCCTCTTTGCAACTGGATAGAGTTTACCGAAGAAGCAAGGTCGCCAAAGTTTACAAATACTACCACCTGGGATTCAGGATCATTTACAGGTATACCATTAATGGTATAGTTTGTACGCGTAAGGTCCGTGCCGCGTACGCGCATACCTGTATAGCCTACTCCCACTCCATCGTCTGAACTGACAACAACCGAGGGGAGCTGGTTTAAGAAGTAAGGCAGGTTTTGCGCAAGATTCTGTTTGCCTATTTCTTTCTGGTAAATGTTAGCCACGGCAAATGGCGCTTTTGTTCCCGCACGTATGGCACGTACTTCTACAGGCGCTAATACATCTACGGTGTCTGAAATGTCGTATTGCTGTACTTGCTGGGCTTTTACAAAAACCAACGACATGGAAAAAACAAAACTCAATAAGACTTTCTGCATTGTTTAAAAATTTTATTTTAAATGAATAAATTTTTAAACAGGGAAAATAAAACGCGAAGAAACAGTACGAAACTCATACTCCTTCCCTTCGCAGGCATTACCCTGTTCAGGTTCTACGGGTACTATCTCAGCCGAATTGAATCAGCGCCCCGAGGATTTTCAGCCGCGAAGGTATAAGAATTAGCTTTACGCGCAAACTTATTTGCTCAAAACTTTTTCAAAGCGCCTCACGTCTGCAAGCAGCTCTATCTCCTTTGCGTAGAGCACGTGATGCGCCAGTTGATATGCGAAGTATGGCGCCAATGAACACCCCTTACTACCCATACCATTTAAAATGCCTATGGATGAGTAAACAGGATGCAAGCCTGCAAACGGCCTGCGCTCTACGTTAGCCGGCCGCACAGAAGCAATATGATCTTTCACTTCAAAAGGCAGTTTCAGCCAGTGGTTTAAATAGTTTTCTGTATTTGTCCTGAAAAACCGGGATGGAAGCTCGTCTTCGTAAGTCCACTGGTAATTGGAACCTACCCAGAATAAATCTTTTTGCTGCAAAGGCACAATGGTCATGGCCATCTTATAAATATTATTTTGAGGCAATCCCGGAATAGAAACTATCAAGGCTTCACCTTTGTTGAAGGCATATGGCAGTTGCTGAAAGTAAGGATTGGCACCGCCTTCAACGCCTTCACAGCATAATATTTTTTTAGCAACGATGTCCTTGTAAAAAACTTTGCTATCTGCAAGGATGCAATTATCCCAGTTAAAATGCTCTTCCAGCAACATGCTATTTTCCTGGAGACGCTGCCTGTAAGCTGCAAGCAATTCCCACAAAGCAATGTTGTAAGAAGACCTGATCTCACCGATCTTCAGGGGGAAATTAAAGTATTCACGCATGCCATTTTCATCAGCTGAAAAGCTTATGTAGTCAGCATTTTCATCAACTCTTTTGGTGAATGCATCCAACATTTGTTGTGTCGGTACAAAATCTAAAACCGGGCAGGACTGCATCACATCCTTCATGCCGGCATACTCCCCGATTTCGTTGTATACTTTTTCTGCAAAAGGCAATATGTCGTCTATCATCCAGGTCTTTACAACACGCCTGCCTGTAACGGGGTTGATCACGGCGCTCGCCACACGCGATGCTGAGTTAGCTTTCATTGCATCTATCACTAAAACAGATGCGCCCTGCTGCATTAGAAAATAACTGAGGAATGTACCTGAAATGCCCTGCCCAAGCACGATATAATCGACCTGCATAAAGAATAATTTAGGGCAAAGATAAAAGAAAAACAGGCACCACTGTAATAGCGTTTTGCCTGTTTATCTGCCGGATGCGGCAATAAGATTTTTTATACGCTCATTAAATAGTTCATGTTTCATCAGGTCTTCCACAGCAATGTGTGACCTGTAACGCCAGTAATGGTGCGGGTTCTCAGGATGATTGATGCGCTCTGTGTCCGGATCTTCTACACGCGTATTTTCATCCATAGCAAAGAGGTCCTGCAACAGGAATATGCTCCACATAGACCAGGAGTGAAGGTGCTGCTCAATGATGGCTTCTGCAAGCCATGGCGGGCAATCATCCTCTACCGTTGCATGCCTGCGTAGCTGATCGTAAATAAAGCGTTGTTTTTTATCGTAAGGAATTTCTTTCCACCATCCCCTGATTGTACTGGTATCGTGCGTAGAAGGAGATACAACTGCCAGGTAAGGTGTGCGCGAAGGATCGTCAAATTCTGATTGGGCGTTCTTGGACATCCTTTGCACTTCCAGGCTCAGTAACTGCAGGTGCTGCATTACATTTTTTACACATTTGGGCACCATGCCAAGGTCTTCACCGCAAACAAGCATCGGCGAGGCCTGAATGATAGCCGGCAACTTATCATAAGCCTCCTGCTGCCATATCCCTTCCTGCCTTTGGAAGTAATAATCTTCATACAACCTGCAAAGAATTGATTTGGTTACATCATCCAGGCTGCGGTACGATGATGTGGACTGCATATTGAACCGGAAATGAAAAGCATCTTTTTCCTTAGTTGGGATCAGTATAATATTCGCCAGCAAATCATACAATTTTTTCTTAATGCAATTGTTGTAGTCATTGTTTTCAAACGCCCTGAAGTACTCCTCAATCTTTCGCTGAGTAGAATATTCCTGTTTGAAACGAATATTCCCATGGTTTTTTGTCAGGAAAGTTTCTTTGACATAAGCAGCTTCCTTATCAAAAATTTCTGACAACAGATCGTCTGTAATATACGGCATCATCAGCCTTTCCGTAGATGCGTTCATGCCG
Source organism: Haoranjiania flava (assembly GCF_025631005.1). Taxonomy (NCBI): domain Bacteria; kingdom Pseudomonadati; phylum Bacteroidota; class Chitinophagia; order Chitinophagales; family Chitinophagaceae; genus Haoranjiania; species Haoranjiania flava. The sequence continues at coordinate 101,480 of NZ_JAOTPL010000006.1, forward strand.
TAAAGCTCGTTAAGGCGCACAGGTATAGCGGGTTCAAAGTGACCCAGTATACCCTGGATGGCATGGTAAGGTATAGTCCAGATGCGGAAAAAACCTAGGATATGGTCTATTCTTATCACATCAAAATAGCGGCTCATATGCTGCAACCGTTGCCGCCACCAGGTAAAGTTATCTGTTTTAATCGCTTCCCAGTTGTAGGTAGGAAATCCCCAGTTCTGGCCGCTAACAGCAAAATCGTCAGGCGGTGCGCCGGCTTGCGTGTCCATATGAAACCATTGCGGATACTGCCATGCATCTACACTGTGCCTGTATACACCAATGGCTATATCCCCTTTCAGCACCACATTGTTTGTATGTGCATAAGCAACTGCTTCTTTTAGCTGCAGGTGCAAATAATACTGCACAAAATAATGAATCTTTATTTCATCTTCATTCTCCTGCAACAGAGACGTAGCAATGGTTTCATCATAAACGGCAAATGAATCCCACTGCGTAAAATCTGCTGTTTTGTATGTATCTCTCAGGCAGCAAAAGGCAGCATAGGGTTCCAGCCATACTTTATTTTTCAAAAAGAATTTTTCATATTCGGTTTCAGCAAATGTCTGCGCCTTCAGCAACGGGTAAACTTCCCTGATAAATTCCCACTTGGCCTTATTCACTCTTTCATAGTCTACCTGGCTCAATAGATTTAATTCCTGCCGCTTTGCTTCATATTTTTCCAGCAAGGAGGCATACTGCTCGCCTGCCACTGCAGGCAGGTGCAGATACATCGGATGCAATGCTGATACGGAGATGGCGGCATAGGGATAAGAATCGTGCCAGTCTTTACGGGCAGTAGTATCGTTTACCGGCAGCACTTGTATAAGCCTGATGCCTACAGCATTTGCCCAGTCAGAATATTTTTTTACATCATTAAATTCACCGACACCGAAACTGTCGTGAGAACGCAGACTAAAGACGGGCGAGATGACACCGGCTGCTCTTCAAGCGTTCTCCGCAAGGTTAATGAGTCCCTCGTTTATAAAGACTTTGCCGTCTTTGATGGCAGGAAGTGCGCAACAACGATTTTCGTATCCTTCAAGTATCAAGGGTTTCTTTGTTTTGGTATTTAAGAGCCCGAACTTATAGTGAATGGGAAAAACCGATTTTGAAAGATCCAGTTCTATTTGCCAGTTGCCATTGCCCACAGGATAAAGCTTCAGCGCCTTTTTTACTTCCCAGCTTCCAAGTCTTTTATCATCACCAAGCATGCATACAACCTGGTCGTTTGAAACTACCGGCGCTTTAACTGTAAATACATGGGTTGAGTTTTTTGTTTTCTTGGTTGGTTCTGCAGCTCCTGCATTGTTTAATAAAATAAGAAAAGGTTTTGTTTCAAACAAGCCGGCCGGAAATCCTGAAAAACTCCAGAAGTCAGAAACATAAATATTTTTGCCAGCCGATGCCGACAGGTCAATGCTTTTATTTGCCAGGCTCTCTTCAATTATAGAACCGTCAACGTTTTTAACGAAGTAGCGATAATTAATTACCCGGGGCGTGTTGCCTTCGTGCAGTTCTATAGTTGCGCTCCAGGCTTTATCGTTCAGATACTGTAATGGCAAGGCAAATTCCAGGTCGTCATTGCCCAACAATTCATGGTCCCCCACCACGAATAAGTTCTGGCCATACTCTGTACTGAAACGCACTTCAAAAGTTAACCGTGTATTTTTGTTATCTTCAGCGGTTAATGAAGAAATCTTTGATGCGATTTTTTTCACCGTTTTTTCCACTGTACTTTTAACCTCACCCTCTTTCTTTACGGTTCTTTTTCCCTTAGCTTTTTGCGGCTTAGTGTTTTCAAAACCTTCAACAGGATTTATATCTTCAGCTTTAATTGTTTTTTTTGCTGCCATTGTGGTAGTTATTGATTTAAAACAAAATTAACTCAAAAAATTAAAAACAGGTGTAACATTAATTGATCAGTTCAGAAATTTCTATGGTTGACCTGGCGGGTATTTTTTCATTTCCCATCAATACTACTCCTTCGAAAGACAGAGTCATTTTACGGGATTGCACCATGCCTGTATTTACATTGACTTCAAGCGTACCTGTCTGCGTTCCGGCAAAGTCTGTGTTGTATTTCTTAGAATTGCTCTCTATTACTCCAGAGTAAAACACATTTGCATGGACCTCTAAAATTACCCTGTCCCTGAAAAAATTTTTAACCGTATAGGTGTATAAGCTCCGGCTGTTTTTGTTTATAGCAGAATCTTTCCATTGGTCGCCAATTGCAGGTTGGTCAGCAAGTGGAAAAGTAAGCGAAAATTTATTTCCAACCGATATATTTTCATTACCAGAATAAAGCATTGAGATCACTTCGCTTAACCGTCCGCCGACACCTGAAGTATCTACCCCTGTAATTACGCCTGCATGGTTTATCTTTACGTGTAATGGCTTACCCACAGCATCATAAAGTTCCCTGGCAAAAGAAACAGATGCAGAATCAGGCAATGTGCTGTCTGAGCTGAAATGCATCTGCACACCCATAGTATTAACTTCTGTATTGAGCTTATCAACCGAAATAGCTATTGTATAAATGTTATCAGCCGTATCAATAACAGCATAATTGGCAATAAAATCAGCAATGGTTTTATAAGATACTTTTTGTTGAAGCACGCTAAGCTCTGTATACGAAATGATCTTAGCTGTTTTGCTGTAATGCAGTTTATTGAATGAAATTTTTTTGTGTAATGGTGGTTTTTTTTCACTGTCTGCAATATCATTGTTATTAAGCGTGTGGGCAATGCTGCCACTATCAGTAACAATAACACCCGCTGTATCAGCTATGCGTACAAGGGCGGCAGTATCCATCTTCACAGGGGCAATAGTGTCGACATGTACGGATGCAATGGTGTCAATTGCAGTTTGAGCGTTAACACCTGGCATAAAAAACGATAGCAATAAAAACGACATAAGTCTATAGATCGGCTTCATGGATAATTGTTGGGGCTTTGGCAAATATGCCTATTTTTTCTGTAATGTGCCCGGAAATTAGATGTAAAAATCGGCGGGGGTTTAGTGTTTATCAAAAATATTGTGATCAATAAATAATACACAATTAATTATAGCTTAATAATTAATTTATATGAAAGTATAAACTTTGATAAACCAATTTCAGACTTATGAACCGGAGGCATTTGCCATTGATTGTAATCAGCGATGTACACTTAGGTACTTACGGCTGCCACGCAACAGAACTGTTGCTTTATCTCAAAAGCGTACAACCGGGCACACTTATCCTGAACGGAGATATTATTGACGGGTGGCAATTTTCCAAAAGCTATTTCCCACCTGCACATTTTGCAGTAATAAGGGAAATTTTTAAGCTCATAACGCTGGGCACCAAAGTAATATACCTTACCGGTAACCATGATGAATTTTTGAGGAAATATACCGACCTTGAAATAGGCAACATCCATCTGGCCAATAAATACCTGCTCAACATTGATGATAAAAAAATGTGGTTTTTCCACGGCGATGTGTTTGATAACAGCACCAAAGGCTTCGCCAAAATACTGGCCAGGCTGGGTGGTAAAGGATACGACCTGCTGATATTGATGAACCGGGCAGTGAATTATCTTTTAAAGCTCACCGGCAGAGAAAGAGTTTCATTTTCTAAAAAAATAAAAAACAGCGTAAAACAGGCCATAGCATTCATCAATGATTTTGAACAAACCATTGCAGCGCTGGCTATTGAAAAGCAGTACGACTATGTAGTGTGTGGGCACATTCACCAGCCTACCAAAAAAGTAATTGAAACTGAAACCGGCTTTGTAAATTATCTTAATTCTGGCGACTGGATTGAAAACCTTACTGCGCTTGAATACGACAATAAGGAATGGAAAATATTCCAATACAACGATGCAGATTTTATACTGGAAAGAGCCATGCTTCCATCCTTTAAAAACAAAAAAGCTGTTGATACGGAAACTGAAATCAGTTTTTTATACAACCTTAAAAATTATTGATACATGCGCATATTCTATGCTGTACAGGCAACAGGCAACGGACACATCAGCCGCGCCATGGAACTGCTGCCCTACTTAGAGAAATTCGGTACTGTAGATTTCTTTTTAAGCGGCAATAACAGTACACTTAAGCTGGATGCACACGTGCCGTACAGAAGCAAAGGGTTAAGCTTTCAGTATACTTCCAATGGAGGATTGCACTATCCTAAGACATTCAAAGAAATTATCTCTACAAGCATCTGGAAAGAAGCCAGGCACCTTCCCATAGATAAATATGATATGGTGATCAACGACTTTGAACCCGTAACATCACTTGCGTGCAAAATGCGCAGGATTAAGTCCGTACACTTCGGGCACCAGGCCAGTTTTAAATCGTACAGAACGCCCCGCCCGAGAAACAGGAACCTGCTTGGAGAACTGATCCTGACAAATTATGTAAGCGCCACAACCAACGTGGGCCTTCACTTTCAGCCCTATGACGATTTTATATTGCCACCCGTGATCAAAACACAAATATGGCAGGCCCTGCCGCGCGATTTTGGCCACATCAGCGTTTACCTGCCTTCTTATGATGATAAAACACTGATAGGCATTTTTACAAATTTCAAAGATCACAGGTTCGAAATTTTTTCACGCGAGGTTAAAGACGAGCAAACCAATGGAAATATAACACTGTTGCCGGTAAGTAAACAGCTGTTCAACAATAGCCTGATCAACTGCCATGGAATTATTACCAGCGGAGGCTTTGAAACGCCTGCCGAAGCGCTGTACCTGAAAAAGAAACTGTTGGTAATCCCGATCAAAGGACAATACGAACAGCTTTGCAATGCTGCAGCACTGGCCAGGATGGGTTATTCTGTTTTGCAAAACCTGAAACCAGACAACTTATCTATTGTACAACGATGGCTGGAGAATGAGAAGGTGCACAGCCTGAAAACCTACAATAAACCTACAGCAGAAATTGTTGAGCAATTTATGGAAATAGCAATAACAAAGATGCGTGAAACAGAAACAATAAAAGCTGCTAATACTTACCTACCGATAACATAACAAGGGTGCAGGCGTATTCTACGTCAATATTTTTATCAGCTGCCAGCTTGGCCAATTCAGGATTTTCAGTGCCCGGATTAAAAATAATTCTCTTCGGCTGAAGGCTTAAAATATAATCATACAATTTTTTCTGGTTCGCAGGATTAACGTATAAGGTAATGGTATCAAGGTTTTCAACAGCTTTCTGATCTTTAAAGATCTCCACGTCTCCAACTTTTCCTTTTCTCAGGCCAAAAGCTTTTACTTCATGCCCATGCTGCCTTAAAGAACGGATAGCCATATTAGAATATCTTTCTGATTTTTCAGATGCGCCAATGACTAAAGTTTTTTTACTCATGATTGTATGTATTGGCTTCAAATCTACATATTTTTATTATTCCAATCAAGAACACCGGCTAAATTGTGCAGATGAAACAATTTCCTGAATGATCTCTTAATTTTGCAGATACATTATTTTATATATTGGATTAACTACTATATTTGAAGATTAAAAATTTCAACATTTATCTATGAAGTATTTTTCTTTAATAGCCTTGGGCTTTTGTCTGTTTGTAAGCTGTAATAACGGTTCTGGCAATAATAATGACACCGGGGATTCTGCCGGAATAGCCCCTAAAACTACAGCAACCGATACGACAACTTCCGCCCGCACTATGAATACACCCGAGCAGATCATGGCAAAAACACAGGTACCGGTGCTGTGCTATCACAGAATTGCCGATGGCCGAAAAGATGAATACACTGTAAGCCCGGCGGCATTCGAAGCACAGATGAAAATACTGAAAGACAGTGGTTACACATCCATTAGCCCTGACCAGTTGTATAATTACCTGGCATATAATGAATCAATCCCTGAAAAGCCTGTGCTCATTACGTTTGATGATTCACGCGTGGAGCATTCTGCTATAGCTGCGCCGGTTATGGAAAAATACGGGCACCGAGGCACATTCTTTATAATGACCATCACCTACAATAAAAAAAACTATATGACCAAAGACCAGATTGCCGATCTGGCAAAGAGGGGCCATAATGTAGGCTTACACAGTTGGGATCATCATATGGTGACCAAGTACAACGATTCAGACTGGGTAAAACAAGTGGCAGATCCACAAAAAGGATTACAGGAAATCACCGGAAAGCCTGTTGAATACTGGGCATATCCTTACGGTATCAACGACCATAAGGCAGCAGTGGAATTAGCAAAATATATGAAGCTTTCATTTATTCTTTCCACTAAGCGTGATTCTACTATGCCATTACAAATGGTTCGCCGCATGATAGTGCCTTACGGCTGGACACCACAAGGCATGCTGAAAGCCATGCATTCTACTTTTAAAAGCAGTTAATAAAATTTTAATCAGTAAACATGAGGCCCTTGCAATCGTGAGGGCTTTTTTGTCATGAGAAATAAGACGGGCATAGTTAAGACATTACCAATTCCCGGCAAGCAACCATAAAATATATTTACTGCTCTTCATTTTTTTGATACGGCGCTCTTCGGCTATTGCTTCTTGTTCTGCAGTAAAAGCTTTAAAACCACGCAGCACATAAGGCCGGCAGTTTCTTGTCGCTGTGACATAACCTGCATTATGCCGCGACAAACGTGCATCCACATCTGCTGCATAGCCAACATAATGACGGCCACATTTTTCAGAATAAAGAATATAGACAAAATACATAATACAAAAAAGCGACCGAAGTCGCTTTATGCCCCAGCCCCGATTTAATCGGGGACAAACATTGCTGCAAGAGCATCTAGCGACTATAAAAAAAAGCGACCGAAGTCGCTTTGTGCCCCAGGCGGGAATTGAACCCGCACGGACATTGCTGCCCACAGGATTTTAAGTCCTGCGTGTCTACCAGTTCCACCACCAGGGCAATATTTTATTTTAAGAACTATCCTGATCAAGGATTGCTGCCATCCCGATTTAATCGGGACGTGTCTACCATCCCGATAGTTATCGGGACACCAGGGCAATATTTTATTTTAAGAACTATCCTGATCAGGCATTGCGGCCATCCCGATTTAATCGGGACGTGTCTACCATCCCGATAGTTATCGGGACACCAGGGCAATATTTTTATTTTAAGAACTATCCTGATCAAGCATTGCGGCCATCCCGATTTAATCGGGACGTGTCTACCATCCCGATAGTTATCGGGACACCAGGGCAATATTTTTATTTTAAGAACTATCCTGATCAAGCATTGCGGCCATCCCGGTTTTGATCGGGATCATCAGGGCAACTCATTAAAAAAAATCCTGCTTATTGCAGGATTTTTTAAGAGCGGAAGACCGGGCTCGAACCGGCCACCCCAACCTTGGCAAGGTTGTGCTCTACCAAATGAGCTACTTCCGCTTGTATATTAAGAACTGTTTTCTTTCGGATTGCAAAGATAAAAATCTTACACAAATAACCAAATATTTTTTAGAATTTATTTGTACTCAGGCACATATTTCGTGCTAGGCTGAATTTCTATATCAGGTTTGCCCTTGTAGCGGTTTTTATAAAGCTGAAAGCATCCTGCAAATAAAAAAGCAACCAATGCAAAAACAGAAATATAGAAAAGGAAACGCGAAGTACTCACGCGGTTATACCTGATATCGGTTTCCAATTGTTCCTGGCGCTCTTTCTCAAAAGTGCTTAGCTGGTTATCCTGATGTACTGCCATAATAAACTTTTAACCCTACAAAAATATGCAACCTGATTCAAAATTAAAAATATCAATCTACTATTTCTGAAAAATATTTTTTGCCTTTGATAAAATGTTCCCAAACAATTGATTTATTCACCCCGCCTTTCAATTGTGAAAACGGAAGACGTTTCGTACCGGTATCATTTTCCCGGGAAAATGCCCATTTGTAGAAATCAATATGCGCAAAAAAAACTGCTTTGATTGATTCCGTATCTCCCTCGAGTAATGTCTTGATAGCAAACACGCCATCGAGCGACAAGCGTATGAACAGCTTCCAGTATTTTTCTCTCCAATGCAGGTTACGGGATAGCATGACGAGGTTGTTACGAAAATTAAGATATGTTTTCCTGTATTGGCCCTTAGGCAATGTGCCGCCGCCAATATGATATATCGTAGACGCTCCGCAATACATAACCCTGTAACCCTGTATCTGTGCGCGCCAGCAAAGATCTATCTCTTCCTGGTGAGCAAAGAAATAGGCATATAAACCCCCTAAAGCGTGATAAACACTGGCTTTAATGTACAATGTAGCGCCACTGGCCCAGAAAATATCTGTATTATCGTTGTACTGGCCGTTATCTTTTTCCAGAACTTCAAATATCCTGCCTCTTGCCAAAGGATAACCTAAATGATCTAATAATCCACCACCCGCGCCCGCATACTCAAAGCTGTTTTTATCATGGTAAGATAAAACTTTGGGCTGGCAAATTGCAATGTTTTCTGCTGATTGCATCAGGCTGATCACCGGCTCTATCCAACCAGGAGTGACTTCAACATCAGAATTGAGCAATACATAATAATCTGCTGAAACCTGCTTCAGCGCTTGATTATAACCTTCTGCGAACCCATAATTTTTTTGATTGAGGATAATTTCCACTTCAGGGAAATGTGTTCTAAGTATCGAGACAGAATCATCAGTAGAGGCATTGTCCGCAACAATAACACGTTTGTTGATATATGTTGAAGCCAAAACATTTGGCAGAAATTTTTCCAGAAATTTTCTCCCATTATAATTTAAAATCACAATAGCTACGGAAGGCTGCATATACTACGGCTCAATAATGTGAACAAAAATACATAAACTATATGAGTAAAAATCTAATTACCAGAATCCGGTGATTTACCCCTGTTAAACAGATAATGGCAATGCGCGCGTAGCAGTTTTAATTCATCAAAGGTAAAGTTATCGGGCAGGCCGTTTTTATATTCAGATAGTGTAAGCATTGATTTCTTGCTGAATGTCTGTTCAAATACAGCTACTTTTTCTTCAGGAATAATTTGCCTCACATCAACTATACCGGTTTCAACAAACTTACTGAGATGCGTATAAATAGTACCTTTCGAGAGATTACGCGTTTTCATTATTTCCTCTATTGATTTGCCGGCCTCATACAATTGATAAGATATTACATGCGTTGGTATCTTATCCACTTTGGCGCTGATTTCTACATCCAGATTCTTATCGAACAAGGCAACATCAAGTAAATGCAATGTTTTCAGGCTTTTTAAGTAATCTTCTACGTCATCAATAAAAGCTTTGAACAATTCATTGTACTGCTTTAGTCCCTTCTCACCTTTAGAGGTAGCGTACAGTTCCTTTAAAGGAGAAAATATCTTCTCATATACATTTTTAAAAAAGAAACTCACGGCGCCTTTAGACTTTTCTTGTATGTCTTGCCAGGTGTTTTGCTGTTTTACAAACTGCAGGGTTTTAGCCTTGATGATCTTATCAAACTTATTATATACCTCTGCGAGATCAGCAATTAAAGGCGACAATTGTTGATAAAGGCCTGTAGCCTTTTCCTTATCTAAAAACCTGCTCTCTTTTACTGCAATCTGCCATTCTTCTAAAGAAGCTTTCATCCAGCTCATATCCACATAACGCAGTATTTTACGGATGCTGTAATCATATTTTTCATCATGCAGAATGCGCTCAATCTGTTCATTAGCGTTTGTAGATTCATGGAAGGAGCTTATTCTTCTATCGCTGAAAATTACATCGCGCGTGATCTGCGACTTTAAAACAATACCTTCCAACGTACGGCAACGGCTCAATGCCACATATACCTGGCCGGATGCAAACGACCTGCCCGCATCAATGATCAACCTGTCAAAAGTAAGGCCCTGGCTCTTGTGTATAGTCACTGCCCATGCGAGTTTCACGGGAAACTGCACAAAACTTCCCAACACGTCTTCCCGAATATTTCTATCTTTATCCAGTGAATATTTTTTCTGCTCCCATGTTTCTTTCCCAAGGATAATTTCCTTGTCTGTACCATCAATCACCACACCTATCTCGTTGTGTGTAAGTGAAGTAACTTCCGCCAGCTTGCCGTTAAAATATTTTTTATCCGCAGTAGTGTCGTTGCGTATAAACATGATCTGTGCGCCAACCTTCAATTCCAGCGTTTCATCATTAGGGTATTGGCTTTCCTTGAAATCGCCTTTAATTTCGGCATTGTAAAAGAAAGATCTTCCAGGCAGCTCATCAAGTTTTTTACGGTTGATAGCATCTGCCATCCTGTTGTGTGAGCAGAGATATACGTACGCTTCCTCGCCTGGTTCAAACTCAGTGTTTACGCGCTTGTTCAATACCTGCAGGTCATTTGCCGTGACCTGTGCATCTCGGATGTGATTCAGTATTTCCAGGAAATCTTTATCCTTTTGCCGGTATACATGTTTCAGTTCAATAGTTATCAGGCTTACCTCCTGCAGCGATTTTGCATCAAAGAAAAAAGGTGAATTGTAGTATTGCAAGAGAATGCTTTCATTCTCTTGCCGGACAACAGGAGGCAGTTGATAAAGATCGCCGATGAACAGCATTTGCACACCGCCGAATTTTGCAGGATTACGCCTGATGTGTTGCAAAGATAAATCCATCATATCGAGCACATCTGCCCGAAGCATTGACACTTCATCGATGATTATAATCTCAACCTCCCTCAATAACTTTAACTTATCTCTTCGGTATTTAAAGTGTGGCAGCAGATCTGGGATATTCATGGCATAATCGCGGTCTATCTCATCAAAAGTGGGCACGAATGTACGCAATGGCAAACCAAACATAGAGTGAATGGTAACGCCGCCGGCATTGATTGCTGCAATTCCCGTAGGCGCTACCACAATATGCTTCTTACGGGTTTTTTTTACAAATTCATTGAGAAAAGTTGTCTTACCCGTACCCGCCTTTCCTGTAAGAAAGATGGTGCGGTGCGTATGTTCTATGAGATCAAACAGATTATTCAACTTTCACAATTTTATCAAAAATAAAAAATCTGCCACACTTCTCCGCTGATATTGCGAAATTGTGCGACAGATTTGATTAATACTGGGTGTTTCGAAAATCCTGGCTGCTACCGGCAACGGTTATTTTTCATTTCTGAATACTACTACCCCATCGAACACATCAACAAGCACGGGGTGGTCCCTGTCAATATCACCGCCAAGTATTTTTTTACTTAACGGATTGATGATCGTTTTTTGAATCAATCTTTTCAATGGCCTTGCACCATAGTTCACATCATAGCCATTTTCTGCCAGGAAATCTATGGCATAATCACTAAACTCAAGCGCTACACCATTTTGAGCCAATTGACGCTGCAAATTTCTAAGCTGTATATCCACGATGCTCCTGATGTTGTTCCTGCTTAATGGATGGAACATAATGATGTCGTCTATCCTGTTTAAAAATTCAGGACGTATAGTATCCTTCAACAACCCCATTACTTCACTCTTAGCCACTTCTTCAGCTCGTTCGAGGTCGTTTGTATATTTATCAAAAGCATCCTGTATCAGGTGGCTGCCGATATTACTCGTCATGATGATGAGTGTATTCTTAAAGTTTACAACGCGCCCTTTATTATCTGTCAAATGTCCATCGTCCAAAACCTGCAATAAAGTGTTGAACACGTCGGGGTGTGCTTTCTCTATTTCATCAAACAATACAACACTGTAAGGTTTGCGGCGAACTGCTTCCGTAAGCTGGCCGCCTTCGTCATAGCCCACGTATCCGGGAGGTGCGCCGACAAGGCGGGAAACACTATGCTTTTCCTGGTATTCGCTCATGTCAATCCGCGTCATCATAGACTCGTCATCAAATAAGAACTCCGCCAGCGCTTTAGCAAGCTCAGTCTTACCAACGCCGGTAGTTCCCAGGAAAATAAATGAACCGATCGGCCGCTTAGGATCGCTCAAACCCGCACGGCTTCTGCGTATGGCGTCAGCAACAGCTACAATTGCTTCATCCTGCCCTATCACTCTTTCATGCAGGTGGTCTTCCAGTTGCAAAAGCTTTTCCCTTTCCGACTGCAGCATTTTGCTCACCGGTATGCCTGTAGATTTTGAAATAGTTTCGGCAATATCTTCTGCATCAACTTCTTCTTTCAGTATTCTTTTTTCGGTAAGGTTTTTAAGCTCTTCGCTTGATTGTGCAATGATCTCTTCCTGCTCCTTTACCTTGCCGTAACGTATTTCGGCTACTTTGCCATAGTCACCTTCACGCTCGGCTTTTTCTGCCTGTGATTTAAGCGACTCAATTTCAGCTTTGGCATTCTGCACTTTTTCCACTATCTCCTTCTCCTGTTGCCACTTGGCTTTATAGGTATCCCTGTCTACCATTAAATTGCTGATGGTAGTGTTCAATTCTTTGAGTTTTGCTTCATCATTTTCGCGTTTAATGGCTTCTCTCTCAATCTCCAGCTGGCGGATCCTCCTTTCCAGCTCGTCCAGCTCCTCAGGCATTGAATTCATCTCTAACCTAAGCTTGGCGGCGCTTTCATCAATCAGGTCAATAGCTTTATCGGGCAAAAAACGGTCAGTAATGTAGCGGTGGGAAAGTTCTACCGCAGCAATGATCGCCTCGTCCTTGATGCGTACATGGTGGTGAGATTCATACCTGTCTTTTAGCCCACGCAAAATCGATATGGCATCTTCCACGTTTGGCTCGTCTACCATCACTTTCTGGAAGCGGCGCTCCAAAGCCTTATCTTTTTCAAAGTATTGCTGGTATTCATTTAAAGTTGTTGCACCAATGGCTCTTAGTTCACCTCGTGCTAAAGCAGGCTTCAGTATATTGGCTGCGTCCATAGCTCCTTCGCCGCCACCTGCACCTACAAGTGTATGTATCTCATCAATAAATAAAATGATCTCTCCGTTGCTGTCGCCTACATCTTTTATTACACCCTTTAATCTTTCTTCAAACTCGCCTTTGTACTTAGCGCCCGCGATCAGTTGACCCATATCGAGTGCAAAAATGATCTTTGATTTCAGGTTTTCAGGCACATCGCCATTCACGATCCTGTGCGCCAAACCTTCTACTATCGCGGTTTTACCCACACCCGGTTCACCAACCAATATAGGATTGTTCTTGGTCCTGCGAGACAGGATATGCAACGTTCTCCTGATCTCCTCATCGCGCCCGATCACAGGATCAAGCTTACCCGATTGAGCCAGGTCGTTCAGATTCTTGGCATATTTCTCCAGTGCATTGTATTGCTGGGAAGCAGTCTGCGAATTCACGGTATCGCCTTTGCGTAATTCTTTGATGGCAGCGACCAGGCCTTTTTCTGTAAGGCCTGCATCTTTTAATATTTTGGCTGTTTCATCACTGCCCTGTACTAAGGCCAGAAGCATGTGCTCCGGTGTGATAAATTCATCACCAAATTCCTTAAGGCTGGTACTTGCACGCATCAGCGCTGTATTCATTTCGCGCGAAACCTGTTGTGCAGGGTCGCCGCCTGATATTTTCGGGAGCCGGGCCATTGCTTCATCCAGCTTTGTTTCTACAAGATTGATAGTGACATTGTTCTTCTTGAGTAAAAACTCAATAGAACTGTCTTTGTCGTTGAGCAAAGCTTTCAGTAAATGTTCGGTGTCGATATTTACATTGCCTCTCTCAAAAGCTATATGTTGCGCTGCAGCAATAAGCTCCTGTGCTTTGATCGTATATTTATTTGGGTTCATAGTTCATGTATTTATTCTTATGTAATTTATTGAACAAAAAACATACAACCATAATTATTCCTGAAAAAATGACGTTAAATATTGATTGAAACTGACGGAAATGCAGCAAACATAAGGGTTCCAGGAAAATTTGGCTTAAATAAATTAAGTTTATTTTATTTACTTATTTTTGCGCCAAACAAAAAAAGTATGAGCAATAGTACATTTACCATGATCAAACCCGATGCTACCAACAACGGGCATACCGGGGCAATTTTAGATCAGATCATAAAAGGCGGTTTTAAAATCAAGGCCATGAAGTGGATACAACTTTCCATTGAGCAGGCAGGCAAATTTTATGAAGTACATAAAGAACGCCCCTTTTATGGTGAGCTGGTAGAATTTATGAGTAGCGGGCCGATTGTTGCTGCTATCTTGGAAAAGGAAAATGCAGTAGCTGATTTCAGAACGCTCATCGGCGCTACGGACCCGGCGAAAGCAGAAGAAGGAACCATCCGTAAAAAATTTGCAACTTCACTGGGACAAAATGCTGTTCATGGCAGCGATAGCGATGAGAACGCAAAAATTGAAGGCGACTTTTTCTTCTCCGGTTTAGAAAGATTTTAATTGGAAAAATAACAGATGGTCTGCTACATTCAAAAGATGTGGCAGATTTTTATTTTGCTGAAACGATGCGCCTGCCTACGTTACAATCCAGGCAGCGACGCACATCGCAATATTGCTTTTTCAACTCAAGCAATGCCTGGGTTTCCAGAGCATTATTTGCCTGCACATGAAACCTTTTCCATGATTTGATAACGGTATTATTTTCAGCGGCAGTCTGTTCCAGCCAGCGCAATGCTTTGTCTTTGAAATATTGAAGCTGATTAAATACTCCGTAAGCAAACAATGCAGGCACAACAGTATTAATAAAAATATTGTTTACCATAGACCTGCCTGTTTTTTTGGGCTTATAGTCGCCCGGATCATCTCCCATGCTGTAATGATAGTGCCAGTAATCGTTGGCCGTGATTTCGAAATAATTGTACACTTCGCGGAAATCTTCCGTATCCCTGATCTTTGAAAACAGGTTGGATGATGCATGTATCAAAGCTGCTAACTGCGCTAAACGTATACTGGGAAAGCTGGCAGGCCTCATCCTTAGAAATAATGGGGCTGCTTCTGTTTTCCTGAGATTGAATTTCCTGGCAAGAAAAGCATATTCTCTTTTTAAAATAGCCGTATAGTCATCGGGGGTTGCTGCCGGCAATAAATTTAATGTACCAAAAAGCAAAGCCTCTACCTGGTGTATCTGGTATTTATGCTTGGCCAGGATATTGATGGATATTAGCTTTGCCATGTCCATAAAAATTTCTGCATTTACTTTTATACCAAAATTTGCAGCTATCAGTTGCCAGAAAGTCTCCTCCCAATGGCCGTTATTGGTATGTAACAAATCAATGATTTGCTGCGACTTTCTTTGCAACCTGCTGGTAGCGAGCCTTTCTTTCCAGTTTAGCCATTCGATTTCATTCAGCACAGGCAAATAGCTTTCACAAGGCACAAAAGCTTTGCTGTGCATCAGTTCTTCGTATTTTTTGAGCATGATAGAAGAAACATGCGGCTGAATGCATAAAGTCTGAAACTTCTGGTTTATGAAATCCGGTTTGTCATTTTCCCAAACTACATGCAATATTACATTGTTGTAGTTCTGATCTAAATGATGTTTGTGGAGGTGCCAGTCTGATGTTTTAATGTGTATTTCCACACTGCCTGCAAGCAGTGTACTACCGATCCTGATCCTAGCTTCCAGGAAATCAGGTCCCTGGTGGATATTGGCTATGCCGGGGTGGATAATCTGAATAGGCTCACCACTCTCCGCTGTTAGCTGGTGATGATTGAAGTATTGAAATTGCCAGATAAAATGAAGCAGTTTTTCATTCATATCATTTCAATTTTTCTACACTAAATCTACCTGAAATATTCAATCCCTGCAAGTGCTCTGGTAAAGTTACTCTAATTTTCCTGATTTTTTTCCTGTACAGCTACCAGGTCGTTTAATTCCACGTTGATCGGCAATTGACCGATCTGAACGATGGCGCGCTTTCCGCGCAGCTCTTTTACTTCACCCACCTGGTGGTTTTTCTTAATTTTTACCTTTGTACCTACAATAATTTCCGCTGCGGTTTCTTTGTACCTGGCATCAATCTTTTTCGCCATCTTGCCCGTAATGATCTTCTCATTCTTTGGAAAAAGAACAGCGCTGATGTTTTTTACAACCGTATTTTTATCATCGGCTTTCCTCCATTCTACCACCATTTGCCGGAGCTTTCTTTCCGTATCTTTCAAATAAGCTATGCGGTCTTCTGTAATCTTATTCTGTTGTTTTAAAATTTCTACCTGCTGTTTGTGTTTTTCTTTATGCAGCACGGTTTCCATTTCTTTTTTCAGTTTTTCATTTTCACGTATCAGCTTGTGCAGTTGCTTTTTTTCCTTATCTATTTGCTGCATGTCCTGTTCGGTAGAGTTCAGCAATTTATCCAGCCTGAAATGATCTTCATCGACCAATTTTTTTGCACGGTTTATCAATGGTTTAGGCAGGCCGATCCTTTCTGCAATTGAGAAGGTGTAAGAGCTGCCGGGCTTTCCCACGATCAGCTTATACAAAGGTTGCAGCCTTACTTCGTCAAACGCCATAGCGCCGTTGAATAATCCCGGTGTACGATTGGCCATGACTTTTAGATTGAGATAATGGGTAGTTACTATACCCACTGAATGTTTCCTGGAAAGCTCTTCCAGGATCACTTCGGCAAAGGCTCCGCCCAGATTAGGATCGGATCCGCCACCCAATTCATCAATAAAAAATAATGTTTTACCATTAGCATTTTCAATGAAATATTTCATAGCATTGAGCTGTGCAGAGTAAGTGCTTAACTCAAATTCTATGCTTTGTGTATCACCTATATGAATAAACAGTTGCTTAAATATTCCCATCTGCGAATCTGGCTTTACCGGAACAAGCAGGCCGCTCTGCATCATCATCTGGTTGAGGCCGATTGTTTTCATGGCAACTGTTTTCCCGCCCGCATTGGGGCCGCTGATCACCAGTATCCTGTCTTTCTCATCAAAACTAATATTTAAAGGAATGGTGGGTTTTGATAGTTTTTTATTGTACAGGTATAACAGTGGATGATAGGCATCTTTGAGATCAACGTACACTTTATCTGAAACGCTTGGGAAGTTGCCGTTCATGTCAAGTGCCAGTTTGGCCTTTGCCCGGATAAAGTCAAAAATACCTAAAATATCATGATAGCTTTTCAGCAGAGGCGCATAAACACTCAGCTTGGAGGTTAGTGCACGTAATATGCGCAACACCTCTTTGCGTTCATCATTCTCCAGGGAATACACATCGTTGTTTAATTCTATGGTTTCTTCGGGCTCAATAAAAGTAGTTTTCCTACTGTCGCTTTCACCGTGCAATATTCCTTTTATTTGTCTTTTGTGCTCTGAAAAAACAGCAACTACGCGCCTGCCATTGCTAAAGCTTTCGGCAATATCTGTAGTATAGCCTGCCTTGCTAAGTTTAGCAACAACCCGCTCAAATGCCCTGCGCAGCTCATTGCGCTTCTTGTAAAGGTTCATACGAATACGTTGCAGGTCTTCAGATGCTGTGTCCTTTACATTGCCGCTTTCGTCAAGAACTTCATCAATCATTTCAACAATTGCTTTCTCATAATATGTATCAGCAATTACCAGCGCTAGTGAAGTAAAAGCAAGCCTTCTCTCCTGGTTAAACCATCGGAAAATATTTTCAATAGCCATACAAAGCCGCTTTACCTGCATCCATTGTTCGCCTACGATAGTACTTCCCGTGATGCCTAATAATTTCAGGTCTTTCTGAATATTGAGCACTACGTCGTTTGGAAATAAAAGGTTTTGTTCCGTGATCAATTTGTACTCATAAGTTTGTGATAGCTCTTTTATTATGTAATCTTTTCTGGTGTGAATGCGCAAATGCTGCGCTTTCTCCACAGCAAACTCGGTCCTGCAATGCTCTAATAGCAATGCTTTGACCTTATCGAACTCTAACTGGTTTTCTGCTGCTTCCGGATATAATTTCATTCGCTCAATATCTTATAGTAAAATGTTGCTTTACCTTAAATTCTTTTTTGAAAAATACTATGCCTATAAAAAACAGGTCGATGCTTAAAGTTACATCATCATCGTTTTTAATTTTTTCCCAGGCCCGTTCCATACCTTCAGACCAGTGTATATCATCAAAAACTACAATGGAATCCTTATGCAATAAAGGCTTTAAGGCGTGGAAGTAAGACACAGTGGGCGCTTCACGGTGATTGCCGTCAATAAATGCGAAATCAAGCCCTTCATGCTGTTTGCTGAAATTTTCTATAAATGCAGGCAACGTATCATCGAAATTGCCTTCAGTTATTTGTATATTATCCAGCGATTGCTTTTTAAAAATGTCCTTTGCTACCTGCGCCACCTCATGTGCGCCTTCCATAGTATGCACTGCAGCCCATTTATTGGCCGATGCAAGATAAGAAGTGGTAATACCCAGGCAGGTACCAAGCTCAAGGATTGTTTTAGGCTGGTAATATTTTACAATTTTGTAAATCAGCTGTGCACATTTTTCAGACTTAAGAGAGTTTTTTGCAATTGATGAAACCCTTCTCTGTTTTATATTTTCAATAGAAGATCCGGCGCCAAAATCCTGTAAGGTCAGCAATCGATTATCTTCCTGTAACGAATGCCTGATCTGCTCAATACCTCCTACGTCACTTTGATGAGGTTTTTTATTTAAAACGTTTTTTATAAAATCAAAAACAAATGGCGAGTGGGTACCATGGCCCTTGCCATTGCTTGCTTTCAGCCAATATGTTATGTATTTTTTGGCAAGTTGTACTGATGAATACATGTTTAAAATTGTATCATGTTGCTTACAATAAAAAAAACGACAAGCCGTAAACGCCTGCCGTCATTATGTAATATTGTATTATAGTTTATTCCGGTTTTTTCTCTTCCACTTTTTTCTCTGTTTTAGACCTGGCCGGTTTAGCAGGACGAACCTTTCCGTAAGATCCTAAGAATATTTTTCCTTTCTTGGTTTTTTTATCACCTCTACCCATTTTTATTAGTTGTTTTTGTTGAATAATATTTAACTACGCAAAGTTAACAAAGATTTGCATGAAAAATAAAAAAGCAGAAGAAAATCTTCTGCTCAATGATTTGGAATAAAGAATTAGATTTTAGAAGATAATTCTTTACCAGCTTTGAATTTAGCAACTTTCTTTGCTTTGATTTTCAAAGGAGCGCCTGTGCGCGGATTACGTCCTGTGCGGGCTGCACGTTTTGTTACAGAAAAAGTCCCGAAGCCTACCAAAGTAACTTTGTCGCCGCTTTTTAAAGTTTTCTGTACTGTGGTGGTGAATGCATCTAATGCATCATTAGCCTGAGTTTTAGTAATGCCGGCCTGATCTGCAATCTTAGCAACTAATTCCGCTTTGTTCATAGTTTTATTTTTTAATAGTTACAATTAATACTACAAATTTATAGTGTTTTCGAATATATCAAAATTTATTTACTTTATCTTCCAAGTATACAGCACGCTGTGTATGATAGATAGAGCGTGCGTTTCAGCATATTACGAATTATATGATCTGTAAATAAACATGCAAAACAATGCTCAAACTCAATCACAGCAATGGTTTCAGCGATTTTATAATGCATAGAACTGCCTTAAACGTACAGGGCATGCGAACTGTAGAGCATCATAAAAAATGATATACACAATTAATCCACAATTTCCATTAGCGTAGAAAAAGAGAAGACTTCCATACCCCAGAACCGCTGTTCGATGGTAGCAACCTCGTTGGCATGCAGCTCTATGTAACGGTTATAATCTGCTTTGGAATCAGCAAACAATTGCAACGCATAAGTGGCCCCATCACTTTCATCCAGGTTATGAAGCTTCAGTAGTTTATGTGCTGAAAAAGAATTATACTCCATGATGGCCGGAATATGATACGACCTTAGCCATTCAAGCCATTTATCATGAGCGTTCCAGCTCACTTTAAATGTAACATTGTATATAAACATATTTAAAATTTTAATTCTATGGAAACAGGGCAATGATCGCTGTGTTTAGCATCCGGATGTATTTCTGCCGCTGCAATGTTGTGTGCAAGATTCTCTGAAACGCTGATGTAGTCTATTCTCCAGCCTTTATTATTCAGCCGTGCAGAAGGAAAACGCTGGCTCCACCATGAGTACGCGCCGGCTCTTTCGGGGTGCAGGTACCTGAAAGTATCTATGTAACCGGCAGCAAAAAATTTTCCCAGCCATTCCCTTTCTTCCGGTAAAAAGCCCGATGAATTCCTGTTGCCTACAGGATCGTGAATATCTATAGGTTTATGGCAGATATTATAATCTCCTGTTATCACCAGCCCTCTTTTCTGTGTGCGCAGCTCATTGATATAATCGTAAAATTCATCCAGCCATTGATACTTGTATGCCTGTCGGATATCACCGCTTGTGCCGGAAGGAAAATAGGCATTTACTAAAGAAAAATGCTCAAAGTCAAGCTGTATAACTCTGCCTTCAAAATCGCTTTGCTCAATTTGTGTACCGTGTACAACATGTAAAGGTTCAACTTTGGTAAAAACAGCTACACCACTATAGCCTTTCTTTTGCGCTGAAAACCAGTAAGTCTGATAGCCTAATTCTTCAAAAAGGCAACAATTTACATTATCCTTCATGGCTTTAGTTTCCTGCAGGCAAACAATATCAAACGGATTTTCAGCAAGCCATTCTACAAATCCTTTTTTTATGGCAGCCCTGATGCCATTTACATTATACGAAGCAATTTTCAATTCATTCATTTTAATAGGATGCAATTTATAATAGTTTATTAAAATTAAAAATTGGCATGAAGTTTTTTGTAATTTAGAAACACAAATTTTTATTTATGGAAGAAAGAATCAGTGAAGAAGAAAGGAAAATACCCGCGAAACGGATTTTATATCTTAACGCCGCCACAGAATCACCGGAAGATGAGCTGTTTGCACAGCGCGTGAAAGAACAGATTGTTGAAAGTATGGAAGTGCTGCGGTATGTAGGTCCGGGCATCAGTGTATTTGGTTCAGCCAGATTTGACGACACACATCAATTTTATGCAGACGCTGTAGAGTTTGGTAAGAGGATTGCCAAAATGAATTTTACCACTATTACCGGCGGCGGGCCAGGCATTATGGAAGCGGCTAACCGAGGGGCTTTTGAGGCAGGCGGACGATCTGTAGGCCTGAACATTGTACTGCCACATGAACAACACATCAATCCCTACCTTACAGATACTTATACATTTGATTTCTTTTTTGTGCGGAAAGTGATGCTGGTAAAATATTCCTATGCCTTCATTATTATGCCCGGCGGATTTGGTACTATGGATGAATTCTTTGAGACACTAACCTTGGTACAAACCAAGACAATTGAACAATTTCCGATTGTGTTATTCGGTAAAGATTACTATAAAGAGATTGTTGATACAATGGAAAGTATGGCAGAAGATAAAACCATTTCGCCCTACGACTTAGACCTGGTGCTGATTACAGACAGCCATGATGAAGCAATGGAGCACATAAAGAAATACATTAACCAAAACTACATTATTGTGCAAAACCGTAAGAAAGGAAAATGGTGGAACCTGGATACCAATAAAAGAAAGGAAAAAAGAAATTAAAGTATGGGAGCAGTTGCTCCTCTCTTTATTTTTTCCTGTTCTTTTCACGCCACATTTCATTAAAGGTTTTGGGAGCAAAATCCAGGTGGCCGCGGTACTGTGTCCATGCTTTAAAAAACCTGTTTACGAAAGCGTTCTTTAAAACACCACTACCCATATTGTATGTTTTCCTCCTGAGTGTTGCCATCTTCCAAACCTTCCACATAGCGCGTTCTGAGAAATCAGTATATCCTTCAGACACTGATTCTGCGCGGTTTTCGAGCAACAACTCATGCAGGTTTATGCGCACAGGGCATACCTCGGTACAGTTGCCGCAAAGCGATGAGGCATAACTTAAATGCTTAAATTCTTTCATACCACGCAAGTGCGGCGTAATGATGCTGCCGATGGGGCCGCTGTAGGTAGTCTCATAACTATGGCCGCCGATATTTTTATACACCGGGCATGCATTCAGGCAGGCGCCGCAGCGGATACAATACAGCGCCTCTCTTACTTTTTCATTGGCAAGCAGATTGGTTCTGCCATTGTCCAATAAAATTACATACATTTCTGCCGGCCCGTCTGCTTCTTTCTTTTGTTTAGGACCGGTGATTATAGTATTATAAGCTGTAACAAATTGCCCTGTTCCAAAGGTAGAAAGCAATGGCCAGAACAGTTCCAGATCATCCATAGATGGGATCACTTTCTCAATGCCTGCAACTACAATGGTTGTTTCAGGCAATGAAACACTAAGCCTGGCGTTGCCTTCGTTTTCCGTAATGGCAATGCCGCCTATATCTGAGACTATAAAATTTGCACCCGTAATGCCAACAGAAGCTTCGGCAAATTTTTTTCTTAAAACATTTCTGGCCACAAGTGTAAGTTCAGATGGAGGCAGGTTCTCTTCCACGCCTAATTTTTCAGCAAACAATGCAGCAATTTCTTCCTTGCTTTTGTGCATTGCCGGCGTTACGATGTGGTAAGGAGGTTCATCGTCCATCTGCTGGATGTACTCTCCCAAATCGGTCTCTACGCTCTCAATGCCATTCTCTTCCAGGAATTTATTCAGGTGAATTTCTTCCGTGACCATGCTCTTGCTTTTCACGATCGTCCGGCATTCCTTCTCCCGGCATATTTTACCGATTTCCTGTAAAGCTTCTTCTGCATCTTCTGCCCATATGACCTTTGCACCGTTTTCAGTGATTTTTTTTTCAAACTCAAGGAGCATAGCATCTAAATGTTCTATAGCATTCCACTTGGCATTCTTGGCCATTTGCCTGGCAAGCTCAATATCCTGAAACTGCGATTTACCGCGGGGTACAGCAAGATTATACTTACCAATATTGAAATTAATGGTTGCCCTGTGTTTGAGGTCAAACGCTTTTTCTTTACTTCTTGCTATAAATGAAGATGCTGATGGGTGCATGTTCAAAAGTACGTTATTCATTTTACAATAAAACTTTTCGAATCCTTAAAACTTTGAAACAAATGCGCTAATTAAAGAGACATTTTGCATATTGTATTTCCATGAAATCCATGAACTTTGGAGAGTTTTAAATAGTCGTTCAACATAAACAATCTCTTATACATGAAATAATAAAAATTAAGAATCTATACCAACCGGAATGAGTATTAAATCTAAAAAGCTGGTTATTCCATGTGGCAACTGAAAAAATTAAATATTAACACATGCAATGGCATAAAAATTTTGAATTAGGCTATACAACGAGCGACAATTTTATGCGGAATTGCATATGCCGATTTCTCCCAATAACTACCGGACACAATTAAAAACTTTAAAAGATATACGAATGAAAAAAACATTGTTATTACTGATCCTTTTTACTGCGGGTATTTATTCTTTCGCACAATGGAAACCTGCGGGAAATAAAATTCAAACAAAATGGGCAGCACAAATCAACGTCAATAACGTATTGCCGGAATACCCGCGTCCTATTATGGAACGAAAGGAATGGATCAATCTGAACGGGTTGTGGGATTTTGCAATTGCTCCGGTAGGGAAAGCCGGTTCGCAATTGTATAATGGCAAAATCCTTGTACCCTTTGCCATAGAGTCAGGCTTATCGGGTGTGGGGAAAAAATTAGGTAAAGAAAATGAATTATGGTACCACCGTGAATTTTCAATTCCCAAAAAATGGAGCGGCCATAAGGTATTGCTTCATTTCGGCGCTGTGGACTGGAAGGCTGATGTATGGGTAAATGATATAAAAGTAGGGCAACATACCGGTGGTTATACGCCATTCTCCTTTGACATAACACCAGCTTTAAAAAGCGGCAACAATAAACTGACCGTTAAAGTATGGGATCCCACAGACCACGGATACCAGCCCAGAGGTAAGCAGGTAAACAATCCTGAAGGTATCTGGTATACTCCTGTAAGCGGTATCTGGCAAACGGTATGGCTGGAGCCTGTAAACGAAAAACACATTGAGGCACTAAAAATAACGCCTGATATAGATAGAAATATTTTGCAGGTGAAAGCACTGACCAATAATCTGCCTGCGAACTACCGGATTGAAGTAAAAGTATTTGACGGTAAGCAGCTTGCAGCAAAAGCTCAATCCATCAACAATCAGCCGATAGAAATTAATATGCCCGCAAATACCAAATACTGGTCGCCGGACAACCCATTCCTGTATACTTTGGAAGTAAGCTTGTGGAATGGAAGCCAACAGCTTGATAAAGTGCACAGCTATGCTGCTATGAGAAAATACTCTATGAAACGCGATGCTAAAGGAATCGTGCGCCTGCAATTGAACAATAAAGACCTCTTTCAGTTTGGCCCGCTTGACCAGGGATGGTGGCCGGATGGCTTGTATACAGCTCCCAGTGATGAAGCTTTACGATATGATATCGAAAAAACAAAAGATCTTGGGTTTAATATGATCCGTAAACATGTAAAAGTAGAGCCTGCACGCTGGTATACACACTGTGATAAATTAGGCATGATCGTATGGCAGGATATGCCCAATGGAGATGCCAGCCCGCAATGGCAGGCAAGGCAATACTTTGACGGTTCTGAAAAGATCAGGTCAGCAGAATCTGAAGCTAACTTTAAAAAAGAATGGAAAGAGATCATGGATTATCTCTATTCCTATCCTTCAGTCGGCGTATGGGTGCCTTTCAATGAAGCATGGGGACAATTCAAAACTAAAGAAATTGTGGAATGGACCAAAGCTTATGACCCGTCAAGACTTGTAAATCCTGCAAGCGGCGGAAACCATTATCCTGTTGGCGATATGCTGGATCTGCACCACTATCCTCAACCGGATCTTTTTCTTTATGATGCACAGCGCGCAACAGTGCTGGGAGAATACGGCGGCATAGGCCTGGTGATGAAAGAACACTTGTGGGAACCCAACCGCAACTGGGG
The DNA here is from genome assembly GCF_025631005.1 of Haoranjiania flava. Taxonomy (NCBI): domain Bacteria; kingdom Pseudomonadati; phylum Bacteroidota; class Chitinophagia; order Chitinophagales; family Chitinophagaceae; genus Haoranjiania; species Haoranjiania flava. Next base: position 126,303 of record NZ_JAOTPL010000006.1, read on the forward strand.
ATATGTACAATTCAACAGCGCCAAGGAGGTGACTGATGAATATGTGAAATATGCTGAACAACTAAAACAATTGATCAGGCAGGGCTTCTCTGCAGCTGTGTACACACAAACTACAGATGTGGAGATTGAAGTAAACGGCTTAATGACTTACGATCGTGAAAAAATTAAGGTTGAAGAAGACAGAGTAAGAAAAGTAAACCGGGAAATTGTACACATACTTGACTAATTGACAACCAAATTTTATAAAAGGAATAAGCAAAAAATGCTTGTTCCTTTTTTATTGTATGGATAATCAGCGTTGCCAGATGCGGCAGTTATTGTGCATAGTAATTTACCGGGCCGGATATTAATTTTTCTTGTTTATAATACTAAGCAGCTACAACAACAATTATAAACCGATTGTAGGTTGATTGAACACCCTAACAGGCAGAAATTTTACAAATGTTGCTGGAACACAGGACACTCTTCGAGGTATAAAAGCGCTATGCTGATTTTTAATTATAGAAAAAAATGCATTCAGATATTTCAATACAGCATAGATGCTGTTTATGTTTGCGGGCATGTACAATAAAAAACACCGGCGGAATTGCCGGTGTTCTTAGTATAAGAAACATTTTATTTCTTTTTAGCTGCAACCTTTTTTACAGCCGCTTTTTTAGCTGAAGTTTTTGCAGGCGCTTTTTTAGCTGAAGTTTTTGCAGGCGCTTTTTTGGCAACAGCAGCAGTCTTTTTAACAGCAGCTTTCTTGGTTACCGTTTTTTTTGCGGCTGCGGATCTTGCTGCTTTTTTCTCTGCTTCCTCTTCCAAAGCAGCTTGTGCAGCGGCCAGGCGGGAAATAGGAACGCGGAAGGGAGAACAGCTCACGTAGTTCAGGCCGATTCTGTGGCAGAATTTCACGCTTTCTGCATCACCACCGTGCTCACCACAAATACCTACTTTTAATTTTGGCCTTACAGCTCTTCCGTTTTGAACAGCGTGCTCTACAAGTTTACCAACACCTTTCTGGTCTATGGTCTGGAACGGATCATCATCAAGGATTTTAGCCTCCAGGTAAGCTGGTAAGAAGCTGCCAATATCATCACGGCTAAAGCCGAATGTCATCTGGGTAAGGTCGTTTGTACCGAAGCTGAAGAATTCCGCTACTTCTGCCATACGGTCTGCGCGCATAGCAGCACGGGGAATCTCGATCATGGTACCGTACATATTGGGTATTGATTTCACTTTCAGTTTAGCCAATACTTCAGCATACACTCTGTCATAAATCTCTCTCTGGCTTTTCAGTTCATTGATGCTCATGGTAACAGGTATCATGATCTCAACAAAAACTTTTTTGTTTGCCTTATGCAATTCACCGGCAGCCTCAAGAATAGCCCTGATCTGCATTTCAGAAATTTCAGGGTAAGTAATGCCTAAACGTACACCGCGGTGGCCAAGCATCGGGTTGTTTTCTTTCAGGTTTTCTGTTACTTTCAACAGCTCATCCAAAGATTCGTTTAATTCATTAGCCAGTTCCTGTAATTTATCTTTATCGTGCGGAACGAATTCGTGTAAAGGAGGGTCAAGTAAGCGGAATGTTACCGGCAGGCCTTTCATAGTTTGCAGCGTAGCTTTCACATCTTTCTTTACAAATCCAGCCAGTTCTTCCAAAGCTGCTTTTCTCTGTGCAAGCGTTGAGCTCATGATCATTTTTCTCAACAGGAACAGTGGCTTTTCACTTCCCTCGCCATAGAACATGTGCTCTGTACGGAACAATCCAATACCTTCTGCACCAAACTCAAGCGCCTGTTTTGCGTCGGCAGGGGTATCAGCGTTGGCGCGCACATTCATTACCTTATACTTATCTACCAACTTCATTAGGTCGGCATAAGATTTATTTTTCTTCGGATCAATAGAAGTCAATGGCAATTCTCCTTCGTAAACCAATCCTTTGGTACCATTCAAAGTAAGCCAGTCGCCTTCGTTTACAGTGTGGCCGCTTTTGGTTTTGAATGATTTGCCGTCGTTAGCAATAACAATATCGCTACAACCTACGATACAACATTTACCCCAACCGCGTGCAACCAGGGCAGCGTGCGAGGTCATACCTCCTTTACTTGTGAGGATAGCTTCTGCTTTGTGCATACCATCAACATCTTCAGGGGAAGTTTCTTCTCTTACCAGGATTACTTTTTCTCCATTGGCAGCAGCTGCAATTGCAGCGTTTGAAGAGAATACCACTTTACCCAATGCGCCGCCAGGTCCTGCCGGCAAGCCCTTCGCAATTGGTTTGGTAGTGGCTTCTGCCTTCGGATCGATCATTGGCAATAACAATTCTACCAGCTGGTTAGGCGCCACGCGCATCAACGCAGTTTTTTCGTCGATCATTTTAGACTTCACCATTTCGGTAGCCATTCTTACAGCAGCCACACCGTTTCTTTTACCTACGCGGCACTGCAACATCCATAATTTACCTTTTTCAATTGTAAATTCAATGTCCTGCATATCTCCGTAGTGTTGCTCAAGTCTTTTTTGTATTTCGTTCAGTTCCCTGTACGGCTTTGGCATTGTTTTTTCCAAAGTAGGGAATTGCTGGTTTTGTGCATTTTTTGAGTAGCTGTTGATAGGCCCGGGAGTGCGTATACCTGCAACAACGTCTTCACCTTGTGCATTGATAAGATACTCGCCATAGAAATGATTTTCACCTGTGCCCGGGTTTCTTGTAAAGGCCACACCTGTAGCGCTATCATCACCCATGTTTCCAAACACCATTGCCTGAACGTTTACGGCTGTACCCCACTCGTCAGGAATTCTTTCAATTCTTCTGTATTCAACGGCACGCTTACCATTCCAGCTTGCAAATACAGCGCCTATACCGCCCATTAACTGGTCCATAGCGTTGTCAGGGAATGGCTGTCCTAATAATTCTTTTACTAATTTTTTAAACTCTATGGAAAGGTATTTAAGGTCTTCTACACCAAGATCCGTATCATTGGCAACGCCGTTTTTGTGTTTTACTTCTTCAAGCAATTCATCCATTATTTTCCTGATACCTTTACCTTTTGCGGGCTCCATACCGCCGGCTTTCTCCATCACCACATCGGCATACATCATGATCAGCCTCCTGTAGGCATCGTAAGCAAACCTTTCGTCGCCGGTTTTTTCAATAAGACCTTTTAATGTTTCTTCGGTTAAACCTATATTCAATACTGTATCCATCATACCGGGCATTGATTTTCTTGCACCGGAACGAACAGACAGCAATAACGGATCTTTTACATCGCCAAACTTTTTACCCATCACTTTCTCTATGGCGCCTATCGCTGTTTTGATCTGCTTGTTTAGAGCAGCAGGATATTTTCTTCCATGATCATAGTAGTATGTACAAACTTCAGTAGTGATGGTAAATCCGGGAGGTACCGGTAATTTCAATTTCGGATTTCCGGCCATCTCCGCCAGATTAGCTCCTTTACCTCCAAGCAGGTTCTTCATGGATTCGTTGCCATCGGCTTTGCCGCCACCAAACGAATAAACATATTTCTTGTCTTTTGTTTTCGTTGCCATTTTAATATTTATTGTGTTTAAAAATGTTTTGCAAAATTAAGATATTTCATAGTATTTAGATATGATATATATCATAGTATGGGTTAACAAATTTACTAAATAATGCGCGCCATAGCTAATAAAAAATCATAAAAAGCAGAAATAGTTTGTTATATCGCTTTCATTTATTGATGTTGGCTAAATATCTGCAAAATGTTCTGCCGCTTCAACTATGCAAACTGTATCTTTGCGCAGCACCGGAGAGGTGTGCAAAAAAATCCAAGCAAATAAAAAATGAAAGTTTTCAAATTTGGCGGCGCAAGCATAAAAGATGTGGACCACATAAGGCACGTAGCGAATATTGTACGCGAGTACAGCACAGAGTCTCCGCTTTTGCTGATAATGTCCGCCTCAGGAAAGACCACCAACGCACTGGAGAAGGTAGTTGAAAACTTCTATAACGGCAACAGTATTGAAGCGCTGAAATTGTTTGACGACATCAAAAGGCAACACCTGGATATAGCCAAATACCTGCTGGTGCTCAACTTCAATGTATGTCTTGAAAAAATGGTTGATCTGTTTACAGAGGTAGAATGGTTGCTGCATGATAAGCCCGTTTGGTCATACGATTATTATTACGACCAGGTTGTATGTATCGGAGAATTGCTAAGCACAACCATCATCAGCGCTTACTTCAACGAGGCAAAAATCGGCAACACCTTGGTAGATGTGCGCGACGTTTTAAGAACCGACAATAATTTTCGTGATGCAGTCATAGACTGGCAGTATACTGCTCATAAAACTGCGGAAATAATTTTACCTGCCATAGAAAAAAACGGCATTGTTATTACCCAGGGGTTCATCGGCAGCACAGATGAAAATGAAAGTACCACATTGGGCCGTGAAGGCAGCGATTACAGCGCAGCAGTTTTCTCTAACATCTTAAATGCGCAGGAATTGGTAATATGGAAAGATGTGGAAGGCGTCATGAATGCAGACCCCCGAAAGTTCCCTTCGGCGCAATATTTACAACACCTCAGTTATGCCGAAGCTATTGAGATGGCGTACTACGGCGCACAGGTGATACATCCTAAAACCATCAAACCCCTGCAGAATAAAAATATACCGTTGTATGTAAAATGTTTCCTGGATACGGGCCTGCCGGGCACACTGATCAATAGCGAGCCTGTACGAGACCTGCCCGCCATACTGATATCCAAAGAAAATCAAGCGCTGGTTTATTTTAAAACAATAGACTTTTCATTTATCAGCGGCCACCCGATGAACAGCATTCAGCAAATACTGGAGAAGTTACAGATAAAACCCAACCTGGTACAGACCGAAGCTATCAGTATGGAGATGTGTTTTGATGACAATGCCAAACTGGATACCCTGGCGCAGGAGGCAAGCGTTTTCCTGGAGGTGCAGCTGGAGAAAGGTTTACGATTGATTACACTGAGGCACTACCAACAACACGACCTGGATAATCATATACAAGATAAAGATGTAATATTACTACAAAGAACACAAAACACCGTTCAGGCTGTTGTGAGATAAAGTTTGCGTATTCCGCATGTAATAAAAAAACAGTCACCCCATAGACATGGGGCGACTGTAAATCTAAACTATAAAAACACTTAAAACTAAAACACTAACTTAAACTAACTATATTATGGGGAGTTTAATCTTTTCTTCCTTTTAATTCTTTTTTCAGCATATCTCTGAACCTGCTTTCCGCGTTATACACCTTTTCTGCTCTTTGCTCTGATCCAAGAACTTTTTGAAACGAAGGCTGATATTCTTTCTGCAATTCTTTTTTCTTGCCTTCAAATGAATTTTTATCCTCTCTGTTTTCTGACCACAGTTTATTCAACGCTTCTTCGTACCTGTTATAAATCAACCAAAACTCGCTATATTCTTCATTTTTCAGCTCCAGTTCTTTTGCCATGTACACATTCTTAAGCTGCTTTATCTTTTCTGCGCCCTTCACCCCTTTCGTGTCCTGGGTAGACTGGCTGAATGATGAAGTCATCAAACTATTATTGCTTCTAAACTGAGCTTCTACAGAAAATGAGAAAGAAAATAAAAATATGCTACATATCAACAATAACTTTTTCACTACTTAAATTCTTTTATCTTATTAATTAATTGCAGGCGTACTATTTAAATATTCTTCCAGATCCTGGCTGCTTATGGTATTGATTTCGTTAGATACATCTATTACCTTAATATCCTGCGGTACCACGATCTTTGCATCTTTGACTTCATTTTTTCCGGAAGGATTATTCAGGTAGGCGCCTAAATTTTGAGCATTGGGTTTTCCGCTATCCCTGCTTACGCCCTCCACAGATGCATAAGCTGTATTGGATTGAGAAAGAGACGCTGTATTTTCTTCCTTATTGACCAGAAGACCCAACGTAAGCACGGCGCCTAACAAAGAGGCGGCTACTGCCAGGCCTCTCCAGGTATTTTTTTTGCTCTTGTTGGAATCTATGGAAACAACTTTACTCTTAGCTCCGGTATTTACCGTAAATTTCTCAAAATAATTCGCAGGCACTGTATACATATTTTCCCTGCTGATGGTTGTCAGCAACGGAGCAATATCTCTTAACTCTTCCAGCACCTCATTTTCTTCGGCAGGTTCGTTTTTAATCCTGTTTAAAACATTGTAGGCAAAACTTTCAAAATATCCGGGAGGTACAGCAAATATTTCTTCTTTTGAATAGCTTTGTATTTGTACCTGTGCTAAAATATCATCAGCTAACCCATCGAAATAACCGTTCGGCAGCTGGTAAGGCATGGCTGTTTTTCCAAAGCTTGGTAAAACTTCCTGTAGGTCTTCGTGGTTCATATTTTCATTTGCGTGTGTCATAACTTATTTTTTTGACTTGGGTTAGTAAAATAAGTTTACTCTTACGGATGATTTCTTATATAATCCTCTACCTTCTTGGCTGCATGGTGATAGCTGGCTTTTAAAGCTCCTTCGCTGGTGTCCAGTACGCGGCTCATTTCTTCATAAGGCATTTCATCGTAATAGCGCAGGTTGAAAACAAGTCGTTGTTTTTCAGGAAGCTGTTGTATGGCTACCTGTAATTTCCATTCAAGTTTTTCAGCGTCAAAATTGGCTTCTGCCTTTACCTTATTCACCAAAGTATATTCTATATCATCTAAGCTCACGGCTGATCTTTTTTTCTGTTGTTCAATAAACGTCAGGCTTTCATTGGTGGCTATGCGGTAGAGCCAGGTGTATAAACGGCTGTCTTCCCGAAAATTGTCCAATGCCTTCCAGACTTTAATAAAAACATTTTGCAATACATCATTGGCATCTTCATGATCTACCACCATCCTTCTCACATGCCAATACAGTTTTTCCTGGTATTTTTTAATTATGGCGGTATAGGCTTTTTCTCTTGTTGGTTCTTCCCTGAATAACCGCAATAACTCACTGTCTTCTAAATGCTGCATTTATTAGATTTTATATTTTTAGGTATCTCAAAATATAAAAACTTGCTATTAGGACAAGTCGTTATAAATCAAGTTTAATATTTTTATTTTTTTGCCAGCACACGCTCTGCTGCTTCAGCAATTTTTTCTTTGGTAAGGCCGTATTTTTCAAATAGTTCTTCCGGCGTGCCGCTTTCACCGAATGTATCCTGTGTGCCGATAAACTCCATAGGCACCGGGCAATGAGCTGCTGCTACTGCGGCAATGCTTTCACCAAGCCCGCCGATAATGTTGTGTTCTTCACAGCTAACCGCACATTTTGTTTTAGAAATGGATTGAATGATGGCTTCCTTATCCAGCGGCTTAATGGTGTGTATGTTTATTACCTCTACGCTATATCCTTTCTGCTCAATGATTTTTGCAGCTTCAATAGCTGTCCACACCATATGGCCGCAGGCAAAAAAGGTAATATCTGTGCCTTCATTCAATACCTGTGCTTTGCCTATAACAAAATCACTACCGTCTTCTTGAGTAAAGTTGGGCCATTTCGGACGGCCAAAACGCAGGTATACCGGCCCGTCCAGCTCAGCAATCGCTTTTGTGGCTATCTTTGTCTGGTTAAAATCACAAGGGTTTATTACGGTCATTCCGGGCAACATTTTCATCATACCCAGGTCTTCCAATATCTGGTGTGTAGCCCCGTCTTCGCCCAGAGAAAGGCCTGCGTGGCTCGCACAAATTTTTACATTTTTCCCACTATAGGCTATGCTCTGCCTTATCTGGTCGTAAACACGCCCTGTACTAAAGTTGGCAAAAGTAGTTGTGTAAGGAATTTTACCACCGATGGTAAGCCCTGCTGCTATGCCCATCATATTGGCTTCCGCAATGCCTACCTGTATAAACCTGTCCGGAAAGTCCTTGATATAAGGCCCTAATTTAAAAGAACCTGCAAGATCTGCGGTTAATACAATTACATCTTTATTTTCCTGTGCTAATTCGTAAATTCCCTCTCCAAAACCCGCGCGCGTTTCTTTCTCATTTTGCGGCTTGATATCATTTATCATAGTTTAATTTTCCTTAATTTATAAATATGCACAAATATAGTCAAGTTTTTTTGTTATGATAAAAAACGCGCTGAAAAAAGCGCGTAAAAAAAGAGGCGTTTTTGCGCCTCTCTGATTCTTTAAATGAAAAACTACTTTATTTCAATAGTGGTCTGCACTTGTTTTTCCTCTTCCATCTTAGGCAAGGTCAACACCAGAATTCCATCTTCATATTTCGCTTCTATCCTGTTGATGTCAATGGTTTTTTCCACGTTAAAGCTGCGCCTGAAACTGTTGAGCGCATAATCTTTTTTGTGGTACTTTTTCCCTGTTTGTTCTTGTGACTTCTTTTCATAGGAAACTACCAGCAAACCTTTTTCTACTTTTACACCGAAATCTGATTTCTGCAAACCCGGGGCTACTACTTCAATATAGTAAGCATTGTCGTCTTCTGCTATATTTACCAATGGAAGTAAACCTTCTGACTTTGTCCAGTTAGGTGAAGTATTGCCAAAAATTTCTTCAAACAGATTGTTGAGTGTGCCGAAGTTTGTCTTTACTTGTGTCATATTGAATATTTTTATCTTTTATAAATAAGGTACCTGTATAAAGGTTTTCAAATCCTGTTCCAACAGGTATTTTAACAATTTAGGCTACCATTCAGTCATTAAACAAACATTTTAAGAGACAAAATGTCATATGCATCGTTTATTATTTACAGTAAACTAACGCAGAAATAGTTTTATTGATGTAGATTTGCATTTTACCAAACTAATCAAGAAAAAATTTTAAAGATATGTATCCAGCAGAGATAGTTTTACCCATGAAAGCAGAGCTGACCGAAAACGGTTTTACAGACTTGCAAACTCCACAGGACGTAGAAAAAGCCATCAGCCAACCCGGAACAACTCTTGTGGTTATTAATTCAGTTTGCGGCTGTTCAGCAGGTAGTGCACGCCCGGCTGCATTGATGGCTGTAAATAATTCCCCTAAAAAGCCGGACCACCTGGCTACCTCTTTTGCAGGTTTTGATATGGAAGCCGTGGAAACTTTACGGGAAAAATTATTGCCTTACCCACCCTCATCCCCATCCATAGCCTTGTTTAAAGACGGGGAGCTTGTAGCATTTATAGAACGCCACATGATCGAAGGCAGGCCAGCGCAGGTAATTGCCAACGGCCTTATACAGATCTTTGACGAACATTGCTAAAAACATTTTTAAATGAACTATAGAAATCCTTACTGCTTTCGGTAAGGATTTTTTTGATTTGTATATTTGCAAAAATCTTAGGCAAAGGCATGGAACAAAACATCAGGGAGTATGCGTTGACCGCTATCGGCATTGAAACGAAAGCAGTGAAAGCTCTTACAAACAGCATTAACCAAGAATTTGTAAGCACAGTGAAAGCGTTGTACAACTGTAGCGGGCGCGTGATCATCAGCGGTATTGGCAAAAGCGGCATTATTGCACAGAAAATGTGCGCTACTTTTAACTCTACCGGCACTCCTGCCCTGTTTATGCATGCATCTGACGCTATTCACGGCGACCTGGGAATGGTGCAGAAAAATGATATAGTAATCATTATAAGCAAAAGCGGTGAAAGCCCTGAGATTAAAGTGCTTATACCATTGGTAAAAAGCCTGGGAGTGGAAGTGATAGCCATTACCGGCAATACAGCTTCTTACCTGGCGCAGCATGCAGACTATTGCCTGGACACCACGGTAGAGAAAGAAGCCTGTCCCAACAACCTGGCGCCTACCAGCAGTACTACAGCGCAAGTAGTGATGGGCGATGTATTAGCCATATGCCTGATACAGTTAAAACATTTCACCAAAGAAGATTTTGGTAAATACCACCCGGGAGGCAATATCGGCAAACGTTTATTTATGAGCATAGCAGACCTCTATCCAGCCAACGAAAAACCAAGCGTACAGCCCGGTACCGTTTTAAAGGATGTAATTTTCTCCATTACAAAAGGCAGGCTGGGCGCTACTGCCGTCACAGACCAGGATAATTATTTATTAGGGATCATTACAGACGGCGATGTGCGCAGGATGCTGGAAACAACAGACGTACTCAGCGGGATGACAGCCAAAGATATTTACTCCAAAAATCCGAAAAGCGTGCAGCCGGGCACCCTGGCGCTGGATGCTATGGAAATACTGAAAACCTATAATGTGAATCAACTACTCGTTGCCGACGAAGAAAACAGGTATCTTGGCATCGTTCACCTGCACGACCTGATCAGGGAAGGCTTTAAATAACAGGTAAGCTATTACCGGTTTATTAAAATCTATTATTCGCAATTAATATTTACCTTTGCCAATCATTTTTTTATAATTAAAATTAAATGTAATAACACTGCTGCATTTGCTGCCGGGGTTATTCCATTTCACAGAAAAGAAAAAGCTACATACACAGATGAAAGGAGATAAAAATACCATCATTGGTTTTGTGTTAATGGGAATTTTGTTTATAGGATTTTTTTATTACAACAATAAACAACAAAGCGAATATTTACAGCAGCAACAACATATCAAAGACTCAATAGCCAAAGTGGAACTGGCTAATAAGCCGGTGATTGATTCTGCAACTTTAGTTTCGGATTCGCTCACAGCCGATTCAGTCGCAAGATCCGCTACAGCCGGTGATTTTGTGAATAATGCCCTTGGAACAGAAACCATTACCTCCATAGAAAATGAAGTAATAAAAGTAGACCTGAGCAATAAAGGCGGCCAGGTAAAAAGTGTTACTTTAAAGAAATACAATAACAGCCTGTTTAATAAACCGGTAGTCCTTGGCGGCGAAAAAAATTCTATAGAATATGCCATTAATACGGCGCCAAACCAGGCTGCACAAACCGGCAACCTCTACTTTACTGCCTCACCCGTAGAAAAAAAAGCAGACGGAAGCCAGCTGGTGACTTATACATTGAATTCGCCAAACGGTACAAAAGTGTTGCACCAGTTTGTGTTGCGCCCGGATGATTATATGGTTGACTGGAATATTTCCATGAACGGAGCAGACAAGTTATTAACTCAAAACACCATCAACCTTAACTGGACCACTGAACTTCACCAACAGGAACTAAACAGCAAATATGAAGGCGACCAGTCACGCATCAATTACTACAGCGCTGAAGAGGGCTATGACTTTAAGCGGACCGGCAACAGCGGCAGTGTAACGCTGAAGGATCCCATGGAATGGGTAGGCTTTAAACAACAATTCTTCAGCCAGCACCTGCTCTCTAAATCTGCAAATTTTGCAACCGGCAGCACATTGGAAATGAAACGTATACAGGACACTACTACCCGCCAGTTGTTTGAGTCGAAAGCTAACCTTTCGTTGAAAATTCCGGCAGCAAGCATTGCTACCATACCGCTGCAACTTTACTATGGCCCGAATGATTACAAAGTTTTGAAACAATACGATAACGGTATGTTCGAAACAGTAGATCTTGGCTCTGGCATTTACTCATTTGTAAGGCCTATCAACAGGTACATCATCATTCCTGTATTTGATTTCTTTGCAAAATTTATTGCCAATTATGGTTGGGTAATTATGCTGCTGACTATTGTGATCCGCCTGATCACTTCGCCTTTCATGTTTAAGAGCTATCTCAGCAGCGCTAAAATGCGCGTACTTCGCCCCGAACTGGATGAACTTAAAAAGAAATATCCTGAGCAGCAGAAATTTGCCATGGAGCAGATGAACCTGTTTCGCCAGGCAGGTGTAAACCCTATGGGCGGATGCCTGCCGGCTTTGATACAGTTACCGATATTCGTAGCCCTGTATAGTTTCTTTAACTCCGCTATACAGTTGCGCGGCGAACCTTTCCTTTGGGCAAAAGACTTGTCAACTTACGATGTATTATTCCGCTTTCCGTTTCATGTGCCTTTATTGGGTGATCACCTGAGCCTGTTTACTTTGCTGGCTTGTGCCACCATGATGGTGAGCTCCATTTACAGCATGAGCCTTACGCCTACCACTGGTATGGAAGACAACCCTCAAATGAAAATGATGAAGTACATGCCATACATCATGCCTGTAATGATGTTGTTTATCTTCAACAACCAGCCGGCGGCGCTTTCGTGGTATTATACTGTGAGCAACGTAATCACCTTCCTGATACAATTTGTGATTCTGACATTTATTATTGATCATGATAAAATACTGGCTAAAATAAATGAGAAGCGCAAGCAGCCAAAGAAGAAAAGCAGGTGGCAGGAACAGATGGAAGCCATGCAGGCTCAGCAAAGGAAAATGGAGGAAATGAAGAAAAAAGCACAGAAATAAAATTAGGAACGCGCCGCTGGCGCGTTCCTAATTTGTGGATAATTATCATTAGTTATGAAAAGTTATACAACATTGATTTTCTTAGATAAAGTCGGCCTAAATTTGATTGTTCTATAGAACCAAACAGAAGCAAACACAGAGACGGCGGAATTCTTTCCGCCGTCTCGTTTTACCGGATCACCGGCGTAATTCCATCGTACTTCCCGGTATAGGTAAACGTCTTCTTCAGCACAGCAGAGGCTGCATCGTAGAGGTACACATAGTTATTATTGCCGGATATATCACGGGCAACCACAATTACAGCATCTATATTTTTATCATACCTAAAGCCTGCACCGCTTAATCTCTGGCCTGCAGGCAGTGTTACAAACGGCTGATTAATTGAAGCAGATGAATCTGCCTTAAACCTGTAAACCGCTGTATGACCATCTTGTGATGCACTTTGCGTTGTGAAGAACACATAATTGCCTTTTGAAGATGCTGATAACATAGCAGGATATTTTGCCTGCACGGCTATAGAATCTTTTATTTGCGTTGTTGTTACACCTAAAGTTTTACCGTCAACAGCTACCAGTGTTTTCCCAAAACCGCACCATACTTTGTTATCAGGCGTTCTGGCAAATCCTGTGGCAATACTGTCAATAGTTTTAATTACTGCGAAATCGCTTGCGCGCAACAGTTTCGCACAACTATCCATAAGTACGAAAATTTGATTGTCAACTTTGCAGATGTCGCGTACGGGTTTATTGGCAAAACTATCAAGCCTGTTGGTAGCAGCCACGTCCGCAAAACCAAACTGGTATAAGCCGTGATTGCTGCTTGCCAGTCCAAAATCATCTGTGATAAAAGCCAGCGAATGCCATTGCTGAGCGGTATAGAATTGTGAAGACTGCTCCTGGTTGAATTTTTTGTTGTTCAATTTTACTACTCTTCCATTACCTTGTGTAAGCAGGTAAAATTTATCTTTATGCATAGCGCCATTTGCCAATACTGAACCAAGCGTATCAATATCTTTTCCGCTTTCTTTAAAATATATATTCTCAAATAAAGAATCAGTATTGTAGCGCACAAAGTGAACAGTGGAGCGCGTTTCAGAAGACCCTGCATTTATGAGAAAAAAACCATTTTCGTATTTATCAACAAAAGGTTTGGGTGGTTCAGGCTTGGTTTCTTCCGCCACATCAATTTTGCTGCAGGCAGTGCTACTTAATAACAAAGCGCAAATAACTCCTGTAAAGATATTTTTTTTCGCAATCATAATTTTTGAACATCAGTGAATGATACAAAGATACTGCATCAAAAAATAAGGCTGCAAACTTCTATAAGTTGCAGCCCTTTCTTTGCATAGATACAGCATTGTAAATTGTGCTGTAAAGATTGGTTATAAAAATTGTTGTCGCTTTATTATCTTACAAATAAAACTTTGTTCGGCAGATAACCCTGTGGCGCCAGTGATATAGAAAATTTCTTTTTACCTGACTGGTCAAAACAATACACCACACCAGGCTGGCCAGACGCTACAAGGTCGCAAATATACACGTTGCCATTACTTTCGTCTATATCTATGCCATAAGGAATTTTTATTTCTGTACCGTCAGTGATGAAATTATCTTTCAGCAGTTTGTCGACTTTTGTATCTATAACATAAATTTCATTCTTCTGGGTTGTATAGCTATAATTGTAAGAATACAAATTATTTTTATAGATTGCCATTTTAGAACCTATGCGGTCTATTGTTTTTGCCACGCTGTTGTTTTTGCTATCAATTACCGTAATTTTAGGAACATAGTCTTTAATTACCCAACCAGCTTCTCTTGCGGTTACATACAGCTTACCATTGTCTTCAGCGATCATGTAAGGATTAATGCCCACAACAATCTTTTTAATTTCTTCGCCTTTGTTTAAGTCAACTACAGATACCGTAGAGTCAGGTACAGGATTACGTCCGCCCGAGTTTACCACGTAAGCCATATGGCCAACTGTAGCCACACCTTCAGGATACGGGCCCACGCTGATTGTCTTTTCTACCTTCCATGTGGCCGTATCAATTACGGAAAGTTTTCCATTATATCCTGTAACCAACACTTTGCCCTGATAAGGCACAATATGCCTTGGTTGCCAATTATTACCTGATGTGATTTTAGTTATCAGCTTCACTGTTTGTTTATCTACCACTGCAACCAGGTTAGAGTTGTTAACTACAATGTACATTTTACTGCCATAAATAATTGCATCGTTGCCGGTATCCCCGAGCTTTTCACCGTTTGCCATCTTGTAAAACTCATTAGTTACTTTCGCAGATGAAAAGTCGTAGTAAGATAAACTGGCATTGTTGCCAAAATACGCACCCTCATTTAATACATACAATCCTTGTGCAGGTTTTACAGGGTCGGGCGTTGGCGGAAAATCATTCTTGTTACAGGAAACTGCCAGCAGTAGTGCCGACGCGATAAGCATACTTAGTTTGTTTTTGTGTATCATATGTTTTGTTTTAATTGAATGAAAATTATTTTGACCAGTGAATTGCCAGTCTGAAATGCCTCCCGGGCATGGGATAATAGTTTACGATGGCGTATTGATGATCCCAGATATTGTTAAGCTCAAATACCAGCTTGTACGTGCCTGCGCTTTTTAAACTCCACTTCCTTGAAACACTGATGTCATGCGTATTCCAGGCGGGCAGGTAAGTAAATGCGCTGTTCATTCCCGCTGTATAGCGGTAGCCGGAAAACAAGGCATTGTATGCCATACTCAGCTTGCCGTACACCGCAGAAAAATTGCAGGAGCCGCTATGCAATGGCGTATAGGCTATCTGGTTTTTGTATAATGCAGAAGTGGCGTCCGTTATGTCAAGCGACTGTTGCCAGGTATAACTTCCCATCAAAGAAAGGAGCCAGTCTCCTATTGGTTTAAGGTGCATATATGCCTGAATATCTGCTCCTTTAACTGATACTTGCCCTATATTCTGCATGCTCCACTGGGCAATATTAGCTGATGGAATGGCTATGATCTTATCGCGTATGTGGTTGTAATATACATCAGCAGTAACAGAAATATTATTGACGAATGCTTTGTGCAAATGCTTATTCCACAACAGTCCTGCGTTGTACTGATGCGTATATTCGGGTCCCAGCCTTGTATTGCCAATGTGTGTATAATACAAGTCATTGAAAGTAGGCATGCGGAATATGTTCTTATAAAAAGCACGCACAATCAAAGGATTTCTTTGCGAAACAGTATAATTCACCGCGACTGTAGGTGTAAGCTCCTGGGTATGGCCTGTGAATTCTAAGCGTTTATCCTTGACAGTTGTGCTTAAAATATTACCGGCAAAACTCCAGCGCTGTTTCGAGAAATGTACACTTATATTATTAAGCCAGGTATGGCGCATGGGCCCGCCCAATGCAGTATCATTGCTTCGCAAATTGTTTATAAAATAATCTGATGCATAGCTGATCTTTAAAAAATCAAAAGGCTTGTACACAAGAACTGCAGTAGTGTACAGTTCATCCTGGTAAAATATATTTTCCAGGATCCTCTCATCATAAAAAAATGCGGTATCTATATACCTGTAATAGCTGGTATTGTATTTAGCGCCTATCAAAAACTGCAGGTTTCTATGTATGGATTTATTCCAGGTAGCCTGGGCGAAAAATTGTTTGTCCCACAAACGCTGAGACCCTTGTTGGGTGTAGAGAATGATAGAACCCGGCAACCCGCGTTGTCCATCGTAGTAATAAAGGTTTGCTTGTATAGCATTGCTGTCGTTCAGCTTGAAATGCGCAGTGTATGCCATGTTTAGCGCTGCCACATCACTGTTGACCCTTCTGTCGTGTACGGTTTTATCTCCGTTCTTGTATGAAAAATTATAATTACCGGTTGCCTTTAAATAATCAGTATGGAACGATGAACTGAATCTTCCGGATTTATTTTTAATAGTTAACGACGGGTGCAGCAAGCCAAAAGAACCGGTTTTGAATGAAGCAGCGTATTGCCAGTGCCTCTCCCCGGGAATTACTGTACTTAATGTTTGCAGCCGGATCAATGATGCATAGGAATAAATGCGGGCCGGTTGCAACAGATCACCGGCATAGCCATTGTATAAGCTGACAGCATCTATATTTTCAAGCGTAAATTTTCCAAGGTCAACCTGTGCGTTTTGTGCATCATTTAAAACAATACCGTCATAGGTTATACCTGTGTGGTTTGCGCCCAGGCTGCGGACTGATATAGTTTTCAAACCTCCTATGCCTCCATAATCCTTTAGTTGTACGCCTGCAAAATACCTGGCGGCCTCGGCTACGGAAGCTGCGTTGAGATTGTTTAAACGGTTGCGGGATAAAATCTGCGTTGGAGTTAGCGAAGATGAATCTGCCCTGCTGTTGCGTGTATAGAAATGCAGCGTCTCCAGATCTGATAAAGTATCCTGCTGCGAAGAAGCCGCGCAGGCGATACACATGAACACAGTAAGAAGTAAAATACGCATTTCCTTTTTCATACACGGCACAAAAACATACAGTGCATGACGGAGAAGCTCTCCGAAGGACTACTGTACATCAACTTTTCGCACCGAAAGTTTTTTGTTTATGATGAATAAAGGCAGGTCTTCCGGCTTTGCGACTTTCAAGCGCCTTCCCATCCGGTAAAGACAGTGGCTATTTGCTGAAAGTGGGCATATATGCCCTTAAACACATACGGCTACGGGGATAGCGAAGGATTTGCACCTTCTTCCCTATTAATCCTGGTACACAGGAACCTTTTTCCGGCGGCAAATATAATATAATGTACTGATGTTAGCTAAAGAAATTTACTTCTTCAGATCTCTTTGCACCACATCGGGGAGGAATGCACTGGCATCGCCATTATTGCGGATTACGTCGCGCACGAGCGTAGAAGCCACGGAAGAATATTCCGGAAGGCAGGTAAGAAAGATGGTTTCAATGGAATGATCCAGGCTTCGGTTCATGTCGGCGATTGTTTTCTCATATTCAAAATCACTTACAAAGCGAATACCGCGAACTATGTATTTGGCATTAACTTGCTGGCAGAAGCTTACAGTAAGGCCTTCGTAGATGGCAGCTGATACCCTGGGTTCGTCTTTATAAATTTCTTCGATCCACTCAACACGTCTTTCCGCAGAAAACATAGGTGTTTTATTCACATTGGTACCAATACCTATTACAATTTTATCAAACAAATCCAGTGAACGGTTGATGATATCCACGTGTCCTAAAGTAATGGGATCAAAGGTTCCCGGGAATAAAGCTATGCGCATGTAGGGTAAAGTTTTTTGAGTTCAATATTATCAGTCATTCTTGCCGGAAAGCAAATATAGACAAGCCATTCTCACGGCCACGCCGTTTTCTACCTGGTTTAAAATAATGGAGTACGGCCCGTCAGCAACATCACTATCCAGCTCTACGCCACGGTTTATCGGCCCCGGGTGCATGATCACGATCTCTTTGCCCAGGCTGTCAAGTACACTCCTGCTGATGCCGTATACAAGATTGTATTCTCTCAAAGATGAGAATAAGGGCTGGTTCTGCCTTTCGAGCTGTATGCGCAGCACGTTGGCCACATCGCACCACTGTAAGGCTTTCTTAATATGGTATTCCACACGCACATTCAGCGCTTCTTCAATATATTTCGGTATCAGTGTGGGAGGACCGGCTATGGTTACTTCCGCACCCATTTTTGTAAGCAGGTAAATGTTGCTTAGCGCTACCCTGCTATGCATAATATCACCTAAAATCGCCACCTTAAGCCCTTGCAAGGAACCAAATTTTTCCATCATGGAATAAGCATCCAGCAACGCTTGTGTAGGATGCTCATTAATGCCGTCTCCAGCATTGATCACTGCTGCATTTATGTGCCGTGCGAGAAAGTGAGGTGCACCGCTGGCGCTGTGCCGCATTACTACCATATCAACCTTCATGCTGAGGATGTTGTTAACCGTATCCAGCAGTGTTTCTCCTTTCTTTACCGAGGATGCGCTGGCTGAGAAGTTGAGAGTATCGGCAGAAAGCCTTTTTTCGGCTAACTCAAAAGACATGCGGGTCCTGGTAGAATTTTCAAAAAACAAATTCACCACGGTCACGTCCCTTAACGAAGGAACTTTTTTAACCGGCCGCTGTAAAACTTCTTTAAATTGCTGAGCTGTAGAAAGAATTAATTCAATGTCTTCCCGCGTAAGATCTTTAATACCTAAAAGATGCCTGGTAGATAGTTTCATTAAAAAACAAAGCTACTGCATTTTTAAATAATTTGAATTAGAAAATAAAATTTAAAATAAATTTATGACAAATGACGAAATTTTCAGGACAAATGACATAACTTTGTAGAGACAAAAATATAAGGAGCGCATGAAATACAACACCAGCCATAACCAGGAAGTAAATGAAGAGGCTATGGTTTACAATGCCATCGAAAACCGCAATGCTTTTTCGCTTATCAATCTTATCAGAAGCGGCATTCGCTTTACCATGTTTAAATCAATTGCAGACAAAAGCCCGTTTTCTTTTGCTGAATGGTCAGACTTTCTGCATCTTTCAGAGCGCACCATGCAACGCTACCAGAAAGAAAAAAAATCTTTCGATCCTATTTATTCTGAAAAGATCATAGAGATCACTATGCTCTACAATTATGGCAAGGAGGTGTTTGGCGATAAAAAGAACTTTGACCACTGGCTGCAAACAGAAAATATAGCGTTAGGCAAGCGTACGCCTAAAGAACTCCTGGACAGTACATTTGGAATACGTCTTGTAAAAGACGAACTCACCCGCATAGAGCACGGAGTGCTCGCTTAATTTTTTTATGATAGTCTACAGGCTGGCGAAAGAAAAATATAAACATGACCTTTCCGGCAAAGGCGCTGAAATTGCCGGCGGCAGGTGGAACAGCGCCGGTCATGCCATGCTATATACCAGTGAATCACGTGCCTTGTGTACAGCCGAGATTGCAGTACATAGCCCGTTGGGGATCTTGCCTAAAGATTATTGCCTGATATCCATAGAAATTCCAGATAGTATAGATATAAAAGATCTTACGGCTGCTCAATTGCCTGAAGACTGGGCATCAGTGCCGCACGCTGTCAGCACCCAATTGATCGGTGATAAATTTCTAAAAGAAGGGAAATATGCAGTGATGAAAGTGCCCTCTGTTGTAGTCCCGGGTGATTACAACTATCTTGTAAACCCTCTGCATGATGCTTTTGCCAGAGTAAAGGTGAAGAAAACGGAGCGATTTAGTTTTGACAAGCGGCTGTTTGTGCGGTAGGATGAATATTACAACTCATCAAACATTGACAAGAAAACCATAATTGAGATTATGCGAGCCGGACGTATAATTTAAGAAAATGTATGTTTAAAGAATTTGGACTCCTACTGATCCTGATATTATATTAAAACCAACAGGTGTACAAGACTTAGAAAGGCTAGAATAAATCTTACCCTTATTGTGAAATTTATAAATTTCCGGTAAAACCTACAGGCACCTAGCTAATTTTAGGGCCAATATTCAATATTTTAATCATAATATCTTAACTTTGCACTCCCGAATTAAAACCATCGGGATTTTTATTATGAGTGATAACAATATTGTTAACCCAAACGCTGAAGCACAGGAGAATGCACCGGTAGAACAAACCGAAGCAACTACAGCGACAACAAATGCACCTGAGCAAACACCAGAGGCAACCGCTGCTGAACAACCAACTGAAGAAGCTGCACAACAGGAAGCTCCGCAACAGGATATTCCTCAGGAAGAAGCTCCGAAAGAAGAAGTTCAACAGGAATCTGCACACGATGATTTCGACTGGTCTGTGGACAAACGCAACGTATCAAGCTATTCTAAAGAAGATCAGCAGAAATACGACCAGGTTTACGAAAGCACTTTTGTACAGGTTGATGATGGCACCGTAGTAGATGCCACTATTGTTGGCCTCACTAAAACCGACGCAGTTTTAAACATTGGATTTAAAAGCGACGGCCTTGTTTCCCTCAACGAATTCCGCGATATGCCGGGTTTAAAAATCGGCGATGTTGTGGAAGTAATGGTTGTGGAAAAAGAAGACAGGCAGGGTCACCTGAACCTTAGCCGTAAATCTGCCCGCACCACACGTGCATGGGAGAAAATCGTGGAAGTTCACAAAACAGGCGAAATTGTTACCGGTCTTGTTACCAGCAAAACAAAAGGTGGCCTGATTGTAGACATTTTCGGAATGGAAACATTCCTGCCCGGCTCTCAAATTGATGTAAAACCTGTAACGGATTACGATCAGTTTGTAGGCAAAACAATGGAATTCAAAGTGGTGAAAGTAAACGAAACCATCAAGAATGCCGTAGTTTCTCACAAAGCGCTTATTGAAAGTGATATTGAAGCACAACGTGCTCAAATCATCAGCCAGCTTGAAAAAGGCCAGGTGCTGGAAGGAACTGTAAAAAATATTACAGACTTCGGAGCATTTATGGATCTTGGCGGATTAGACGGCTTGTTGTACATCACTGACATTTCATGGGGACGTATCAATCATCCGCAGGAAGTGTTGCAATTAGACCAGAAATTACAGGTAGTTGTATTGGATTTCGATGATGATAAGAGACGTATCAGCCTTGGCCTGAAACAACTGACTCCGCACCCTTGGGATATTCTTCCTGAAGGATTGCAGGAGGGTTCTGTTGTAAAAGGCAAAGTTGTAAACATTGAAGATTACGGTGCATTCCTTGAAATTCAGCCTGGTGTTGAAGGCCTTGTTCACGTAAGTGAGATCACATGGGCTAATACACCGATCAATGCAAAAGAATTCTTCACCATGGGCGAAGAGTACGAAGCAAAAGTGGTAACGCTGGATAAGGATACTCGCAAGATGAGCCTTTCCATCAAACAACTCACAGACGATCCGTGGAACACAATTGAAAATAAATTCCCTGAAGACAGCAAGCACAAAGGTTCTGTAAAAAACATTACTCCTTACGGCGTATTCGTAGAATTAGAACCCGGTATCGGCGGTATGATCCATATCAGCGACCTTAGCTGGTTGAAGCGTTTCAACCACCCTTCCGAATATGTGAAAGTTGGCGAGGAAATAGATACCATTATTCTTTCTATAGATAAGGACAACCGCAAACTGCAATTAGGACACAAGCAACTGGAAGAAGATCCATGGAATGCGCTTGAAGACACATTCGCAGTAGGCACTGTACATGAAGCAACCGTTACCCGCAGGGACGACAAGGGCGCTCTGGTACAATTGCCATATGGCCTGGAAGGCTTTGTTCCAAACCGTCATTTAGGTAAAGAAGACGGCAAGTCTATAGAAATGGATGAAACAAACAAATTCGTAGTGATAGAGTTCGATAGGAACGAAAAACGCATCGTTCTCAGCCACGCACGCATTTGGGAACAAGAGCAGGCAGACGCAAAAGAAGCTGTGAAGAAAGAAGCGAGAGCTGAAGCTGAAACTGCAAGAAAAACTGTTAAGAACATCCAGAGCAAAGTAGAGAAATCTACACTTGGCGATCTTGGCGCATTAGCAGACATTAAAGCCAAACTGAAAGAAGAAGAAAAGAACAACGAGAATAAATAATCTTCTTTGAAACTATAAACACCTCACATTTTTTGTGGGGTGTTTTTTATTGCAAAAATGGTGAGGCTCTTAATCCAAGCGGATTACAGGCGATCGCTAAAAATAATTATTTACAAAAAAAGAGGCTGCCTCAAAAGTCCGAGACAGTCTCTTTTTATTCGGGTAGGTGATGGAGAATGAAATCAAATACGCAATTCTCAGAGCCTTCAAAAACCTTTTGAGACAGCCTCTCATACAAACGTACAAGCAATATTAAGATGCTGTTGTGATGTATAAATTGGGTGATGCGTTTTCTTCTGTGTGATGCTCAACCTCTTCGTGATCATTTTTCAGCGCTTCAATCAACTGGTCTATTTGTTCTTTTTTAATGCCGGGTACACAGATCACATGGCTGATATTTTCATCAGATGCCAACTGGAACCTGTTCCTGATCTTTAAGGAAGGCTTTGGGAAAACTACGGTAAGGCCATCATTATTGCGCCAGGCTTTAATGCCGATTTTATTCATTTCATCTTCCGTATATTTTGCCAGCGCCTGAGATTCTTTGGTTCTTTTGATCAGCCCTTCCACACCCTGCTTTTGAATAAAATCCCAGATAAAAAGCGGTGTCATACCATTTCTTGAACCGGTAATGGTTGTATCCAGCGTATCTACATACGATATGGAATGCGCCACCCGGTCCCTGTGATTTCTTTTCACCAGCACAAGCCCGCATGGAATGGGGCTCCCGAGAAATTTGTGCCCTGAAATTGAAATGCTGTCTACACCTTCAGAAAAATCAAATTTTGGCCCGCCCTCAATAAACGGCGCCAGCGCTCCTAAAAATGCTGCATCGCAATGAATATAAAAATCTTTGATCGCATATTTTTTAATGATCTTTTTTATTTCATCCAGCTTATCTACAGCTTCGGTCATAGTAGTGCCGATGTTCAGGAAAAATATAGCAGGATGATCTCTCTTTAGCGCGATGGTGCTGTCAAGATCATCATAATCCATCTCGCCGTTTTCGCGGGCCCGGATCACGATGTTGGGAATCTGTAAAAGATGCAGGTTTTTCTTTACGCTGTAGTGCGTACTTTCCGAATAATAAACTATCGCGTGCGGAAAAGCTTCCCTGGCTACATACAACCCATAGAGGTTACCTTCCGTACCGCCATTGGTTACATATCCCCAGACTTTTTTTGGGTCGCCTTTTAGTATTCTGGTAAAGAATTGCACGCACTTGATCTCGATATCTTTTGTATCAATTGCCAGTGTAGAGGGCGACTCCGGGTCTCCGACATTGTTGATGACATAATTTAAAAACGGCGCAAAATCTTCATAGGAGAAATCTTTTGCCAACGGGTAGCCTAAGAAAGCATTGGATGCCTGTTTTATCCTTTGAAATACGTCTAATTTCCAGTCGTTGTTCATGGTTATAAATTTCCTACGAAATTAACAGCAAAATGTAATTATTTTGGTAATAAGGAAATAATAAGATAATATTTGCCATATGGTTTACCTTTAGAGAATATTATTCTCCAAAGCTGCAACCAGCATATGCTTTACAGCATAAAATTGTTCAGGAAAATTTCAAATATTGTTTATGATACATATTGATGCTACAGACAAGCTGATCTTAAAAGAACTTGTAAAAAATGGCAAACAAAGCATGAAAGAGATTTCAGCTAAAGTAAACCTCTCTCCTACACCTGTGTATGACAGGATAAAAAAACTGGAGAATGAAGGTATTATAGAAAAATACGCAGCAATCATTGACCCGGAAAAATTAGGCTTTGAGCTGGTTGTTTACATGCAGATAAAACTCATCAGGCACCAGGAAGAATTGTTCAAGCAATTTGCAGAGCATATCATGCAATTTGAAGAAGTGGTAGAGGTAGTGATGGTCTCCGGTGAATACGATGCTTTGATGAAGCTTTATCTTAAAGATATGACTGAATACAATGATTTTGTGCTGAAGAAAATTTCTAAAATAGACATCATATCTCATGTTATCAGTAGTTTTGTACTCAGCAGTATCTCGGGCAATATTCAGGCAATTATGCCGAGGTAGTAACTGCACATTGTTTTAAAACAGAATTTAATTGTCAATATACATTCATATACCTTATTGCAGAAAGGCGTGCCATTATTGCAATTTTCATTTTTCTACAACCAGACATCAGCTTAAAGCTATGATTGATGCGGTTTGTAATGAAATAAAGCTGCAAAGAAATTATGTTGCGCAACCTTTGGAAACCATTTATTTCGGCGGCGGAACTCCATCCATACTGGATACGGATGATATTGATAAGATCTTTACAGCCATACATCAAAACTTTTCTGTTGCTGCTGATCCGGAAATAACTATAGAAACAAATCCTGACGATATCACTGTTGAAAACCTAAAAGCATGGAAGCTGAATGGCATCAACCGTTTGAGCATGGGCATACAATCTTTTTTCAATGATGATCTGCAATGGATGAACAGGGCACACAATGCATCTCAGGCTGTCAATGCCATAAAACTTGCCCAGGATGCCGGCTTCTGCAATATCACCATTGACCTGATCTATGGTACACCCACCCTGCCGGATCATAAATGGATACAAAATTTAACCACAGCCATTTCGCTGCACATTCCTCATTTATCCTGCTATGCACTAACGGTTGAACATAAAACCGCACTTCATAAATTTATAGAAAAAGGAAAAATTAACAACATCAGTGCGGAGCAGCAGGCAAGGCAATTTGAACTATTGATGAAAGCCGCCCGTACAGCAGGATACGAGCATTACGAAATATCAAATTTTGCCAAACCCGGTTTCAGAAGCAGGCATAACAGCAACTACTGGTCAGGCAAAGAATACCTGGGCATTGGCCCCTCTGCACATTCATTCAATGGTAGTGAAAGAAGATGGAATATTGCCAACAATGCACTGTATATACAATCGCTGGAAAAAAATATTGTGCCGTTTGAGGTTGAAATACTTTCCGAAGAAAACAAGATGAATGAGTACATCATGACTAGCCTGCGTACCTCGGAAGGGTTTGATCTTAACTACTTCTCCAGGCGTTTTGGCGAGCAAAAAGCACAAACCATAAAGGCAAGCGCTCAGAGGTGGATGAAACAGCAATGGCTTGTGCAGCGGGAAGCACATTTTATTTTAACGGATGCCGGAAAGCTAATGGCAGACGGCATTGCAGCCGATCTCTTTTTCTGATTACACCAGGTTTTGTTCCAGCTTCCTGAATACTTCCCTGGCAGGCGCATTAGTCCACAACACGTCATAAACGGCTTTCGCAATTGGTATATCGCAACCAAAACTTTTATTGATATTGTGGATGCACTTGCTGGCATTGTAGCCTTCTGCTTCCATATTCAGCTCAAGCCTGGTTGCTTTTACAGAATAGCCTTTGCCGATCATGGTACCAAACATCCTGTTGCGGCTGTACAGAGAATAACAGGTAACCAGCAGGTCTCCCAAGTATACGGATACTGCATATTTCACTTCATCTTTATTGGGCGATACTTTATTAAGGAAGCGCTCCATTTCATTGGCGCAATTAGCAATAAAAACGCTCAGAAAGTTATCGCCATATTCCAGGCCGGTTGCAATTCCTGCACCAAGTGCATAGATATTTTTCAAGACGGCTGCGTATTGAACTCCGTATAAATCTTTATTGGTACGGGCATTGATATAATCATTCTGAAAAGTGGCTGCAATTTTAGCAGTAAATTCTTCATCAACACCCGAAAACGTAAGATACGAGAGCTTTTCAGAGGCTACCTCTTCTGCATGGCAAGGCCCGAGCAGCGTAAAATAGTCTGCTATATCCACATCAAATTTCCTGATGAGATAATCTAACAGCAGTTCATCGGCCCCGGGCAAAATACCTTTCACTGCAGAAACAACCTTTTTATTTTTCAGTGCATCCGCAGGCAGGCAATCAAAAGCTTTTTCCACGTAAGCAGACGGAACTACTACAATTAACACAGTGCAGGCATTTACCACATCTTCTATATTTTCTTTCAGCTCAAGCTGAGCTGTATTAAAAACCGTCTTAGACAAATAATTGGGATTTATACCTTTGCTGCGGATTTCCTTAATGTTATCTGCATTGCGAAACCACCAGTAAATTTTATTACCATTGTCCGTAAGAATTTTAGCAATAGCTGTAGCCCAGCTACCACTGCCCATAACGCCTATCTGCATAGTGTTTGTTTAAAAATTATACTTTACCTGTCTACGATTTTCATTTCTTTCAGCAACCATTTAGCATCGGCGAACTTATCAACGATGAATAGGATGTAACGCACGTCAACCATAATGTTCCTGCATATTTCCGGGTCGTAATTAAGATCAGACATAGTACCTTCCCACTGCCTGTCGAAGTTCAGGCCTACCAGGTTGCCGTTGGCATCTATTGCCGGGCTTCCCGAATTACCGCCCGTAGTATGGCTCGTGGAAGTAAATGCCAGCGGCACATCGCCTGTGCGGTCTTTATATTTTCCAAAATCTTTTTTATTGTACAATGTTATCAGCTTTGCCGGCACATCAAACTCATAGTCACCTGCTACGTATTTTTCCATTACGCCTTTCAGGTAGGTTTGGGGTAAATATTCAACTGCATCACGCGGCCTGGAACCTTTTACTTTTCCATAGGTAACACGCAATGTGGAGTTGGCATCAGGAAAGAAAACCTTATTTTTATCTGTCTGCATTTGCAGCGCCATGTATTCTTTTTGAAGATCGTCTATCTCATCCTGGATATCGTTGTATTTACCTGCTACACGATCATTGAAATGATCGCGCAGTTGGCGCGCCAGCATTATAAGTCTATCTTTTTTTAAAGTAGCTATCAATTGTTCTTCATCTGCGAATACTTTCTCCAGATTGCTGTTCACGGTTTCGCCGTTGAACCTGGCAAGGCCCGATACCAGAGAGGTTTTATACATCTCTGTAATCACCGGCAGGTTTTGAGCTGCGTCTTTGAAACCATTTGCTTTAGCGGGTAAAAACTGCTGCGGAATTTTAGCGGCTGTTAAAGCCAGCAGCTCCGAAGTGATCTGCGCATCAAGCATAGGATCGAAATCTACATAAATGCCCTGTAAGGTAGAGAGGTAGCGGCTTTTTGTTTCCGGCTTCCATCTTCCTGTTGCATACAGATCCATGAAATTGTTGTAATGCATGGCAAGCTTTAAGCCTTCGGCATTCCTGATCAGCTCATCGTAATAGGCTTTGGTTAATCCATAGGGAGCCTGCTGATTGTACAGGTTTATAAAAGAACTTAATACTGCAGCGATCCTTGGATTCTTGGCAGACAGCGCCTGCTCGTATGTTTTTCTTTTTTCAACTGCATTACTTTTCCGCAATCCCTGGTTCTCTCCTATCCATTTTTTCCAGTAGTTGGCAATGGAAGCAAATTTAGAGGCATACTTAATGCGGGTAGCCTCATCGGTACGCATCTTTTCTCCCATGATTTTCAAGGCAGCGTCACGCACTTCTATACGTGCCGGGTTTGTTTCTTTTTGCAATTTTTCCAATGCAATTGCAGGCAGGTATTCATCTGTAGATCCAGGGAAGCCGTAGACAAACACAAAGTCATTTTCTTTAATGCCTTTGGAAGAAACAGGCAGGAAATATTTGGGCTTGTAAGGCACATTGCTTTCTGCATATTCGGCAGGTTTATTATTCTTATCCGCATAAACGCGGAACAGGGCAAAATCGCCTGTATGTCGCGGCCACACCCAATTATCAGTATCTGCACCAAACTTACCAATGGCTTCCGGAGGTGTGCCTACCAGGCGCACATCTTTGAAGGTTTCCTGTACAATCAGGTAGTATTTGTTGCCTTTGTAAAAGGGCCTGATAAAAGCAGTCTGATAAGTATCCGGTTTATAATTAGCAAGATAGGTATCCACATTTTTTTTGATCATGTTCCTGCGCGCTTCGCCGCTCAACGCCTGGGCGCCTGCTACAACTGCTGAAGTTACATCTTTTACATCTACGATAAATGTTGCCGTAAGACCCGGATTTGGAAGTTCTTCCTTCATATTTTTTGCCCAGAAACCATTTTTCAGCAGATCATTTTCTATTGACGAATGGCGCTGGATGCTTCCGTAACCGCAATGGTGATTGGTTAGCAACAGTCCCTTACCGGAAATGATCTCACCGGTGCAGCCTCCGCCGAAATGTACCACTGCATCCTTGATACTGGGAACGGTGGCGCTAAAAATATCTTTGGCAGATATTTTCATGCCCATCTGTTTCATTTCTTTTTCATTGAGCTCGTTGGGGATCCACATACCGCCGGACTGCTGAGCCAATGAGGCTAAGGACACAGAGAGAAAAAAGATAAGTAATTGTAGTTGTTTCATTATTTTTATTTAATTACAGATTTCAAATTGCAGAGTGCAAAATTGCTTTAGTCTTTTAAAATATTTTCTATTGTATTTAATTCTTCACTATCAAAATCAACGTTGTTGAGGCATTGCAGGGAATCAAGCAACTGAGCGGAACTGCTGGCGCCTACAAGTACAGAGGTCACCCGCTTATCTTTCAGTATCCAGCTCAAAGCCATTTGTGCCAATGATTGTCCGCGTTGCAGCGCAAGCGTATTCAGGCGTGTGATCTTCGATAATACAGATTGTGTAATGGCTTCCCGCTTTAAAAAACCGTGTACTTTACCGGCACGTGAATCTGATGGAATGCCTTGTAAATATTTGTTGGTGAGCAACCCCTGCGCCAGCGGGGAGAAAGGAATGCAGCCAACACCTTCTGCTTCCAGCAGATCAAGCAAACCTTCTTCCACCCATCTTTCAAACATAGAATATTTGGGTTGATGAATAATACACGGTGTGCCCAACGAACGTAAAATATCAATAGCCTTTTTAGCTTCTTCAGGGCGATAGTTTGAAATACCTATGTACAAAGCCTTTCCGCGGCGTACGATCAAATCCAGCGCAGACATGGTTTCTTCCAGCGGCGTATCCGGATCTGGGCGATGGTGGTAAAAAATATCCACGTATTCCAGGCGCATCCGTTTCAGGCTCTGGTCAAGGCTCGATACTATATATTTTTTAGAGCCCCAGTTGCCGTAAGGCCCATCCCACATCAGGTAGCCGGCTTTGGTAGAGATGATCATTTCATCGCGGTGGGTGTAAAAGTCTTCGTGCAATATTTTACCGAAATTAATTTCTGCACTGCCCGGAGGCGGGCCGTAATTATTGGCCAGGTCAAAATGAGTGATGCCGTTATCAAACGCGGTATGCAGCGTTTTCCTGTATACCTCACTATCATCCACATCACCGAAGTTGTGCCATAAACCCAGTGATAGTGCGGGCAACAGCAAACCGCTGTTACCACAACGGCGATACTGCATCCGGTTGTATTTGTCTGCCGTGTATTGCATGGAATTATTTTTATAATAATGCTTTGACTGTTTCAATAACCTTTGCCAGATTTGTAACATCGTGCCCGCCTGCGGTAGCAAGCGCCTTCTGGCCACCGCCACCGCCTTTGATCAACGGAGCGATTTGTTGTTTAATGATCTTTCCTGCATCCAGTGATTTTTCTTCGGCAAGCTTTTCATCCAATAAAACCGCTACTGCTGCCTTGCCTGCAATATTTGCCGTAAGCACCACCAGGTAGTTCTCCTTCAGCAACGGCTTCATATCAAAACAAATCTTCTTTAAGGCCTCGGCGCTACTTGCTTCTATCTGCTGACCAACAAAGTTTACACCATTAACAATTTCAACTTTCGATGCCAGTTCTTTAGAAACAGCCGCCATTTCCCTGGCTTCATAGGCTTCTATTTTCTTTTCCAGCGCTGCTTTATCCTCTATTAACTTTTCTACAGACTTTACCGGGTCTTTGGTTTTCAAAATCTCGGTGATGGCTTTGCTTTCATGCATTTTTTGTGTACAGAAACGCACCGCTGCTGCGCCTGTCAGCGCTTCTATGCGGCGCACACCGGCAGCTACAGCCGTTTCGGAAGTAATCACAAATGTGCCGATCTCGCCTGTGTGGTGTACATGCGTGCCGCCGCAAAGCTCTATTGAGAATATGCCGCCAATAGTTACCACGCGAACTATATCACCGTATTTTTCCCCGAAAAGCGCCATAGCTCCTGATTCCAGCGCGGACTCTTTAGACTTTTCTTCTATTACCACAGAGAGGTTTTCCCTGATCTTTTTATTGACTATATCCGTGATGGCGTCCAGTTCTTGATCAGAGATTTTTGCAAAGTGCGATACATCAAAGCGCAATACCTCTTCATTTACCAGCGATCCTTTTTGATTTACATGATTGCCCAGTACCTGCTTCAGCGCGGCATGCAACAAGTGTGTAGCTGTGTGGTTGTAAGCCGTGTGTAATCTTTTATCTGCGCTTACTTCTGCCCTGATCTCAGCAGACATGTCGGTAAACAATTTATCAGTAAAATGAATGATCAGGTCATTTTCTTTTTTGGTATCGGTCACATAAATGCTTTCATCGCCAGCTTTCAATACGCCCCTGTCTCCTGCCTGCCCGCCGCTTTCTGCATAGAATGGTGTGGCTTCCAGCACTACCTGGTATTGCTCTTTATTTTTCGCTTTTACTTTCCTGTACTTAATGATCCTGGTCTGTACAGATAGACGGTCATATCCTACAAATGAAGAACGTTCTGCCTCATTCACCACAGTCCAATCACCCGCATCTATTGCTGTTGCCTGCCTTGAACGGTTTTTTTGCTGTTGCATCTCTGCTTCAAAGCCTGTCTCGTCTACAGCCAGGTTATTTTCTGTTGCAATCAGTCGTGTCAGGTCAATGGGAAAGCCGTATGTATCGTATAATTCAAAAGCTTCCTTACCGCCGATAATTTCAGCGCTGCCTGCTTTTGAAATAATATCGTCTATTCTCTTCAGACCCTTTTCCAATGTTCTCAGGAAAGCCTCTTCTTCTTCTTTGATAACCTTTGCTACAAAATCCTGCTGGTTTTTTAATTCCGGGAAAACATGCTGAAACTGGCCGGCAATAAATAAAACCAACTGGTACAACAGCGGTTGTTTATAATCCAGGTACGAATAGTAATACCTCACAGCGCGGCGAAGTATACGGCGTACAACATAGCCTGCACCTGTGTTTGAGGGCAGCTGGCCATCGGCAATGGTGAAACAGATGGCACGTATGTGATCTGAAATTACACGGAAAGCAACAGAGGTTTTTGAGTCATCATTGTCGTATTCTTTGTCAACAATTTTTCCGATTGCTTTTATGGTTCCGGTGAAAACATCTGTATCGTAGTTGGATGTTTTGCTTTGCAACACACGCACCAGCCTTTCAAAGCCCATTCCTGTATCTACATGCCGTGCGGGTAGTTTCTGCAATGTACCGTCTTTTAAACGGTTAAATTCCATGAATACATTATTCCAGATCTCTATCACTTGCGGATGATCGGCATTTACCAGTGTTTTACCTTCCATGCTTTTGCGCTCTTCCTCTGTACGGCAGTCCACGTGTATCTCAGAGCAGGGGCCGCATGGGCCGGTATCGCCCATTTCCCAAAAATTATCTTTCTTCTTTCCACGGATGATGCGGTCTTCTGCAATCCAGTTTTTCCATTCGTTGTACGCCTCTTCATCAAAAGGCAGGCCTTCCTTTTCATCACCTTCAAAAACAGAAACGTACAGGCGGTCTTTATCAATTTTAAACACCTTTGTAAGCAATTCCCAGCTCCAGGCTATGGCTTCCTTTTTGAAGTAGCCAGCCTGCGGGTTGCCCGGATCGCCAAAGCTCCAGTTGCCCAGCATTTCAAACATGGTATGATGATACGTGTCTACGCCTACTTCCTCCAGGTCGTTGTGCTTGCCGCTAACGCGTAAACATTTCTGGGTATCTGCCACGCGCGGGTACGCCGGCTTTCTGTTGCCTAAAAAATAATCTTTGAACTGGTTCATACCTGCATTGGTAAAAAGCAATGTAGGATCGTTCTTAACCACAATGGGTGCAGAAGGTACTATATGATGTTCTTTTGATTTAAAAAAATCCAGGAATTGCTGACGTATCTCCGATGATGTCATAGTAAACTTTGCGTTATAAATTACGAATTATATGCGGCGAAGTTAAGAAAAATAAGCGCGCTATGGCTATATCAATGCTACTTTTCAGTGGCTTGATTTGTAATGGATAGACAATAGCTTACGGCTCAGTTGCAGGAAATACCAAACTACGGAGACAGCATTTTTCGGCACGAAATTTAATGCTATTACTTCTACAACACTCACCCATGACAGAGGTAGAAAGCATAATTGAAAAAATAACGCCGAAGAAAATAGAAAAAATACTACGCGATCCCAGGCAGACAGCAAAGGCAGTAAATCTCGTTTACGTAAATGACTCAGAGCAGCCGGGAATTAACCGCAGGAAGAAAGGTAAAAAGTTTGCCTATTATTTTAATGAAAAAGAAGTAAAAGACCAGGCACAGGTGGACCGCATTAAAAAGCTGGTGATACCTCCTGCCTGGGAAAACGTATGGATATGCGCATTGGAAAACGGCCACCTGCAGGCTACCGGCTTGGATGCTAAAAACCGCAAGCAATACCGTTACCATCCTGTATGGAATGCATTGAGAAACCATACCAAATTTTACAGGATGCTGCAGTTCGGCCAGGCATTGCCCGCTATCCGCCTGCAACTGGAAAAAGACCTTTCGCTGCCGGGGCTGCAACAAAGAAAAGTTTTAGCTGCCGTAGTAAGCCTGATGGAACGTACCAACATTCGCGTGGGCAACAATATCTATGAAAAACTCTACGGTTCGTTTGGCCTCACAACACTGAAAGACAAGCATGTAAACGTATCAGGCACGCATGTAAAGTTTGTCTTTAAAGGTAAAAAGGGCGTGATGCATGATGTGGAGCTGAAACACAGGAAACTGGCCAAGATCGTACAGGCCTGCAAGGAAATCCCGGGTAAAGAGCTCTTTCAATACTACGATGAAAACAACAACCGCCAATGCATAGACTCCGGCATGGTAAATAATTACATTAAAGAGATCAGTGGCGACGACTTTACCGCGAAAGATTTCAGGACCTGGGCAGGCACGGTAAATGCTTTCCTGGCATTTAAAGAATTAGGACTGGCAGAAACTGATACTGAAACAAAAAAGAAGATCGTGGAAGCGTTGGATTGTGTAGCCAAACATTTGGGCAATACACGTACAGTATGCAAAAAATATTATGTACACCCGCTCATCATCAGCCTGTATGAAAATAAAAGCATTCAAAAATATATGGATGAGCTGGATACCATTGAAATAGACGACAACAAGGCAGATCTGACCAAAGAGGAAAAAATAATCATGAAAATACTGGAAGGTAAGTAGCCGCAAAACCGCTGCGCACCATGCAACCTTGAAAACCGCAAGTATCGGGCTATTTTTTTGGCAGCTAACAGGTATTTTTGTAAAAAAAGTGCAACAGAAACCATCTATAGATTATGAGCGCGTAGCAGAAGCTATCAACTATTTAAAGCTGCATTTTAAAGACCAGCCACGGCTCAGTGAGTTGGCATCCATTGTGCATTTAAGCCCTTATCATTTTCAAAGAATATTCACCGAATGGGCCGGCACCAGCCCCAAGAAATTCCTGCAGTACATAACAGTGGAACACGCTAAAAAAATGTTAGCTGAGCAGGCAACTTTACTGGAAACTGCTTATGAAACCGGGCTTTCAGGCACCGGACGCTTGCATGATCTCTTTGTAAATATTGAAGGCATGACGCCGGCAGAATATAAAAACGGCGGCGCTAACCTGCATATTCATTATGAATTTTACAGCACTGTTTTTGGTAAACTGTTTGTAGCATCTACACCGAAAGGTATATGCTATGCTGCATTCGTAGAGAACAATCACCCGCTCAAAGCGCTGCAGTCAATATTCCCAAATGCCATGTTTTTTCAGTCAAAAGATCCGTTGCACGAGAAAGCTTTGGCCATATTTACGCATAACCACAATCATCTTGCGCAAATAAAATTACATTTGAAGGGTACTGACTTTCAATTAAAAGTATGGAATGCTCTGCTTGGTATTCCTGCAGGTAAATTAACTACTTACAGCGCCATAGCCGACCGTGTCAGTAAGCCAAATGCGGCAAGAGCAGTGGGCACAGCTATAGGCAGTAACCCGGTAGCTTATCTGATTCCCTGCCACCGGGTAATCAGGTCTAACGGCATTTTCGGTGAGTACATGTGGGGCAATACCCGCAAAACCGCGATGATAGGCTGGGAAATGAGTAAGGTTAATGTTGGTGATAATCTTCCCAGAAATGCGTTATGTACAAACTGCATTGATCAAAGATGAATGATAGCGAACACAATCATTTTTGTACAATAAAAGTCAGCAGCCGTTTTTTATTTTAAAAAATGTTTTAAATTTGCACTGCACTGTCCAATGGTGTAATTGGCAACACAACTGACTCTGGATCAGTAGAGTCCAGGTTCGACCCCTGGTTGGACAACACGAAAGCCGCATAAACAGTACGTTTGGCGGCTTTTCTATTATAGCCAATAACAAATCATCACATATTTATCAATTTCTATAATTATTTTTGGTAGTTTTATGCCTCAAAAAAGCCTCACACTATCCCTCAAAAAATAAATACTCGCTATCTTTTATGATTGGCAACCCAGACTTATTAGGCTTGAGCCAAATTTACCTACAGCGAGATCATTTTGTGGAGATAAATTACTACTAAAAAATACCGGTTATTGCTTTCTTTACCGGCTTTGGAATGCAGCCTGTTAGATGGAACTTCAATTGAAGCAAACCCAAATTCTAGGAAAGGCATGGGAAAAGCTGAGTGTACCGGAAGAAAGAATTGCCGCAATTTTTACGATAAAATGAAGAAACCAACATAATAAACTAAATTTATAAATATTTGTTTATTTTTATTATAACGTGAAAAATATACAGGTAAAAATCAGTAACTACATGTAATAAATTATAACTTCGTAGTAGACATTAAACATAATATCATGCAACTAAAAATTAATATTTCCTTAGAGCCGGTTTTTTTGCATGACAAAAAGACAAATGGTTATACTTCATACTTTAGACAATATCCTAATGCTGTTGGAGATGGAGATACTAAAGAAAATTCTTTGGACAACTTAGCCAATGTTTTCCTTATCATGCTGGCGAATGAACCTGAATTAGTAAAAGAAATAATAAAGGATCAGCCAGAAATTAAACTTGATAAAAACCAAAATTTTGAAATTGCATGACAGATATAGCAAATAATTTTAGGTTTTACCTATTCAAGTTGAAAGACGTTCTGGAATCAAAACAATATATTTTAAAGGAAGCACTCGCAAGACCTCGATACAGGTGTTCGGGCAATTTATGAATTTCAAACACTTTTATTGAAAGAGTTAATGATTCTGATTCTTCATGAGTTGATTGTTCGTTGCATACGAGCCAAAAAACTTTCACCAACAGCTTTGCAAAAATCAAGTTTAAA
Source organism: Haoranjiania flava (assembly GCF_025631005.1). Taxonomy (NCBI): domain Bacteria; kingdom Pseudomonadati; phylum Bacteroidota; class Chitinophagia; order Chitinophagales; family Chitinophagaceae; genus Haoranjiania; species Haoranjiania flava. The sequence goes on from NZ_JAOTPL010000006.1 coordinate 161,670, forward strand.
AAAATCACAGCAACAACGCACATACATGTGAATTTATTTTGAAACCATAGTACGAACGATCTTGCACCGTCTATCCGGGTACCGCAGCTCACTTCGCAGTACAGATAACATAGATATTTAGTCTATTGCCTTTCTGAAGTTTATACCATCCTATGAAGTCAATCTTTCAGCCAAATCCCTTGCACCATTACTCAAAATTACCCTTTAATCATCCTGTAATTATACACACCTGTTGATAATTGCTTAAAGCTGCGTCAATAAAGGACTTGTGTATCTTTTTCACACCATGTGTAAAACAATCACTTTCTTTTCTAATTAATTACCTGGATATTTGTCTTACAGCAAAGGAAAAATCACACACAGGAATAGTTTGACACACCACAACGTAGCATTTACAGTACTTGCAGCCAAACCATTCCCAATAAAAGCTTTATAAATATGGAAAGATATGTCATCAAAAGAAACGGCGAATACCAGCCGCTGGAACCCTTTAAAATAGAAGATGCTATTAAAAAAGGATTTTATAGTGTGCAGAAAGAATATAGCCCGGCAATATTTGAAAGCGTAATGCATGCGCTGGACAGCAAAACCACCTGGGCTGTGGAAGAAATACAGGATACTATAGAGAAGGAGCTGTATGATAACAACTATTTTGATGTGATGCGCTCCTTTATGCTGTACAGGCATACAAGAAAGATGCAACGTGAACATATCGGCGGGTTAAACGAAGACACCACCTATGTTGACAGCACGCAAACTATTGAAGAGTATATACATGAAACCGACTGGCGCATCAATGCGAATGCCAACACATCTTATTCAAATGCCGGGCTGGTGAACAATGTGGCAGGAAAAATCATTGCCAACTACTGGCTCGATAAAGTTTATTCCAGGGAAGAAGGCTACGCACACCGCAACGGCGATTATCACATCCATGACCTGGACTGCCTCACCGGCTATTGTGCCGGCTGGAGCCTGCGCGTACTGCTGAATGATGGCTTCAACGGTGTACGCGGACGTGTTGAAAGCCGCCCGCCATCGCACTTTCGCGAGGCGCTGGGACAAATGGCCAACTTCCTCGGCATACTGCAAAGCGAATGGGCCGGCGCACAGGCATTCAGCTCTTTCGACACTTACCTGGCGCCTTATGTTTTTAAGGACAACCTGAGCTTTAATGATGTTTTAAAGGCCGTAAGGAGTTTTGTGTACAACCTCAATGTGCCCGCACGCTGGGGACAGTCGCCATTCACCAATATTACACTCGACTGGATAGTGCCCGCAGACCTCAAAGAGCAGATGCCTACCAAAAACAATCACCACCTGTTTACAGGCATACAGGACGAAGCCCTGTTGAATAAAGCAATTGCGAGAGGAGCAGATCAACTGGTAGACCTGAGATACGAGCATTTCCAGGAAGAGATGAACATGATCAACAAGGCCTACTACACCGTAATGACAGAGGGAGATGCCAACGGACAGCCATTCACTTTCCCGATACCCACGGTAAACATTACCGAAGAATTTGACTGGCATGGTGAAAACACAGACATACTGTTTGAGAACACGGCTAAAATAGGCTCATCTTATTTCCAGAATTTTATAGGCAGCCAGTATATTTTAGATGACAACGGCAATCGCGTAGAAAACCCTGAAGCTTATAAGCCAAATGCTGTAAGGAGCATGTGTTGCAGGTTGCAGCTTGACCTGAGGGAATTGCTCAAAAGAGGCAACGGGCTGTTTGGCAGCGCTGAAATGACAGGAAGCATCGGCGTAGTTACCATCAACATGGCGCGCCTCGGCTACCTGTACAAAGGCAATAAGAAAGGGCTGTTCGAAAGGCTGGATCAGTTACTGTTGCTGGGAAAATCTACCCTGGAAAAGAAAAGGGTGTTTATACAGGATATGTACGAAAGAGGTTTGTACCCTTACACAAAAAGGTACCTGCCGCATTTCAGGAACCACTTTTCTACCATTGGCGTAAATGGTATCAATGAAATGATCGTGAACTACAGCCAGCAGCAGGACAGCATTACAACCGAGACAGGTATTGAGTTTGCTGCCGAAATACTCGATTACATCCGCAACAGGATGAAAGAGTTCCAGGCTGAAACGGGCAACCTCTACAACCTGGAAGCTACCCCGGCGGAAGGCACCACTTACCGGTTTGCCAAGGAAGACAAGAAGCGCTACCCCGACATTATCCAGGCAGGCTTCGATGAAAATATTTATTACACCAACAGTTCACAGATACCTGCAGACCATACCGATGATCCGTTTGAAGCGCTGAGCCTGCAGGACCAGCTGCAATGCAAATATACAGGCGGCACGGTGCTGCATTTGTACATGCGCGAAAAAATAAGCACGGCCGAAGCCTGCCGCAACCTGGTAAAAAAAGTATTGAGCAACTTCCGTCTGCCATACATCACGGTAACGCCTGTGTTCAGTATATGTCCCAAACATGGATACCTGGCAGGCGAACATGAATATTGCCCGAAATGCGATAAAGAATTATTGAATGAATTAAACCAAAATAACAAAAAAAATGAACACTACTAAAACCAAAGAAGCGTTACTACTTGACAGTAACACCGAGAAGCGTACAAAATGCCTTGTGTACACCCGTGTAATGGGCTACCACAGGCCTGTTGAAAGTTTCAATATCGGCAAAAAAGGCGAGCACAAACAAAGAACACTATTCGTGGAAAAGGGCTGTTGCAATTAAGCAAATTCCCGGATGGCCAAGCCTATTTACGATATCACGCCTTTTACACTGATTGACTACCCGGATAAAACAGCCTGCATCATCTGGTTTGCAGGCTGCAATATGCGGTGTGTGTACTGTTACAATCCTGATATTGTTTTAGGCAAAGGAAAAATGTCTTTTGAAGATGTTTGTTTATTTCTGCAAAAAAGGAAAAATCTGCTTGACGGCGTGGTGCTTAGCGGCGGCGAATGCACGATGCACAAACATCTGAAAGAGTTTATAATGCAGATAAAGTCAATGGGATTTCTTGTAAAGATTGATACCAACGGAAGCAACCCTGCCTTGATGCGCTTATTGATTCAAGAGGAATTGGTTGACTACGTATCGCTTGATTTTAAAGCTCCCCCACATCTGTTTAAAGAGATCACACAGTCTGATTTATATAAACCGTTTGAAGAAACGCTGGATATACTTTCCGGCGCTGCCCTGCCCTTTGAAGTAAGGACTACCGTGCATTCGGGCCTATTGCAAAAGAGCGATCTGCACGAGATGATCAGCTACCTGTACGGTAAAAATTACAAGCATATATTTTACATTCAGCAGCACATCAACAATACACGTACACTCGGCAATTTAGCTGCTTCTGACAATGATTTAGACTCCGCAATGTTCGCTGATGAATTGCTGGAAGTAGTGGTAAGAAACTGAAAGAGTAGTTGATGAGCAAAAATCGTCACTACGAAACTTCCGAAAGATGCCGTCGCTGCGAACGAGGTACGAGTGAAGCAATCACAAACCCAACGCATTCCAATAAAGAGATTGCTTCTAAACTTTCGCTATGCTACAGTTTATCGCAATGACGGATAACCAAGATGCCGTCACTGCGAACGAGCTACGAGTGAAGCAGTCTCAAAACACAAACCCATTGCATTCCAATACAGAGATTGCTTCTAAACTTTCGCTATGCTACAGTTTATCGCAATGACGAACTTCCAGGAATGTTGTCACTCAAGAAAAGATAATATACTACAATCAACTAAAAAACCCGCCGAAGCGGGTTTGATAGTATATAGGTTGCAGAAAATTAGAAAGTATATTTCAGTCCCATTTGCATGCTCCATGTACTGTATGTAGACAGGTTTGGTGTAAATGGATTTGTAACCAACGCACCGCCATATTCTCTCATATTGAAAGTTGGAGCACCGTTTACAACACCTTTGAACTGTAAAGGATCTGTAAGTGTTGTGGTCTGACGATATCCCCAGTTTTTCCATTTGCTGTTCAGCATATTTCCGATATTGAATATATCCATGCTGAACTGTAATACTCTTGCAGTTTTGCCAAATTCATTTTTTCTAACCAGCAAATCCTGCAGGAAACGGAAATCAATCTGGTTGTACCATGCAGATGTAGCTCCATAACGGTTTACGTACTGGCCTCTCTTACTGTTTAAGTATTTACTGTTGGATATGAACTCATCATAAGCTGCTTGTTGCTGAGCGACCGTATATTTAGTCGAAGCTATAAATGGCACATCTGCTCCTGAAGGGTAAACGTACATTAATTCAGTATTGCCATCTCCTACAATAGAGCCATTAACATTATAACTGATCAAACCCTGGTGTGCACCTTCATAGAATAACGATAGAGTTGTAGGAAAATTAAATATACCATGCTCTATCCTGTAAGAAGCGTTTGCAATTATCCTATGCGGTATCGCATACTGAGAATTATCCAGCACCTTGTCATTCGGACCATTTACATTATATATAGATTGCCATGCGGAAGTAGCCCTCGAACCCGGATTGGGGCTCACTTCTTTAGCAGCAGAATATGTATAGGCTACTGAACCAAAAAAGCCATTTTCAAATGTTTTAGATAATTGGGCAGTGGCAGAAAACGCACTTCCTTTATTCACGTTCTCTAAAATAATAGGTGTGCCGACTGTGGCTGCCGGATAATAGGTGTCAGCAGTGGTTATACCGTTAGGGTAATAAAATCTTGTATCAGCACCGGTGTATTGAGTAGTAGGCGCTTTCAAATTCGGATTGCGCATTACTACTGCGTTGATATCTTTTGTGTAAATAAGATCAACTGTAGCTATATACCCATTACCAAGCCTTTTGTCTGCACCAAAATTAGTTCTCCATATTTGTGGAAACCTGAAATCCGGATCAATTAAAACAAAATCTCTGGGAACAGTAGTACCTGCTGTTCTTACAAATGCGGGAGACTCTGCATACGCATCAGGATTAGGATCAAACTTTGTAACACCTGCAGCAAGCAAGTCTGCAGCGGTATTAAGCCTTACAGCATTTTGATACATGCCGCTTCCCGAAGGCATATTGGTTAAAAATACAAATGGTATGCGTCCTGTAAATATACCTGTACCACCTCTTAAAGTCAATGACTTGTCACCCATTGCATCCCAGTTAAATCCAACTCTTGGAGAGAACAACGGCCTGTTTTTGGGCCACTTACCGGTGCTGAAAGACTTTATATTTCCGTCTTTATCAGGGAACTGAAGTTCATCTATTTTCGGATTAGCTATGGGCTTCTCGCCATAAATAGGCATGTCCATTCTTATACCGTAAGTCAGTTTAAACTTATCAGTAATATTGTACTCATCCTGCAAGTACGCTCCAAGCTGGCCTAATTTCAATTCAGCAGAAAATACAGCCGGTTTATTTGGCACGAGTGAATAAGTATAACCATAATAAGCAGGAGCTTTTTCATTGAGGAAATCATCTAATGAATTAAAAGCATAGTGTCCCTGAGAACCGCCCATAAACATATTACCTATCTTCTGATGCTCATAGGTGATACCGCCTGTAACTGTATGCCTGCCTGCGTAATAAGTAATGTTGTTGGTAAAATTGATGACATCGTTCACCAATTGGTTATTATTTGTAAAAGGATCGGTACCAAAGCTGATAAAGTTTTGCCCGGCTCCGTTAAAAATATCTACAGTCGGAAAAACTGTTTTGTTGCCATAAGGCTCCCTGATATCGCTTACTTTAGTATAAGTAGCTAAAAACTGGTTGGATAATTCCGGGCTGAACCTGCTGTTCAACTCTAAGGTACCGCTCCTAACAATTCTGTTTGTAGCATAGTTAGAGCTTGAAAATGCCATAGAGTTAGCGCTGAACCTGTTGTTAGGTAAACGTGTTACACCTTTAGCCTGGCCCGTTACTATAATTGGCCCGTTTTGAGGCACACTACTTCCGTTCAACGGACTTACCTGGTAACCTTTATAGTCAGAAAATTTGAGCGTTAGTTTATGGCTGTTATCAATATTCCAGTCAAGTTTAGCTAAAATCTTGCGGTTGTTCTCATCAAAATTCGGAAAATTCTGATATGCACCCAGATCGTAATTGTATTTAGATTTTACAAAATCATATACCTTTTTCAAATCTTCCACCTTAGTGTTTGAAGGATTTCCTACAAATGAAGAGCCAGCAGGAGTGAAGTTAATTCCTGGTCTTGAACTTTTTTCATATTCACCACTTACAAAAAAGAATAATTTATTCTTGATAATTGGCCCGCCCAAAGTAGCACCTACAATAGTATTGCTATTAGCCGTCTTAGTAAGCTCTGTACCATTTACTTTATAACCGTATGAATTCTGATTCCTTAAATAAGTGTAGGCAGAACCATGAAATTGATTAGCACCACTCTTAGTAACTACGTTGATGCCCGCTCCTGTGAAGCCAGACTGGCGCACGTCGAATGGAGCTATGCTTACAGAAACTTCATCAAAGGCATCTAAAGATATTGGAGAACCGCCGCCCGGAGCAAGGTCGCTGCTAAGGCCAAAGTTGTTATTCAAGTTCGCGCCATCAACTCTTAAGTTGTTGTAACGGCCGTCTCTGCCTCCGAAACTATTGCCATTAGCTTGTGGAGTAAGGCGTGTAAAATCATTGATAGAACGTGATATTGTAGGCATAGCTGTTATCTGTGCATTTGTCAGAATGGTTGCAGCTCCTGTCTTCACACTCGCTGCCGTCCTGCTTCTTACGCTTGTAACAACTACTTCATTGCCCGCGTTGACTGTAGATTCATCCATATCCACAACGAGGTCTAAAGGCTGACCCAACAGTAATTGTATATCATCAATTTTTTGAACATTAAACCCAACATAAGACACTTCTAAAACATAAGGGCCACCGATTCTCAATCCTGGGAGATCGAATAAACCGCCGGTACGCGTAATTGTTTTATATACACTACCAGTGGGAAGGTGAGTAGCTGTAACAGAAGCGCCAGTCAACGGATTACCGCTCGGGCCTACAACTGTTCCCGTAATACTACTCGTAGTTACCTGCGCAAACAGTACCGCCGGCAGTAACAACATTAAAAATAATTGTAATGATTTTTTGAATGACATATTAGTTTCATTTGATTCTTGCTGCAAAAGAAACACTTTTATTTATCTTAACAAACTATCGCAATGCCTGTTAATGATAAATTAATAATATGGTACAAAATTGTGGATAAGTTTGGGTAGAGAAAAAATAAAATTGATAGTTAACAGAGACACAATAGGATAATTGGAAAGTGGCAAGTGGAAAATAATAACTGAATTGACAGGTAATCAATTATAAAGCGGTATAACAGATCTTTACGCCTCCCTTGTAAGAAGAGCACGCACCGGAACCTATAAAATATTAAATTGTGAGCTGTATGAAATTTCGTGGCCCATACTACTTTAAAAATAAGGCCATACCTTCTTCTGGCGAAATTGATTTCATTATCAACTTTCAAATTTTCAACTATCCATTATCAACTATCCATTGTCAATTTTCCACTAATAATTACATTCTTTCAGGTACCTGTATGCCCAATAAGCTCATGCCATGCCTGATGGTTTCTGCTGTTTGCCTGGCAAGTTTTACACGAAGGCTTTTTTCGTCCTGTTTTTCTGCATTGGCAATGGAACATTCGGTATAAAAGGCATTGAACTTTTTAGCCAGCTCAAAAATATAAATGGCTATTTTCGATGGATCGTATAATTCAAAAGCTTCCAGGCACACAGCACTATATTGCTCTAAATGCAACAGCACATCTTTCTCGTAACTGTTGAGTGCATAATTCTCGATATGAGAAAAAGTGAAATCGCTTTCGGCTATTTTTCTTAGAATGCTCTTTATCCTGGCATGGGTATATTGTATAAATGGCCCTGTAAAGCCGTGAAAATCTATGCTCTCCTCGGGGTTGAAGATCATTTTCTTTTTAGGATCTACCCTCAGCAGGAAAAACTTCAATGCACCCAGGCCAATTGTGGCGTACAGGTTTTCCAGCTCTTCACCGGTAAAATCTTTTACCTTGCCCAATTCTTCTGTTTTATTGCGTGCAATGCTGATCATTTCTTCCACCAGGTCGTCTGCATCTACTACCGTGCCTTCACGGCTTTTCATTTTACCGGTAGGTAGTTCCACCATACCATAGCTGAGATGGTAAATGCCGTCTGCCGATGCCAGGCCCAGTTTCTGGCAGATCAGTTTCAGTACTTTAAAATGGTAGTTTTGCTCATCGCCTACCACATAAATATTTTTATCAATACCGTATTCCTGCTGCTTGAGCACTGCCAGTGCAATATCCTGGGTGATGTATACCGAGGTGCCGTCTTTGCGTTGCACCAGCTTTTCATCAAGTCCCTCGGAGGTAAGGTCTATCCATACGCTGCCATCTTCTTTCTGAAAAAACACTCCTTTTTGCAGGCCGTCCTCCACCAGGTTTTTACCAAGCAGGTATATTTCACTTTCATAATAAATTTTGTCGAATTTACTGCCTATCGCTTCATAGGTTTTATCAAATCCTTTGTACACCCAGCCGTTCATTTCTTTCCAAAGGCTGATCACCTCAGGCTTTCCGGCTTCCCAGTCGATGAGCATCTGCTGAGCTTCTTTCATAATGGGCGCTTCTTTTTCGGCTTCTGCCTCGCTCATGCCCTGTGCTATCAGCTCGTTTATTTCCTGCTTGTAGGCATCATTGAATTTTACATAATAGTCGCCGACGAAATGATCGCCTTTCTGTGCTGTAGATTGCGGTGTGGCGCCTTTGGCAAACCGCTGCCATGCTACCATGCTTTTACAGATATGTATGCCGCGATCATTGACTACACAGGTTTTTATCACTTCATTGCCGTTGGCTTCAGCAATCTTTGCGATGCTCCATCCAAGAAAGTTGTTCCTTAAATGGCCCAGGTGCAATGGCTTATTGGTATTGGGCGAAGAGTACTCCACCATTATTTTCCGGCCTGTCGGCTGTTGATGCCGGTCTTCATCCAGGAAGTTTATAAAATAGCTGTCTGCTATTTCCAGGTTCAGGAAACCTTTGATAACGTTGTATGAAGTAAAGATCGCCGGATACTTATCCTTGAGATACGTTCCTATCTCATTGCCAACGACTTCCGGAGCTTTTTTTATTTGTTTAATAAAAGAAAATAACACCAGTGTATAATCTCCTTCAAACTCGGGCTTTGTTTCATTGATCAATACTTCATTGACCGGCACGGCCAACTGGTACAATTCTTCCAACGCTTGTGCTGATTTTTCTTTAATTTCACTTACAATATTCATCTCTTTATCTTTTTCCCGAAACAATGCTGCGGCAATCCGGTATTATTTTAAATTAATATACAGGCAGGTAGGTTTTTTACTGATTTTACGATTATTTCATGTAAACTTCATGTTGCCGCTCTAACTTGCCATTAAATTCAGAAATGCAAAAATATGTTTCATTCATTCTTTTTACAAATAAATAAAAATGCATGGTGAAACAAAACCAAAGGAGGAACAGAGATTATGAATAAATTATTTTTCACAGGCGTCATGCTGGCAGTTGCGATTAGCTTTTCAGCCTGTGCCACTTACAATGACGGATACGGCTACAACAACGGCTATGGTTACAACAGGGCTGACGGATATTATCGCAACGGGCATTATTACCGCTACCAGAATGGAAGGTACTATGCAAACCGCGGATATTATTACGATGGCAGGTTTTACCGAGAAAGGCGTTTACCACCCGGACAGGCAAAAAAACTCTACGGCAGCACAAGCGCCAAGCCGTATGCCTACGGCCAGCAAAAAAAATACAACAAAAGGTATGACCAATATGACAGATATGACCGTTATGAAAGAGAGGATAAAAAATACAGGAATAAATATAAGAGATACAAAGACAGAGATTAATTACTATAAATTCTATTAATTAAAAAACACAACAAAAAATAGTCATAAGTAAAGTTGCATACCAACCGCAATGATTATGGCGAAACCAAGTTCACTGCAAGTAATTCTATTTGACGATTAAAAAACAGCCGCAAAGCGGCGAACTAAAATATAGATATATGAAATAGTCATAAGAGTTGCATACCAACTGGTAATGAATAAAACCTATTCCATGTGACCATTGAAAACAGCCGCAAAGCGGCGAACTAAAATATAGATATATGAAAAACCTTAAAATTTCAGCCTTAGCAATATTAGTGAGCGGTGCATTATTGTTTACAGCCACAGACGCTCAGGCACAGAACAGAGGCAACGGCCACAAAGCAAAAAACAACAAAGTGTACGCGCAAAAAAACCGCGACCACGATATGTATGACCGCAACGGCAGGTATGGCCGCAATGACAGGTACCATCGCCGAAGCATTAGGTACGGCACCAATACAGACCTGCCTCCGGGCCAGGCTAAAAAGGTGTACGGCGGAAAAGCTACAGACTATGCTCCTGGCCAGCTTAACAAAAATGAAGGTACCAGGTACGACCGCAGAAGCAGAACTGTATGGGATGATATTTTCGGCACAAGGAGAAGATAATTCACAAACCATATAGAACAATTTTGCTAACTTCGCCACAGTAATGAGGAAGTTGCATCTTTGGTCAAAAAATACGATCTTGCAAACGGTGGATTTCTTTTATCCGCCGTTTCGTCGTTTTTTACCTTTACAGTTATTCCGATATGCTGTATGCGGCGGCGCAAATATGGCGCTGGGCATGTTGCTTTATCCCCTGCTATACAATTTTGTTTTTAAACAATACGCTTTTGTAGAAACTTCTCTGTGGGGTATAAACCTGGCAATCAAGCCTGAGAACGCAGCCCTGCTCTGCAACTTCCTGGTGACCCTGCCTCTGGGTTTTTACCTGAGCATGTACGTGGTGTTTCCGGGCTCTCACCTGCGCAGAAGAATACAGTTTATACGCTATTTTATTGTAGCAATTATTAACCTGGCGCTGAACTACCTGCTGATGAAACTTTTTGTCAGGGTATTCGGCTGGTTCCCCACTCCTTCTTATTGGACTACGGTGGTGATTGTGGTTGCCTTCACTTATTTTGTGCAGAGAAGTTTTACATTCAGGCAGAAGAAAGCAGAGCTAACGCCTTATGAACAGCCTATAGAATAAGATCAGCAAGGCTATCAGGAACAGGATAATGGATACCCTGTTCATCCAATGCATGGCACGCGTGTCAAAGTTGTGCGGAGTTTCCCTTTTCCTGATAAATAAATATTCCAGTATCTGGTTCCAGATCTTTTGCATCTGATAGGTTTTATTTGGTTTGTACAGCAGCCTGTTGTAAAAGTAAGTTTTTTGGCGGTGTTTCCAGATTTTATTTTGCGATTTAATGAAATACTTATTACTTTTGTCGGCCTTTAGCAACCGTATGGCAGCAATGCCGGAAAGTTTAAAAGATATGAGGGGAATTAGCTCAGTTGGCTAGAGCGCTTGCCTGGCAGGCAAGAGGCCACCGGTTCGAATCCGGTATTCTCCACAAGCCAAAAGCCTTGTAAACAGTACGTTTCAGGGCTTTTGTGTTTAAGGACTCTAATTTGTTTTACAAATTGCCCACAAAATTCATTTTCTCTTCTTTTTAGTTGAAAAACCTTAAAATCAATTATTCACACATATTTGTTTGAACTTACACACAACAGGCTATAGATTTTTTGGAATTGCACACAATAGAAGTTAGGATTTACGCACAATCATCCCGGTAAAGCTATATTTGCTCACACCAAACGCCCGCCTGTCAGTGAGAGGAAGCAATGCACAGAAGGTGATTGATTCGCCCGAAAGAGGTTATAGACTTTAG